>JBBRYD010000061.1:0-20048 GCA_038238065.1 Propionibacteriales bacterium | reverse complement strand
GAGTCGCAGCTGGAGGTGACCGACCACTCTCGTTTCGGCCTCCCCGATAACCGCCAAATCCCTTGGTCTCCGGGATGGCAGTCAAGGGTGAGCGCAGCGAATCACGTAGTGACACGAAGTGCCCTGGACGGGCAGCCAGGAGACCAACACCATCAAACGTCGGGGAGGCCGAAACCTCCGCGCCAACGGAAGGATGTCGATCGATGAACGAAGTTGCAATGGTGGAGCTGCCGTCGCTTCTCACGACCGCGGAGGTGGCGAGTCTGCTGCGGGTCGACCGTTCGACGCTGGGACGTTGGCGCGCAAGCGGTCTTGGTCCACGGGTGACCTGGCTTTCTCCCAATGTGCCCCGCTACCGCCGGGACCACATTGCCGAGTGGCTGAGACAGGTGGCAGCGTGACCATCCGGTAACTTCCCTCGGGGCAGTTCTGTGCCGTCGTGAAGTCGGGTCGCGAGTTCGTGGGTAGCAAGACGTTCAACACTCGACGTGAGGCGCTGGCGTGGCGCGACCGAGAACGTGCTGCCCTCGCCGGTGGCGTGGATCCTCGTGCTGGTCGAACGACAGTCAAGGTGCTATTGCCGATCTGGCTGGAGGAGCGCAAGGTGTCCGTAGCGGCCAAGACGTACGTCGCCGACGCGGCGGTCCCCCGGCTCATACCGACCGCGTTGGCGGTTCTGGCGGTGCGCGCTGTGACGGACCGGGAGATTTCGCGGGCGTTAGTTGTTTTGACTCGTGCTGGCTTTGCTGAAGCGTCAGTTCGACGGTTCCGCGACTCACTGTCGTCGTTCTTCGCGTGGGCGGTCCGGGAGCGGATGATCGTGGCGAATCCGGTGACCCCATCTAGGGTGCCCAAGTCGTCGGTGCCGCGTACGGAGATGTTTCCCTTCAGTGAGGACGGCCTTGAGCAGATGTACGCCAGCGCTTCCCAACGGAACCAACGGCTAGCGGACATCATGTTGATCGACGGGTGGACTGGTCTTCGTTGGTCTGAGTTGAGAGCGATTTTGGTTCGCGATCTGATCGAGGTGCCGATGCCTGTGCTGGTCGTGCAGCGGGCGGCCCCGGAGGGTGTCTCTGTGAAGGGGACCAAGTCTGGTCGTTCGCGTCGTGTGCCGGTCGCTGACCGGGTGCTGCCTCTGGTGAGGGAGATGGCGTTGGGCCGTGACGCTGATGAAGCCCTCTTCGTCACCACTACCGGCCACCAGCTGCATGCGTCGGCGTTCAAGCGCACGTTGGCGTGGTCGACTGTTGCTGAGGGTCGGAGGATTCACGATCTTCGGCACACCGCTGCGTGCTTGTGGCTGTCCCGTGGGGTGGACCCGGTGACCGTTCAGGCTTGGATGGGGCACGCGTCGATTGCGACGACGAACTTGTATCTGCACCACCTGGGGACGCCGGCCGACAGGGCGGGTTTGGACCGTTTGAACGGGCGGGGGCAAACGGGGGGCAAATGGGATCGAGCCGAGTCGGAATGACAACCGCCCAACCACCGCACGCCTGCAGGATATTGCCTGGTCAGTTGATGTTTGGTTTAAGTGGAGCTTAGGGGATTCGAACCCCTGACCTTCTCGTTGCGAACGAGACGCGCTACCAACTGCGCCAAAGCCCCTCAGCCGCCCGGTCGAGCAAGACAGCACGGGAGACCTTACCACCGTCAGGCGGTGGCAGCCTCCGGCATTTCGTCGTCGCGCTCGTCGCGGTCCCTGCGTACCGGCGCCTGCGGCGGGTCGGCCGTGACCGGAACCTCGTTGGGTAGCGAGGCGGCGATCTGGGGGCCGGAGAGATCGATGGTGCGGACGGTGCGCGGAGCCAACGGCTTGGACACGTAGGTCGGCATGGTGATCGGGACCGGATCCCACAGGGTCCCAGGCTTCTCGGTGGGCTGCTGCCCCGGCTGGGCCTTGACGACATCCTTGCGGCTCAAGAACACGGTGGCCTCCTCGCTGCCCGCGCAGATGTCGCTGTAGCGCGCGTCCAGACTGCGCCGCATCGATCGGACACTGAACCGCGCCACCACCACGAAGAGCACCAGCAGGCCGCCCGGTATGGCCGTGGTCCACCAGGGCGCCATGCCCGGCAGCGCCACCCCCACCACCGCGGTCAGCGCGACCAGTAGAGCGACCAGGACCCGACGGCGGCGGGAGGCGGCGAGCGTCTCCATCCGTTGAAGGTCCGCGATGGCCGCCCGGCGAGTGACTGGAGTAGAGACCTCGAAGGAGCCGATCTCGGCCAGATCCTGGTCGAGCAGCGGAGCCGTGCCCCGCCGTAGGATCCGCATCGACTCGGAGAACCGGCTGGCCGGGTCAGCCTCGTCGACGATCGCCTCATCGTCTCCGCGCCTGGCGAAGTGCGGGACGAGATAAGCAAGCCACGCGATCGCGATCGCGCCGAAGATCAGTCCAGTCGTACCCACACCGCGACCGTATGCGGATAGCCGTCACCTGGCCGTGATCTGGTTCGGTGTGTCGGAAAGCACTTCGCCGAGCAGGTCAGCGACGCTGCTCCCAGCGCCGCAGCAGACCCTCCGGCGCCTCCTCGGAGTTCAGCGCGAACACGAGGTGGTCGCGCCAATCACCGTCGATGTGCAGATAGCGCGGTCGGAGCCCTTCGGGCCGGAAGCCGAGCTTCTCCACCACCCGAAGACTCTTCTCGTTCTCCGGTCGGATGGCGATCTCGATCCGGTGCAGCGACAGCGTGCCGAAGCAGTAGTCCACGGCCAGGGCGACCGCGGCAGGAACGATCCCGCGGCCGGCGAACCGCTCGTCGATCCAGTAGCCGATCTGCGCCCACGACGCCGATCCCCCGACGATGCCACTCACCGTCAGCTGTCCGGCCAGCTGCGGCTTCGGCGGCTCGCCTCGGACCGGAGAGACCTCGTAGAAGATGAGCCAGGGCAGCATCCTCCCTTCCTTGGCCTGCTGCTTCAGCGAGCGGACGAGCCCCGCGTACGACGACGGCAGGGTCTGCGTGCCGTTGGGCAACGTGGCCTCCCAGGGCCGCAGCCAGCCGTGGTTGGCGCGCCGGACCCGTTCCCATTCGGACTGGTCGCGGTAGCGCATCGGCCGCAGCGAGATCGGGCCGTGCTGCAGTGTGACGGGCCACTTGTGCCGGGCCAGCAGTGGCTGGAACCCTGAGCCGCTGCGCTGCGGACGGTCAGTGCCAGGACCCACGTCAGTGGTCCCCACCCCGGACTTGGCTGACCGCGTGCGCGAGGATCGAGCCGAGGACGACCATCCCGTCGCGAGCGGCCCCGCTCGAACCGGGCAGGTTGACGATCAGGCTCCGGCCTGCGACGCCGGCGAGACCGCGGCTCAGCAGTGCGGTCGGAACCCCGTGGTCCACGCCGTACCGCGCCACCGCAGCGGGAAGCTGTGGGATTTCGTAGTCGAGCACGGTCCGGGTCTGCTCGGGCGTGTGGTCGTGCGGGTTGAGGCCGGTCCCGCCGGTGGTGATGACGACCGCGTATCCCTGCTCGACCGCGTCCCGCAGCGCCTGGCCCACCTCGTCACCGTCGGGCACGATCAGCGGACCGTCCACCTCGAACTCGAGGTCGGCCAGAGCAGTGGCGATGATCGGGCCGGACTTGTCCTCGTACACCCCGGCCGCGGCTCGGGTGGACACCGTGATCACCAGTGCGGTGAAGGTCATGACGTCTCAGTATCCTCCGCGGCCGTGGCTGAACCACGGTTCCACTCGCCACGCCGACCGCCGGACTTGGCCAGCACCCGGATGTCGGTGATGGTGGCCGCCCGGTCGATGGCCTTCACCATGTCGAACACCGCGAGGGCCGCGACCGTGACGGCGGTCAGGGCCTCCATCTCCACCCCGGTCCGGTCGGTGGTCTTGACGGTGGCGGTGATCTGCACGCCGGTATCGACCACCTCGGTGAGCACGTCGACGCCGCTGATGAACAACGGGTGGCAGAGCGGGATCAGGTCGGAGGTCTTCTTGGCCCCCTGGATGCCGGCGATCCTCGCGACCGCCAGAGCGTCGCCCTTGGGCACGGTCCCGTCGCGCAGTGCGGTCACACAGTCGGCGCTGAGCAACACGGTGGCGCCGGCGGTGGCGCTACGGGCGGTGGCTGCCTTGTCGGACACGTCGACCATCCGCGCATCGCCGGTCGCCGACAGGTGCGGCAGGACGGACTCGGTCACGTCAGTGCTCGTCGGTCAGGAGCCACACGTCGACGTTGTCGCCTGACGCCACGAAGTCGGTGTCCTCGGGGAGGATCACCAGGGCGTTGGCCCGGGCCAGGTCGCCGAGCAGGTGCGAACCGTGTCCGCCGACCAGCTCGACCTGGCGTGAACCGTCGCCGGCCAGGCTGACGATCCCGCGCGCGAACTGCTTGCGCCCCTGGGCGGAGTTGATGGCGTGCAGGGCCTGACACGTGACGGTCGTCCGGACGTACGGGCGGGTGCCCATCAGCTTACGGATCACCGGCCGGGCGAAGGCCTCGAACGAGACGAAGGCGCTCACCGGGTTGCCCGGAAGCATGATCATCGGCACCTGGTGCTCCCCGATCAGGCCGAAGCCCTGCGGCTTGCCCGGTTGCATCGCCACCTGGGTGAACTCGGTGCTCCCCATCTCCGGCATCACGGCCTTGATGATGTCGTAGTCGCCCTGGCTCACTCCCCCGGTGGTCAGGATGAGGTCGGCCCGGATCAGCTGGTCGTTGATGACCTGCTTGACCGCATCGGCGTCATCGCTGACCAGGCCGACGCGGTAGACCTGAGCGCCGGCGGACCGGGCTGCAGCGGCCAGCAGGTAGGAGTTCGAGTCGTAGATCTGCTCGTCGTCGTTGAGGCTGAGCCCGGGCTCGACCAGCTCCGAGCCGGTCGAGATCACCACCACCCGGGGCCGCGGACGGACCAGCACCTGGTCGAGACCGATGGCGGCGAGCAGCCCCACGTCGCGGGGGCCGAGCACGTCGCCGGCGGAGTAGACCTGGGTGCCGGCCTCGATGTCCTCGCCCCGACGGCGGATGTGCTGGCCGTTGAGGCTGGGAGCGAAGACCAGTACGTCATCGCTGCCGCGGTTGGTGCTCTCGTACGGCACGATCGCGTCAGCGCCGGGTGGGATAGGGGCCCCGGTCATGATCTTCATCGCCGTGCCCGGGGACAGGCGATGGCTGGCTGACTGGCCCGCGGCGACCTCGCCGACCACGGGCAGGCTGATCGGCGATGCGTCGCTGGCTTCCTCGACGTCGACCGCGTAGACCGCGTATCCGTCCATGGCGGAGTTGTCGAAGCCGGGCAGGCTGATGCCGGCGATGACGTCTTCGCTGATGCTGAGATCCAGCACGTCGAGGATCTGTTGGCGGAACGGCGGCAGCTCCTGGATGCAGCTCAACAGGTAGTCCCGGTGATCCTCCATCGAACGCAGTCCGTCGACACCAGCGCCGGGGGGGTCGGGCAGGGAGGGGCGTTCGATCACGCTCGTTCCGGGCGGGGCAGCACTCTTGCGGCCGAACAGGGGCATAGCCACACCCTAAACGGCAACCGGGCGGAGACGTTGCTGGCACGCCTGACGGTCGCGCCGTTCACACCCGGACCCGCAGCCGCATCCCGACGGAGCAGCCGCACCGTGTGCAGATGGTGCGGCTGCGTGCAGTGGGTGCGGCTGTGCGGGGGGATCCTTCAGAACCCGGCGACGGCGTGCGGCTCGTAGGGCTCTTCCAGCAGGGCCAGCTCGTCGTCGGTCAGCATGATGTCCAACGAGGCCACGGCGTCGTCCACGTGCGCCGACTTGCTCGCCCCGACGATAGGGGCGCTGACGACCGGGTTGTGCGACACCCAGGCCAGCGCGATCTGAGCCCGGGTGACCCCGCGCTCGTCCGCCACCCGCTTGACCGCGTCGACGATGGCGCGGTCGGTGCCCTCGTGGTAGAGCCGAGCGCCGAACGCGTCGGTCTCCGAGCGGTTGGTGGTCTCGTCCCAGTCGCGGGTCAGCTTGCCGCGAGCCAGCGGGCTCCACGGGATCAGCCCGACGCCCTGGTCGGCGCACAGCGGGATCATCTCCCGCTCCTCCTCCCGGTTGAGCAGGTTGTAGTGGTCCTGCATGGTGACGAACTTCGCCCAGCCGTTGATCTGCTGCAGGTACAGCGCCTTGGAGAACTGCCAGGCATACATCGAGGAAGCTCCGAGATAGCGGACCTTCCCGGACCTGACCACGTCGGAGAGGGCTTCGAGGGTCTCCTCGATCGGCACGGCGGCGTCCCAACGGTGAATCTGGTAGAGGTCGATGTAGTCGGTCCCCAGCCGGGTCAGGCTGGCGTCGACCTCGGTGAAGATGGCCTTCCGGGACAGGCCGGCGCCGTTGGGACCGGGGCGCATCCTTCCGTGGACCTTGGTGGCGATGACCACCTCGTCGCGAGCGGTGAAGTCGGCCAGCGCGCGTCCGGTGATCTCCTCGCTGGAGCCGTTGGAGTAGACGTTGGCCGTGTCGAAGAAGTTGATGCCGGCTTCGACGGCCTGCTTGATGAGGACCCGGCTCTGGTCTTCGGGCTGCGACCACGGGTGGTTACCCCGCTCCGGATCGCCGTAGGTCATGCAGCCCAGGCAGACGGGTGAGACGTCCAGACCGGTGCTGCCGAGCTTGATGTAGTCCATGCGTTGCACTCTAGAACGCTCAGCAGCGGCGTCCCGGGTGCACCTGTCGCGTCGATGCGTGACAGCACGGACGCCACCAGACAGAATCTGCCTGATGCAGCCCGGTCGCCCGATTCCCACTCCATTCCCCGTGGCGCACGCAGCGCTGACCGTCTCGGGAGCGCGGACGGTGGTCATCGACGATCGCACCGAGGCGAGCGGCCCCGTGTATCTGGTGGACGGCAGGGTCTCGGCCTCAGCGGGCGACGGTGCCGACCGGCTGGACGCCACCGGGTGCGTGGTCACCCCCGGACTGGTGAACGCCCATCACCACCTGTTGCAGACCGCCTTCCGGACGTTACCCGGCACCCGCGGCGTGGCCATGGCGCAGTGGCTGCCCGTCATGGCTGCGGCCTACACCGCAGCCGGCGTCGACGACGAGCTGTGCCGGGTGGCCGCGCTCGCCGGCCTGTCCGAGAGCCTGTTGAACGGGGTCACCACGGTGGCCGACCACCACCTCACCTGGCCCGCCGGAGCCGACGCGGTCGCGATGGCCACCGCCACCGCGGAGGCTGCGCACACCGTGGGCGCCCGACTGGTGTTCGTGCGCGGCTCGGCGCGGGACGACGCCCGGACGGCCGCCCGGTCGGCCCGCGACATCGCCGCCGCCCTGGTACCGGGGAGACCCGGAGGCGTCAGCGCCGACGGGATGCTGCAGCTGGCCGTGGGACCGGCCGGCGTGCACAGCGACGGGCCCGAGACGTTTCGCCTGCTCGGCGAGGTGGCCACCGAGCTGGGGCTCCGGCGCCGGACGCAGAGCAACGAGCAGGTCGACGTCGCGGCGGCCGTGCAGCGCTACGGTCGACGGCCCCTCGAGCTGTTGGCGGAGTGGGGATGGCTGGCGCCGGATGTGACCCTGGCGCACCTCTGCGACGTCACCCCCGACGAGATCGGCCGCCTCGCCGCCGCCGGGGTGACGGCAACTCATGCGCCCGGGTGTGACCTGCCCATGGGGTGGGGGGTCGCCCCGGTGACGGAGCTGCGTCGGGCCGGAGTCATCGTCGGACTGGGCACCAGCGGCGGGGGCAGCAACGACGCCGGGCATCTGCTGGCCGACGCCAGGTTGGCGATGCAGGTGGCCCCGCTGCGCGGCGGAGCGCTGTCGGCGCGGGAGGCGCTGGGAATGGCCACCGCCGGCTCCGCCGCCGGACTGGGCCGTCCCGAGCTGGGTCACCTGCGCGTCGGGGCGGCCGCCGACCTGTGCCTCTGGGACACCTCGGGAGTGGCAGATGCCGGCGTGGCGGACCCCGTGGCCGGACTGCTCTGGGCGGCGCCGGGACGACGTCCGCGACACGTCGTGGTGGCTGGCCGCGTGGTGGTGCGCGACGGCCAGCTGGTCAGCGCCGATGAGGCGTTGATCGTCGCCGGACTACGAGCCCTGGTCGGTCGCTGACCTGCGTGAGGCCAGGCTCAGAGGTCGAGGACGAGCCGGGGGCCGGCGGCGCGGGACACGCAGATCATCATGGTGTCCGCCCCCTCCTGCTCGTCGGGGGTGAGGACCGAGTCTCGGTGCTCGATGTCGCCCTCCAGCACCGGCGTCTCGCACGTACCGCAGGTGCCCTTGCGGCAGGACGACACCACCAGCACGCCGTGGCTCTCCACCACGTCCAGGATGGTCTGCTCCAGAGGCACCTCGACGGTGACACCGGTCAGGGCGAGCTCCACCTCGAAAGGTGCCTGCCACACGGGTGGGCCGAACTCCCGAGGCTCGAAGTGCTCCACGTGCAGCTGGCTCGGCGGCCTCGGCTCCCAGGCGGCCTCGATCTCGGTGATCAGCCGGTTGGGTCCGCAGGCGTAGAGGTGCGCCGACTCGGGCAGTGCGTCGATGGTGCGGCGCACATCCAGCCGGGTCTGCTCGTCACCGGTGTGCACCCGGACGCGGTCGCCGTACCGCTCGGTCAGCTCGGCCACGAACGCCATCCGGCGCCGGCTCCGGCCGGCGTACAGCAGCCTGAACTCGCACCCCGCCGCCGCCGCCGCCCCGGTCATGGCCAGAAACGGCGTGATGCCGATGCCGCCGGCGACGAACGTGACCGGCGATCCCGGCGGAGGCTCGAACGGGAAGTGGTTCCGCGGGCCTCGGATGCGCAGCGCGGCGCCCACGCTCAGGTCGCTGTGCACCACCGACGAGCCGCCCCGGCCGTCGGTCTCCCGCAGCACCGCGACCCGGTAGCGTCCCCGGTCGGCCGGATCACCACACAGGCTGTACTGCCGTTCCATCCTCGACCCGTCGCGGCCCGCCAGCAGCAGGTCGACGTGCGAGCCGGGCTCCCAGGGCGGCAGGTCGCGACCGTTCTGGGCCGTCAGCTCCAGCACCACGACGTCGTCGGCGGCCACCTCGTAGGAGGCCACCACGCAGTCGCGCTCGACGTCGCTGAACATCCCGCTCACGGGGCGGCTCTCAGCTCGGCCACCATGCTCGGGTCGGAGTCGGTCCCCCCGAAGTCGGACACGTGCTGCTTGACCACGAACAGCTCGTAGCGGTGGCCGTCTGCGGAGTACCAGCGGTGCGGCGTGCCCCCGACGTAGTACAGCGAGTCGCCCCTGGACAACGCGATGACGTTCGCCCCCAGGTCGATGCAGCAGTTGCCCGTCAGCACGTACAGGAACTCGTCCTCGGGGTGGGCGTGGAAGTCTCCGGGGTCGGTGTTGTCGGCGACGAACGTCATCGGGTAGAACGGCCGGTCGCCCCTGACCAGCAGCCTGGCCTCGCCCAGGCCGTACGCGCCATGATCGCCCTGGTCGGCCCGGACCACGGAGTGCTGCTCCGCGACGGCGGGACGGGTCAGGCCGGCAGCGCCCGCCACCAGCTCGAGCTGGCTGCTGCCCAGCGCCCGGGCGATCTTGCCCAACGACGCCATGCTGAGCCGCGCCCGGCCACGTTCGACCTGGGACAGGAACGGCTGAGACAGTCCCACCAGGCCGGCGAGCTGGATCAGGGTGAGGCCACGGGCACGGCGGAGCCGGCGGAGGTAGCTCCCCATCCGCTCGTCGTCGTTGGTGTCCACGGTCTCCATCTGACTGCCGATCATAGGGGCCGCCTGCGGGGCTCCCCGTGAGCGCAAGGGGCGAGGATGGACCAGGTCGACCGTCTCGTAACTGAGCGGGAATGGGACAGATACACGGCTGGAACAGCGCCTGCCTAGTTTGATGGAATATTGATCGCATCAATATTAGCGGCGTCCAGCCGCCTCGGAGGGGGACGTCTTGCTGCCTGACCAGGTCTCGCTGCTGCGCAATGCGACGCTGTCGGACGGGTCGTGCGTCGACGTGACCATGGCGCAGGGAACCGTCGTCGCGGTCGTTCCGGCGCGGGGCGGGGCGGTCACCATGAGGGGGCACGCGGCCACGCTGCAGGGGGACGACCTTCCTGGACCCTCGGACGAGCTCGGGGGCGAGCTGGACCTGACCGGTTTTCTGCTCCTCCCGTCCACGGTCGACCCTCACGCCCACCTGGACAAAGCCTGCTCGTGGGAGGCGATCCGGCCGCCCATGGGTGATCTACGCAGCGCGATCGGAGCATGGCGGGCTTACTCGGCCACCATGACCGAGGACTCCGTGGTCGACCGCGCCCGCGGTCAGGTGTTGTCCATGCTGGCGCTGGGCACCACAGCCATCCGCTCCCACATCGACGTCGGCATCGAGGACGACCCCGCCCGCAACGTCCGGGCGGCGCTGCGCGTGCGCGATGAGCTGGCCGGCCTGGTGGACCTCGAGCTGGTGGCCCTGGCCGGACCCGAGACGCCCGACCGGGCGATCGAGGAGGCCCTCGACCTCGGGGTGGACCTGGTCGGGGGGGCCTCGCACCTGGCCGACGATCCGCACGGCGACATGGCCCGACTGCTGGCCATCGCCGAGCGTCACGGCGTCGGCGTGGACCTGCACGTGGACGAGTCCCTCGGCGGTCCGCTCACCCTTGATGCGTTCGCCAGGGCCGTCCGGAGTTGGACGACCAACGTGTCCGCCGGCCATTGCGTCCGTCTCGGCACCCTGGACGCCGACGAACGCGCGAGGGTCATCGCCGAGGTCGTGGCCAGTGACGTCGGCATCATCGCGAACCCGATCACCAACCTCTATCTGCAGGGCTGGGAGCACGACTCGTCGGTGCCACGCGGGCTTACCCCGGCACGCGAGCTGATCGACGCTGGGGCCCGGTTCGCCGCCGGGGCCGACAACGTCCGCGACCCGTTCAACCCGCTGGGCCGCAGCGACGCGCTGGAGACGGCGATGCTGCTGGTGGTCGCCGGCCACCTGAGCGTCGACGAGGCCTACGCCGCGGTCAGCTCCGGAGCCCGCAGCGTGATGCGGCTGCCCACGGCCGGGCCGACGGTCGGTGCGCGCGCCGACCTGCTCGCCGTCCGGGGTCGCAACCTGGCCGAGGTCGTGGCGACCGCACCGCCCGAGCGTCTCGTCTTCCGGACCGGTCGGCTGGTCGCCCGTACCACCACTCAGCGGGAGCTGGCGGCTCCGGGCCCGACCCACGCCCGGCGCACCCACACGGTTCCGACCATCCCGCTGTCCGCACCCGACCTGGAGGCTCGATCAGTGTGACCGCCACCGCCCAACCCGCTCCCGACACCACCGGGACCGCCACGGCAACGACCTCCGAGGACACCCTGCTCGACTTCTCCGGCGTCGCCATGCAGTTCCCCAACGGGACCGTGGCCCTGGCCGGCGTCGACCTGACCGTGCGCCGCGGCGAGTTCGTCACCGTGGTCGGACCCAGCGGTTGCGGCAAGAGCACCCTGCTGCGGATCGCGTCGGGGCTCGAGACGGAGAGCGAGGGCTCGGTCGTCCTGGGCACCCGGCGGATCGGATACGTCTTCCAGGACGCGACGCTGCTGCCGTGGCGCGACGTGCAGGCCAACGTCGAGCTGCTGGCTGAGCTCAACAAGGAGCCGCGAAAGACCAGGGCCGAGAAGGCTCGGGCGGCCATCGAGCTCGTCGGGCTCACCGGGTTCGAGAAGGACCTGCCCCGTCAGCTGTCCGGTGGCATGAAGATGCGGACCTCGCTGGCCCGCTCGCTCACCCTCGATCCGGAGCTGTTCCTGTTCGACGAGCCGTTCGGGGCCCTGGACGAGATCACCCGTGAGCGCCTCGGTGACGAGCTGCTGCGGATCTTCGGGGAGCGCCGCTTCGCCGGACTGTTCATCACCCACTCGGTGGCCGAGGCGGTCTACCTCTCCACCCGGGTGGTCGTGATGAGCGGACGACCCGGTCGCATCGTCGACACCTTCGAGATCGACCAGCTTTATCCTCGCGATCCCGACTTCCGGTTCACCGCAGAGTTCGGCGCGCTGTGCGGCGACATCTCCCACGCGCTGCGGAAAGGACACTCATGACCCTGCTCGCCGCAGCGGCTGGACGTCGCTTCGCTCCTACGGAGGCTTCATGACCGCCACCATCGTCAAGCAGGCCGCCGAGGACAGCCAGCCGAAGGTGCTGACGAAATCGTCCAGAGCCCCCGGTCAGGAGCGGTTGAAGGTCTACGGTCCACCGCTGGTCGCGCTCGCGGTGATCCTGGCCGTCTGGTACGTGCTGGCGGCCTATCTGGTCAGCCTGGGCCGCACCACGATCCTGCCCAACCCGACCGACATCCTGCTGAACTCCTTCTTCCCCAGCGACCCGCGCGACACCCCGATCACCGGCGCTCTGCTCAGCAGCCTGGGACTGTCCACCGCGGTCGCTCTGACCGGCCTGGCCATCTCCATCGTGATCGGCGTGACCTGGGCGGTGCTGATGTCGCAGGCCCGATGGGTGGAGCGCTCCCTCTTTCCGTACGCGGTGACGCTGCAGTGCATCCCGATCCTGGCCCTGGTGCCGCTGATCGGGAGCAGCCTGGGCTACAGCCTGTCGTCGCGGGTGCTGGTCTGCGTGCTGATCTCGCTGTTTCCGATGGTGTCCAACACGTTGTTCGGGCTGCAGTCGGCCGACAAGAGCCAGCGCGAGCTGTTCCAGCTCCAGGGCGCGAGCCGGTGGACGGTGCTGACCAAGCTGCAGTTCCCCGGCGCGATGCCCGCGATCTTCGCCGGGATGCGCATCTCGGCCGGGCTCGCGGTGATCGGGGCCATCGTCGGCGACTTCTTCTTCCGCCGGGGCCAGGCCGGCCTCGGCGTGCTGATCAACAACTACGCGTCCCGGCTGCAGACCCCGGAGCTGTGGGCCGCGGTGCTCACCGCGTCGCTGCTCGGCGTGGTGATCTTCCTGGTCTTCGGCTGGATCGGGAAGCTCGCGGTCGGCCGCTGGTACGAGCCCTCCGCCTGACGTGCCTGTGCGACTCCCAGCACGCCGATACCTCGCGAACCCCGAACGACCCTACGACCCAGGAGAAGAATGACCGTCTTCCGACGCCGCTTGCTCATCACGGCGGCCTCGCTCGCCCTCGTCACCGGCCTGGCCGCCTGCGCCTCCAAGGCACCGCCGGAGTCGACGACGCCGGTGGCCACGTCGACGGCCGGGGGCACCGGTGACCTCGCCGGCGTCTGCCCCGCCACCGTGGTGATCCAGACCGACTGGAACCCCGAAGCCGAGCACGGCGCGCAGTACGCGATGCTCGGCACGGACTACACCATCAACAAGAAGCTCAAGACGGTGTCCGGACCGCTGATGGTCGACGGCAAGAGCTCCGGGGTGAACGTCGAGATCCGCGCCGGCGGGCCGGCCATCGGGTTCGAGGCCGTGGCTGCCCAGATGTACAAGGACAAGAAGATCACTCTGGGCTACGCCAGCACGGACGGGCAGGTGCAGACGTCGGAGGCGCTGCCGGTGAAGGCGGTGATGGCGCCGCTGGACATCAACCCGCAGATGATCATGTGGGACCCGGCGACCTACCCGAGCGTCAAGACGATCAAGGAGCTGGGGACGACCGGCGCGATCGTCCGGGTGTTCGGTGGCGCGTCCTACATGGAGTACCTGGTGGACAGTGGTCAGATCCTGAAGAAGAACGTGGACGAGGGCTACGACGGGACCCCGGCCAACTTCGTGGCGGCCCGGGGCAAGGACGCCCAGCAGGGCTTCGCCAGCGCCGAGCCGTACATCTACCAGAACGAGATCAAGGACTGGGCCAAGCCTGTGGCGTTCCAGCTGATCCACGACGCGGGGTGGCAGATCTACGCCGGCACCATGTCGGTCCGCACTGACGCGTTCGACACGCTCGCGCCCTGCCTGAAGAAGCTGGTGCCCGCGATGCAGAAGGCCGAGGTGGCCTACTACACCGACCCGACGGCGACGAACGCCCTGATCATCAAGCTGGTGCAGGAGTACGACACCGGGTGGGTCTACTCCCAGGGGGTGGCCGCCTTCTCCGTCGAGCAGCAGAAGAAGCTCAAGCTGGTCGGTAACGGCGACAACGCCACCATCGGCGACTTCGACCACGCGCGGGTGCAGAAGGTATTGGACGTGATGGGCCCGATCGCCGAGAAGCTCGGTACGCCGCCGCGGGCCGGTCTGACCGTCGACGACCTGGTCACCAACGAGTTCCTCGACACCTCGATCGGCCTGCCGCAGTGACGGCCCAGCCGCCGGAGTCGGTGGACGCTCTCTACGCCGAGCTCGTGCAGACACTCGGACCTCGAGGGGTCTCGCGGGATCGGCGGATTCGGGAGAAAGCGTCCATCGACGGAGCGAAGATGTCCCCGATCATCGTGGAGCAGCTGCCGCTGGGGATGGCCGACCTGGTGGCCTTCCCCACCAGTGCCGACGAGATCGCCAGCGTGGTGGCCGCCGCCGTACGGCACGGCGTGGCCATCACCCCGCGCGGCAAGGGCACCGGGAACTACGGCCAGGCCATCCCGATGCCCGGCGGTCTGGTGCTGGACATGTCGCGAGCCCGAGCCATCGTCGAGGTGGGGGACGGGGTCATCACGGCGGAGGCCGGCGCATCGATGGTCAGCCTCGAGCAGGCCGCCCGCGAGACCAGACAGGAGCTGTGGATGTATCCGTCCACCGCCCAGTCGAGCATCGGCGGCTTCCTCGGCGGCGGGTCGGGCGGTACCGGGTCGATCCTGCACGGCAGCAACAGCCAGGGCTTCGTCGCTGCGCTGGACGTCGTGCACGCGTCGCCCGAGGCCTCGCTGATCCACGTGGATGGTGACGACGCGCAGGCCTACATCCACAACTACGGCGTCACCGGCATCATCGCCCGCGCCACCGTCCGGCTCGACCCGGTGCACGACTGGCAGGGCTTCTACGCCAGCTTCGACACCTTCGAGGACGTGCTGGCCATCCTGATGAAGATCGGCACCATGGACCCGGTCCCCCGGCTGGTCTCGGCCGACCTGCCCACCTTGGCCAACGCCCTGCCGGACGACCCGGCCATCCCCGAGGACCGCGCCAGCCTGCGGGCCATCCTGGACGTGTCGACACTGGACGAGGCGACGGCCCTGGTCAGCTCCGTCGGAGGCCGGGTCGAGGACATCCGCCCCGGTCCGCAGCCGTGCGTCAAGATCAGCACCCTCTCCTACAACCACCCGATCGAGTGGCTGCAGAAGACGTCGCCCGGCCGCTACTTCCACCTCGAGGTCGGTGGTCAGGCGCTGATCGACCGGATCGACGAGGTGCACGCCGTCTACCAGGACGGGATGCTGCACATCGAGGCCCAGTACGGCCAGCCGATCGGCATGCTCGCCGGGGTGTACGAGAGTCCGGAGCAGGTGTACGCCGGGATCGAGGTGCTGCGCGGCCTGGGGGTTGGAGTGCACAGCCCGCACCAGTGGTACGTCGACTTCCAGGTCGAGCGCACCCGGGAGCTGGCCGCCCGGACAGACCCCCACGGGCTGCTCAACCCGGGCAAGCTGGTCACCGACCAGGTCGCGCCCGGGGCGGGGAAGCTCTGATGGCGACGCGTCTGCTGGTGGAGCTCTCCGGCGACGCCGTCCAGAGCACGCTGACCGCCGACTCGGTGGTCATCCTGCCCACCGGCTCCATCGAGCACCACGGCCCGCACCTGCCGCTCAACACCGACGCCCTGCTCGCGGAGGCGATCGCGGTGGCGGCTGTGCAGCAGGGGGTGGCCGAGGGCCTCGATCTCTGGTTGCTGCCGACGCTCACCTACACCAAGTCCGACGAACACCACTGGGCCCCGGGCACCATGTGGCTCAACTACGACACCCTGATGTCGACCCTGGTCGACCTGGGCCGCTCGGTCGCAGCGACGCCCGCCCGCAAGCTGGTGTTCATGAACGGCCACGGTGGCAACTCGGCCCTGCTGCAGGTGGCCGTCCGGGAGGTACGACGCCGGTTCGGGCTGGTCACCTTCGCCATGCCGGCCGGGATCCAGCGGGCCGGGACCGGGGCTCCCGACGGGAGCGGCGGGGCGGACGAGATGGGGTTTCCCATCCACGCGGGTCACGGCGAGACGTCGGCGGTGCTGCACGTCAGACCGGACCTGGTGGACATGTCGCTGGCCGAACGGCACATTCCCGAGCACCTGGCCGGCTTGGAGTACATCGGCTTCAACGCCAAACCGGTGTCCTTCGGTTGGCTGAGCAACGACTTCGGGCCGAGCGGCGTCATCGGGGACCCGACCCAGGCCACGGCCGAGGCCGGTGCCGCCCTGTTCACGGCCTCGGTCGCCGGGTCGGTGGCGGCACTGCACGAGATCGCCGCCTTCCACCACCTGCCGCCGCTGCCCGATGACCCTTCCTGACCCGCAGACGTGGGCCCGGTCCTGGCTGCCCGACAACACCGATCCCGCCCGGCCGCTGATGACGCTGGCCACCGTCGACCTGTCCGGGGGGCCGGCCGCCCGTACGGTGCTGCTGTCGGAGACCACCGCAACCGGCTTCGTGTTCCACACCGATCTGCGCTAGGCCAAAGCCGGCGAGCTGAACGCTGACCCCCGGGTCTGCCTGACGCTGCTGTTTCCGGAGCTGTTCCGGCAGCTGGTGGTGCAGGGCCGCGCGACGGTGCAGGAGGCGTCGGTGAGCCGAGCCGCGTACGGCCGTCGGTCGGCCTACCTCCGCCATCTCGCCTGGCTCAACGACGCGGAGCTGGCGCGGCTGTCGCTGGAGGACCGCCGGGCCCGGTGGGCCGAGGCGGTCGCCGCGGCTCCGGCCGGTCCGCCCGATCCGCCGCCGAGCTGGGTGGGATACGAGGTGACCCCGACGCGATACGTGTTCTGGGAGGGTGGGACCGAGCGCGTCAGCCGCCGGACGGAGTTTCGGCGCACCGACGACACCTGGACCGTCGACTACCTGCCGGGTTGAGCGGCCTTGAGACGCCCGCCGATCTCGGCCAGAGCTCCGGCGAAGGCGACATCCTCTCCTGGTCCGCCACCCCCGGAGAGGTTGACGCCGGCCACCCCCGGCACGGCCAGCATCGCCTCCGCCAGCTCGACCACCCGCCGGATCCCCTCCTGGAGGGGGTCGGTCGCAGCCAGGATCGGGTCCAAGAACCGGGGTGGCAGGAGCAACGAGGTGAAAGACGCCAGCAGCTCGGCGCTCGCGCGGTCGACGACCACGGGCACGCAGGCGACGAACCAGGGATCCGCACCGAGGTCATGCACCGAGGCGATGAAGTCCGCGACCGGACCGGCACCGGCGCAGTGGTTCACGAAGCACACCTCGGCGCCGGCCCGCAGCTTTTCGACCAACCGCGCCGGTCGACAAGACGCCGGCGGGCTGCCGGGCGACTCGGCCACCGACACGAGCAGCCCGGCGGCTCGCCCCAGAGCGGCCACCTCGGTGGAGTCGAGGTCGAACACCGCGGCGGCATCCGGCCGGGAGCCGAGGGCGGGATGGTCGCCGGTGACGCAGTGCACGCCGGCTACCCCGACGTGGGCCAGCCCGGCGAGCTCTCCCTCGATGGCGACCCGGTTGCGGTCTCGGCAGTTGACGCCTGCCCAGGCCGGCAGGCCGGCATCGCGGATCAGGCTGGCACGGTAGGCCGGCGGCAGCTGCACCCGGTTGCGCGGTGAGTCACCCGCCAGCACTGCGTCGACCGACCCCCGCAGGACCTCCGCCGACGTCTCGATGGATCGCGCGTCCAGAGGGGCGGCCGGAAAGTCGGCGACGACCACCCGTCCCTCGCCGAGCAGCCGTCGCATATGGTCCCCGGGCGCCCGTTGCGCTTCGGTGGTCCGAGCCGCCACGACCGCGAGCTGGTCGACATCTCCGGCACCCCGGGCGAACGGCACCGGGCCACCGCCCAGGAAGACGCACGGTTCGTCGGCAACCTCACAGGACCCGTCGAACCGGACGCCACCACACGGTCCGTGCACCATCGACTTGGGGCAGCTGAAGACCGTCATGGGACCATCCTGTCGCGTCGGTGGACCTGACGGGGCACCCCTGGTCGGCCTGCGGTGTGGTCAGCCGACGGTCAGCCAGACGGTGGTCGCAGCGGGCAACAGCCCCTGCTCCAGCGGCGCGCTGCTCACCAACACCGTCCCCGCCGGCAGAGCGCACGGCGCGGAGGCGAAGTTGGTGACGCAATGCCAGCCGCCGGGGCGGGCGAAGTGCAGCACCTCAGGACTGCCGGTCTCGATCCATTCCAGCGACTCGGCGGCCTGCAGCTCCCGCCGCAGCCGCAGGGCCGTGCGGTAGAGCTCGAGGGTCGACCCCTCGACTCCGGCCTCGGCCTCCACCGAGGTCTCGGCGAAGCTGGCGGGCATCGGCAGCCAGGACGGGCCGTCACCGAAGCCGTAGGACTCGCCGCTGATGCGCCACGGCAGCGGGACCCGGCAACCGTCACGACCCTTGCTGGTGTTGCCCGTGCGCTCCCAGATGGGGTCCTGCAGGGCCGACGCGGGCAGGTCCGCCACCTCCGGGAGACCGAGCTCCTCGCCCTGGTAGATGTAGGCGGATCCCGGCAGAGCCAGCATCAGCAGGCTGGCGGCGCGGGCGCGTCGCAGGCCGGCCGCGAGATCGACCGAGGGCATCCGGCCGTCGGTCATCAGCCACTTCTGCGAGTCGGTACCCTCAGGCAATCCGTAGCGACTGGCATGACGGACCACGTCGTGGTTGGACAACACCCAGGTGGACGAGGCACCCGAGTTCTCCGCGTCGAGCAGGCTCTGGGTGATGACCGTGCGGTACTGGGACGCGTCGAAGTCGGCCTTGACCAGATGGAAGTTGAACGCCTGACCCAGCTCGGTCGGCCGGGCGTACAGGACCTGGCGCTCGGGCCGCACCCAGGCTTCGGCTACCGCGGTGCGGGGAGGGTCGTAGGCGTTGAACACCTCACGCCACTCGGTGAAGATCTCGTGCACCTCATCGCGGTCGTAGAGCGGGTCGGAACCGTCGAGCGGCAGCTCGCCCTCCAGGAGGGGCTTGCTGCGCAGCGGTTCGGACAGGTCCTTGGCCAGTCCGTGGGCCACGTCGACCCGGAACCCGTCGACGCCCCGATCGGACCAGAAGCGCAGGGTGTGCAGGAAGTCGTCGCGGACCTCGCGGTGCTCCCAGTTGAAGTCCGGCTGCTCACGGGCGAACAGGTGCAGGTACCAGGAACCGTCGGGCACCCGGGTCCAGGCGCTGCCGCCGAAGTGTGACACCCAGTCCGACGGTGGCTCGCTGCCATCGACGCCTTTGCCCTCGCGGAAGATGTACCGGTCACGCTCAGGAGAGCCGGGCTCGGAGACCAGGGCCTTCTGGAACCACTCGTGCAGGTCGGAGCTGTGGTTGGGGACGATGTCCACCACCATCTTGATGCCGTGGCTCTTGGCGGCGGCCACCAGCGCGTCGAAGTCGTCCAGGGTGCCGATCTGCGGGTGCACGTTGCGGTAGTCGGCCACGTCGTAGCCGCCGTCGGCCAGCGCCGAGGGGTAGAACGGGCTCAGCCAGATGGCGTCCACCCCGAGCGCGGCCAGGTAGTCGATCCGCGAGGTGATGCCGGCGAGGTCGCCCATGCCGTCGGCGTTGCTGTCGGCGAAGCTCCGGGGATAGATCTGGTAGACCGTCGCCTGCCGCCACCAGTTGGCGTCGAGGGCGGGCTGAGCAACACGAGCGAGAGGATCGGTCACGACGGTGGAGGTCCTTAGCAGAGATGGGGGTGGATACGGTTGACAGCGCTTGCATCAGCCTAGGATCCTGACAGCAGCCGGTCAAACGGCGTCGTTCAGGCAACGGGTCGGCGATGAGCCGACAGCGTTGACGTGCGCTTGCAGCCATCGTCTCGAACAGGAGCAGTTGTATCGGATCCACCATGCAGGATGTCGCCGACCGGGCGGGGGTTTCGGTGACCACGGTCTCCCGGGCCCTGCGGCTGTCCCCGTTGGTGTCGGTCGAGACCCGGGCCCGGGTGCTCGCCGCCGCAGAGGACCTCTCGTTCGCAGTGTCGCGCACGGCCTCGAGCCTGGCGACGGGTCGACTCGGGCGCGTCGGGGTGCTGGTCAGCGGGCACCTCGGCGCCTGGTTCAACGGCACGATCCTGGACGGTATCTACGCGACCCTGCGCGACGCGG
>JBBRYD010000060.1:0-20057 GCA_038238065.1 Propionibacteriales bacterium | reverse complement strand
GGCTGACGTGGTGGGTCAGCTGGACGCCAAGTGGGCCCTCGAGGTGGCAGCGGCAGGCCGCCATCACCTGTTCTTCCACGGTCCGCCGGGTGTCGGGAAGACCATGCTGGCCGAACGGTTGCCCGGGCTGCTGCCCGACCTACAGCTGCATGAGGCCCTGGAGGTGTCGGCCGTGCACTCCCTGGCCGGTTTCAACCTGTCCGACGGACTGCTGACGCGACCGCCCTACTCGGATCCGCATCACTCGGCCTCGGTGGCCAGCATCGTCGGCGGTGGCACCCGGATGGCCAAGCCGGGGGCGATCTCGTGCGCCCACCGGGGAGTCCTGTTCCTCGACGAGGCCCCCGAGTTCAGCGTCCGGGTGCTCGACGCGCTGCGGACTCCCTTGGAGTCGGGTGTCATCACGTTGGGCCGCAGCGAGGTGCAGGCTCGATATCCGGCCCGGTTCCAGCTGGTGCTGGCCGCGAACCCGTGCCCCTGCGGGCAGGCCTCGACGCCGGGTGCCCAGTGCAACTGCCCTCCCATGGCGGTCCGTCGATACGCCGACAAGATCTCCGGCCCGGTGCGCGACCGGATCGACATCCAGCAGGGCTTCCTGCCGATGAAGAAGGCTTTCCTCCGGGCCGCCCTGCACCGCGTCGAGTCCAGCGCCACCGTGGCCCAGCGCGTGCTCGAGGCCAGAGCACGGCAGTCCCACCGGCTGGCGGGCAGTGGGTGGCAGCACAACGGCGAAGTGTCCGGCCCATACCTGCGCTCCCACCTGCCACTGCCCGACGGCTTGGAGATCCTCGAGGACGCGGTCAGCCGCGGACAGCTGAGCCCGCGCGGGGTCGACAAGGTGCTCCGGATCGCCTGGACCATCAGTGATCTGGGTGCCCGTGAGCGACCCGGTCGAGAGGAGGTGGCGATCGCGCTCGCCATGCGGCGCGGCGAGCAGAGTGAGACGACGACCCGGAGTGGGTCATGACCCGGTCCCTGTCCGACCGGTCAGCCCGGATGGCCCTCTCCGCGGTCGTCGACTGTGGCGAGCCCGCTCTCTGCGCGTTGGTCGAGGCTGCGGGAGCCGCAGCGGCGTGGGCCCAGGCCCTGGCCGGTGGTCTGGGCAGCGGCGTCGCCCAGCGGGCGGCCGTGCTGGACGTCGCGGAGCTGGAGGGGCGAGCGGCTCGGGCGGGGGTACGGTTCGTGATGCCCGGGGACCAGGAGTGGCCGGAGCGGATCAACGACCTGCACTTCTGTGAACCCATCAACCGTCGGGGCGGCGTGCCCGTCGGGTTGTGGCTGCGTGGCCCCGGCCACCTGGCTGCGCTGGTCGCCCGGTCGGTGGCGGTGGTCGGCTCACGGGCCTCCTCCAACTACGGCAGCGGGGTGGCGGCCGACCTGGCCGCGGACCTGGCGCAGCAGGGGGTCACCGTGGTGTCCGGCGGCGCCTTCGGCATCGACGCCGCCGCACACCGGGGCGCGCTGGCCGTCCACGGACCGACGGTGTGTGTGGTGGCCAACGGCGTCGACGTTCCCTACCCGGCGGGCAACGCCGCCCTGCTGGGGTGGATCGCCAAGGACCACCTGCTGATCTCGGAGCTGCCACCGGGGGCGACACCGACACGGGTCCGCTTCTTGGCCCGCAACCGGATCATCGCCGCCCTCTCACAGGGAACCGTGGTGGTCGAGGCGGCGCTCCGGTCGGGCGCCCGCAACACCGCGTCCTGGGCGCTGGGCTGCAACCGCCACCTGATGGCCGTGCCGGGCCCGGTGCACTCCACCATCTCGGCAGCACCGCACGTGATGATCCGCGACGGGCTGGCCACTCTGGTCACGGGAGCGGCCGACGTGTTGGACCAGGTGTCTCCCGTGGGTCAGCACACCTTGCGGACCGTCCGGGGCGAGGTGCGCCCGACCGACGCCCTGGACGCCGAGCGACTCGCGATCTACGAGGCGTTGCCGGTCCGACGCCGGGCCTCGCCCGGCGAGATCGCGCTGCTGGCCGGAGTGAGCGTGCCCATCTGCCTGCGGGAGCTGACGGCCTTGGAGCGGTCAGGACTGGTTGAGGTCGACGCGTCAGGCTGGCGAGTCGCTCGAGCAGCAACAGGCACTCGGTGAGCCGGTCAGGCGTGCGTCGGCGCCTCGTGCACCTCGTGGCTCAGGGGCTCGAACTGAAACGTCGAGTGCTCGATGCTGATCGGGAAGTGGTCAGCCACACAGCGCTGCAGCTGGTCCAGCAACTGGGGCAGGTGCCCGTCGAGGAAGCAGGTGTCGTCGACCACGACGTGGGCGCTCAGCACGGGCAGCCCGGTGGCGATCTGAGACGCGTGCAGGTCGTGGACGTTGTGCACGTGCTCGGTCTCCATCAGGTGCCGCCTGACGTCGTCGAGATCCAGTCCCTTGGGTGTCGACTCCAGCAGCACGGCGCTGGCGTCCCTGAGGATCAGGACGGCGCGCGGCAGGATCAGCCATCCGACCAGCAGCGAGACCACCGCGTCGGCTCGCAGCCAGCCCGTGGTGGCGATGACCACAGCCGCCACGATCACGGCGACGGACCCGAGAGCGTCGTTGACCACCTCGAGGAAGGCTGCCCGGGTGTTGAGGTTGGCGCCTCGGCTGCTGCTGAGCACGGCGATGGCGATGACGTTGACGAGCAGGCCCACGACCCCGAAGACGATCATGGCGGTGGAGGCAACCTGCGGAGGGTGGATCAGCCGACGGATGCCTTCCACGATGACGTAGCAGGCCACCGCGGTCAGGATCAGCGCCTGGCCTGCGGCGGCCAGCACCTCGGCTCGCTTGAAGCCCCAGGTGCGCCGCTGGCTGGCGGCCCGCAGCGCGAGCGAGGCGGCGACCAGAGCCATGGACAGCCCGATCACGTCGGTGAGCATGTGCCCGGCGTCGGCGATCAGCGCCAGGCTGCGGGTGATCGCGGCGCCGATGACCTGGAGCACGAAGTTGGTGGTGGTGATGGCCAGCACCACCCTGAGGCGCCAGCGATGGTCGAGGTCGACACTGTCGACGTGGTTGTGACCCGCTGCCACCGCAACCTCCTTCCGCCGTCGGCCTGCGTGCCTCTACGGTACCCAGTCGCGTCCCGCGCTCAGCCGGACGTCCGGGCCCGCCGGACGGAGGCCAGTAACGTCTGCACGCGAGCTGCCGCGTCGTCACCACTGGTGAGGCCCGAGCCCAGCCCGACGGCCACGGCGCCCGCCTGGATCCAGTCGACGGCGGCGTCGGGGGAGATCCCCCCGGTGGGGACGCACTCGAGCTGGGGGAGGGCGGCCAGTACGTCGGCGAGGATGCGGGGCGACCACAGGCTGGCGGGGAACACCTTCACCAGGTCAGCTCCCAGCTCGGTGGCCCGCAGCATCTCGGTGGGAGTCGAGCAGCCGATCACGGTCGCCACGCCGTACCGGTGGCCGACCTCGATCACCTCCTCGGCCAGGGTCGGGGTCACCAGGACCCGAGCGCCGGCCAGGACCGCCAAGCGAGCCGTCGCGGCGTCGAGCACCGTTCCGGCACCCAGCACCCGTTCGCCGTTCACCTCGCCGCTCAGCGCCTCCAGAGCCTGGAGTCCACCCGGTGTGGTCAGCGCGACCTCGACGACCGGCACACCGGCTGACCAGAGCTGTCGGGTGAGAGAGACGGCCCGCTCGGCGTTGGTGGTCCTGACGATGCCCACGACGCCGCTCTCGATGATCGCGGTCTTGACCTCGCTCGACGTCCGCGGCTGGCTCATGGCCCATCTTCTCCCGGGGTCGTCATCGGTGCACGTCGGCCCCTTCGCGCAGCACCCGGTCGCGGGTGGCGGCGTCGGGCAGGCCGGTCGAGTCCCCCCGGGTGGCGACCACGATGGAGGCCACCGCACACGCCTCTTGCAACCGTTCCTGGGCGGTCAGGCCACGCAGCCACGCCGACAGCCAGCCGGCGTCGAACCCGTCACCCGCACCCACGGGGTCGACCACAGGAACCGTTCGCGCCCCCTGCCGGACGACGGCGTCGGGGCCGCCCTGTCCGGTGAGATCGTGCTCAGCTGCCCCGAACGCCCCGTGCTTGACCACCACGGTGGTCGCGCCGCGATCGCCACACCACGCCGCGGGGTTGGCGCCGGGACAGAAGATCTCGGCTTCGTCAGCCCCGGTGAGCACCACGTCGGCCTCTCGGACCAGCGCGTCGATGATCTCCGCCCACCGGGAGGCCGTCGCCAGTCGCAACCGGAGGTTCGGGTCGAAGCTCACGCGCACCCCCGCCCGGCGGGCGATTCGCATGGCCGTCAGGGTCGCGTCGTAGGCGCTGTCGGACAGGGCCGCGGTGATACCCGTGACGTGCAGGACGCGGGCCGTCTCGATCATCGCCCGGGGCAGCTCGGCGGCCACCAACCCGGTGGCGGCACTGTCCTGACGACGGTAAAGCACGCTGATGGGGGACCCGCGCGCCGTATCGCGAAACATCAGTCCCGTGGGACGGTCGGGGTCGGTGTGCAGCTCGGACACGTCGACACCCTCGCCGCGCAGGTCGCGCCGAATACGGTCACCGAAGACGTCAGCGCCGACCCGGCCGAAGAAGGACACTCGATGGCCGAGCCGGGAGAGCCCGATGGCCAGGTTGCTCTCCGCTCCCGCGATCAGGGCGTCGTAGCGACTCGCCGTGGTCAGCGGGATGTCGTCGGCAGCGAGCAGCAGGCCCATGGCTTCCCCGCCGGTCACCACCTCGAACGGCTGGCTGCTCATTGGATGTCGTTCAGGAAGGCGGCCAGCAAGGGTCCGGCGGTGTGTGAGCCTGAGCTGCCGGTGCGGACGAAGACCGCGACGGCCAGGTCGCCCTGAGCGGCGATCATCCAGGCGTGCGTCTGGAACGGAGCCTTGGCGCCGAACTCCGCCGTGCCCGTCTTGGCGATCACGCTCGGCCCAGCCACGTGACGCAACACTCCTCCGCTTCCCTCCGACACCACGGCCCCCATCATCTCGCGCAGGTCGGCAGCCTCGCTGCTGGTCAGCGGCTTCGCCTTCGACGTGGCCAGGCTGTCGACGATCAGGTGGGGTATCACGGTTTTCCCCGCCCTGACCGATGCAGCCACCGCGGCCATCGAGAGCGGCGAAGCCAGCACCTTGCCCTGTCCGATCATCGCCGCGGCGCGACCGGTCGAGCTCTTGTCCTCAGGTACCGAACCGAAGAACGACGGGAAGCCGACGTCGTAGTCGGTGCCCACCCCCAGTGAGGCCGCGGCCTCGGCCAGCCCGGTCCCCGACAGCTTGCCCCGTTGCCCGATGAACGCGGTGTTGCAGGACTGGGCCAGGGCTGTCCGTAGGTCGATCTTGCCCTGCTGGCTGCTCGGGTAGTCGCTGTAGTTCTTGAAGGACTTGCCGTCCACCGTGACCGTCGTGGGGCAGGTCACCGGCGACGTGGGCGTCAGCCCGGCGCGTAGCAGAGCGAGTGAGGACACCACCTTGAACGTCGACCCGGGCGGGAACCGACCCACCGTGGCCACCGACTGGTCGTTGCTGCCCGGCCCGTTCGCGGCGACCAGCAGCTCTCCGGTGGACGGCCGGACCGCCACCAGCGCGGCCGCCGATTTGGTCGAGGACAGCACCTTCTCGGCCGTCTGCTGGAGCGGGATGCTCAACGTGGTGGCCAGGTCCTTGCCGGCCACCGGCTTGGCTTCGAACAGGGTCTGCGGGGGGGCGGGTGAGGCTGACGTCGACGGAGTGGCCGTCGCCGTCGCACGGGGACTCGGCGACGAGGACGTGGCAGCGGCCACGAGCCGGACCAGTACACCCGGCGTGCCGCGCAGCTGGGTGTCGTAGCGACGTTGGAGCCCGGAGCGACCCACCTGGTCACCCGCGGTCACCGCGCCCTGGGACTGGTCGACGATCTCCTTGGAGGCGCTGCCGACGGTGCCGAGGATCGACCGGGCGAAGTCCCGGTCGGGGGCCAGCATCTGGTCGCTGCCCACCGGCACGGCCCCGGGAATCGCCGAGATGGTGTTGTTGCTGGGCCCGGCCGCGTCCTGGCGCAGGACGATCGCCTCGACATAGTCGGCAGTGCCGGCAGCTGCCACCTTGGCGGCGTAGGCGGCGGCGTCGATGTGCAGCAGTGCGGCCAGCCGCCGAGCCGAGGCGGGAGCCGCCGCCGCGCTCACCTTGGTCTTGTCGATCCCGATCCGCACCACCGGTCGCCGCTGCACGATGGCGTCGCCGTCGGCGCCGAGGATCTCCCCCCGCGATGCCGGGTCGCGTCGTTCGGACAGTCGGTTCGTCCCGTCCAGTCCGGGCTGGAGGATGCTCGGTTGCCAGCGGGTCTTCCAGCCGCCGTCCTCCTGGACGAGCTGGGCCGACGTGGTGTATCGCCACTGCTGGGTCACCCCGGGAAAGGTCCAGGCGTAGGTCAGGGTGGCGGTGGCCTTGGAGCCTTGCGTGTCGATGGCGCCGACCGTGACGGCGGGTTTCAGCGACCCCATGCCGGTCACCAGCGGGGCGAGTGCGGCCTGGACGGCGGTACCCGTGGCACCCGCGAACGGAACCTGGGACACGTCCCGGGAGGCCATCCCGGCGGCCAGGGCAGCCACCGCCTGGTCGGGCCGACCCGGGTCGGTCGTGGGGCTGGGCGGTCCGGCCCGAGCGGTGCAGGCCGTGAGTGCCAGCGCGAGGCCGAGAGCCACCAGCGTGCGTCGCGGCCGGACCGGCGGGGTCACCTTCGGCCCTGGGCGGGAGCGCTGCGGACGTCGAGGCATCTAGCAGATCCTGCCATAGGGTCCAGCCATGGGAATCTACGCACGCCGTCCGTGGCGTTTCGTCGGCCAGCTGTCGGTCGACGTGGCCGTCGTGGTGTGGACCGTGGTGTGGTGGCTGGTCGGGTCGGCCGTGCACGATGCCGTCCGTACCGTTGCCGACCCGGCCAGGCAGGCCTCGGGCACGGTCGGCTCCCTGTCCGGCCAGCTCCGCGACGCTGCGGAGCAGGCCGCCCGAGTGCCGGCGGCGGGGGTCGCGCTGCGCCAGCCGTTCGACGCCGCATCAGGTTCGTTGACCCAGCTGACCACGACCATCGACGAGCAGGTGAGAAGCATCGAGCGGCTGGCCGCGTTGCTGGGCTGGCTCGTCTTCCTGATCCCGGTCACCATCGTGATCGCGTCCTGGTTGCCGGTCCGGGTGCGGTTCTTCCTTCGGCTGCGCGCGGCTCGGCGTTTCATCGACTCCAGTGCCGACCTCGACCTCTTCGCGCTGCGAGCCATGGCGTCTCAACCCATGCACGTGCTGGCAAGGATCAGTCCCGATCCCGTCGCCGCTTGGCGGGCGGGTGACGCTACGGTGATCCACAAGCTGGCGGAGGTGGAGCTCCGGCGGACCGGGCTGCGGATGCCCGCCATCGCGAGCCCTGCACTGCTGACACCACGACCGCCCGGTCAGGAATAGCGCCGACAGCCACGTCAAGGATGTTCAGAGAAGGATGATGTCGTGAACCGTCACCAGTTCGAGCTGCCGCTCGGGAGTGGTATCGATCGCGGGATGCACGTCGTCCAGTACGGCCACTACGGACGTCCGGTCCTGGTCTTTCCGAGCGAGGCGGGTCGCGCCTGGGACTTCGAGAGCAACGGGATGATCGAGCCCATCGCCCACCTGATCGACGAGGGCCGGATCAAGGTCTACTGCGTCGACTCCCTCGATGCCGAGACGTGGTCCGACCGTGGCCTGCCGATCGAGGAGCGGGCCGTCCGCCACGAGGTCTACACCCGCTGGCTCACCCACATCGTCGTGCCCTACATCCACGGCGACACGACCGCAGGAGCCGAGCTGATCACCGTCGGCTGCAGCATGGGCGCGTACCACGCCGTCCACTTCGCCTTCCAACGCGCCGACCTCGTACCCCTGGCCATCGGTCTGTCCGGCAACTATGACGTCAACAGCTGGCGCTCCTGGGGCGACCGTGGCGACGCCACCTACTTCGCCAACCCTACCGACTACGTGCCCAACCTCAACGGGGATCATCTGGAGTGGCTGCGCAACCGGCTCTCGATCCTGCTGGTGGTCGGACAGGGCGCCTGGGAGACCCATCCGACCGGGTCGCTCCCTTCGACCGTCGCGTTCTCCCAGCTGGTGCAGGAGAAGGGCATCCGCTGCCAGCTCGACCTGTGGGGCTTCGAGGTGAGCCACGACTGGGAATGGTGGCAGCGCCAGCTGGGCCATCACCTGCCCCGGTTCTGCTGAACCCTGACGCCGCAACCAGCACACCCCAACCATCTGGAGCAGCACTCACCGCACGAGGAGATGCACGTGTCCGAGAACCGTTATCTGGTCGGCCTGTTGCTGGGCGCCGAAGAAGACTGGCCACAGGCCTTCGAGGCGATCTGTCGTCGGGTCGGCATCTTCGAGCACGCCGGAGCCAAGCACGTACTGGACACCGAGCGGGTGCGCATCGCCCCGTTCAACCTGCGCGACAAGGCCCGTCACCAGCTGGTGATCGACCGGCTGGCCTACTGGTACTACCACCCGCGCGAATGGCTGAAGAAGATCGCGCTGATGGACGACGTCTACCTGCTCAACTCGCCCTTCACCTTCCAGTCGATGGAGAAGCACTCGGCCTACTGCGCCCTGATCCGGCTGGGGATGAACGTGCCGGACACCGTGCTGGTGCCCTACAAGAACCCGATCGACAATGTCCGCTGGGCCTATACCGCCCAGCACTACAACGACTCCTTCGACCTGTCCGAGATCGCGGCGGAGATGGGCTACCCGCTGTTCATGAAGCCGTTCGACGGCGGCGGTTGGCGGGGCGTCTCCAAGGTGAACAACGATGCCGACCTTCTCTCGGCTTACGACGAGTCGGGCGAGATGCTGATGCACCTGCAGAAGTCAGTGGAGCCCTATGACGTGTTCGCGCGCGCACTGACGATCGGTCCGGAGACGAAGGTGATGCACTTCCGTCCCGACGAGCCGATGCACCTGCGGTACACGGTGGACCACGACTTCCTGTCCCCGGAGGTGGGCCGGGAGGCGATCACCATCGCGCAGACCGTCAACGCGCTGTTCCGCTGGGAGTTCAACTCCTGCGAGATGCTGATCCAGGGCGACACGGTGCTGCCGATCGACTACGCCAACGCCTGCCCCGACGTGGCGGTGACCTCGCTGCACTACTACTTCCCGTGGGCCATGAAGGCGTTGGTGAAGTGGTCGGCGTTCTGTGCCGCGACCGGCCGCCGGTCGCGGTTGCACGTCAACCCCGACGACTGGTTCGCCATCGGCGACGACCCGGACCGAAGCTACGCCGAGAAGCTCGCCGGCTACCAGCTGCTGGCCGACCGAAACTTCGACACCGACCGCTACCACGAGTTCTGTGAGACCGCGCTACCCGACATCGACGACCAGGTGTTGGAGTGGGTGTCCTCGCCCTCGTTCGACGAGATGCTGCTGGGCACGGTGCGGGCCACCTACCCTGTGCACGAGCAGGACCAGTTCCTGGCTCACTTCCGTGGCCTGGTCGACCTGTGGATCTCCGACGAGGCGCGGCTGCTGCGCGCCTGAGGGCCAGGCGTCAGACCAGCAGGTCCGCGTAGGTGGGGTGCGCAGCGACGAAACTCGCGGTGTACGGGCACAAGGGGCTCACGCGTTCGCCCCGGGCGCGGATGTCGTCCAGGGCGCAGCCGGTCAGCTGAGTGGCGAAGCCCCGGCCGCGCCATTGCGGGTCAGTGCCGGTGTGGGTGATCACCACGGTGCTCCCATGCAGCACGAAGTCGATGGTCGCCACCAGATCCTGACCGAGGCGGCCCTCGTATCGCGCTCTGTCGTTCTGACGCACGACAGTCAACCCCTCGACCGCGACCGAGGCCCGCAACCGCTGCTGGGCCCGGGCCCACTCGTGGCTGAGCATCGAGTACTGGACGGTGTCACGCCAGCTGCCGTCCGGTCGGATCCGGTGATGGCGCAAGATGCCCTCCTTCACCGCCCCGAGCCGCTCGATGGCCGCCTGGGACCTGAGGTTGCGGATGTCGGTGTGCCACACCACGCGCTCGGCGCCGAGCTCGTCGAAGGCCCGGCTCATCATGATCAGCTTGGACGCGGTGTTGACCCCGGTTCGCCAGAACCGTCGGCCGATCCACGTATGCCCGATCCCGAGCGCGCGCACCTCGGGCACGATCTCGTAGAAGGCGGTAACGCCGATCATCTCCCCGGTCGAGCGCAACCGCTGCGCGTAGACCACACGGTCATCCGCGTCGGCGATCTGGTGGATGACGCGTCGGGCCTCCGCCAGGTCACGGGGCGGTCCGTACGTGAGATGGGCCGTGACGTCGCGTGCCGTGGCCGGATCCCCCAGCGCAGCCAGGAACTCGTGGTCGTTCTCGGGCACCAGTGGGGTCAGCAGCAGGGTGGGACCGCTGAGCACCCGTCGCTCGAGCCAGGCGCCGGGGGTGGTGTTCACGGCGGTCGGCACGACGCTCATTCTTGCGTACTGCCGCCGCGATCCCGCGTTCGAGCCGGGCCCGTGCGGTGCGCGACGACGAAGACGCGGCGAAAGGGCAGCACGGTGCCGAACTCCTGCGCGGGATACGCGGCCCGGAGCAGCGCCTGGTACTCGGCGACGAACTGGGGTCGCTGCTCGTCGCTCAGCGCCTGCAGGACCGGGCGTGCGCCGGTGCCGGCGATCCAGCGGTAGACCGGGTCGGGTCCCTCCAGGACGTGCAGATACGTGGTCTCCCACGCCTCCACCTCGCAGCCCAGCGCCACGAGATCCTCCAGGTACGTCATCGCGTCGAACGCGGCGATCTCGTCAACACCCTGAGTGGCGCCCACGAACCGAGGGTCCGCGGCCAGCTCGTGCAGCAGTCGGTGGCTGGGCTCGGTCAGGTTGCCCGGCACCTGGAACGCGAGCCAGCCGTCGGGGGACAAGGCATCGACGAAGCGACCGAGGAGGTCACGATGCCCCGGCACCCACTGCAAGGTGGCGTTGCTGACCAGCACGTCGACCGCTCGGTCCGGTTGCCATGTGCGGACGTCGCCGGCAGCGAAGCTCACGCGGTCGCTGGTGTGCTCGCCGGCTCGTTGGATCATGGCGGCCGAGGAGTCAAGGCCCTGCACGGTCGCGGCCGGCCAGCGGTCAGCCAAGCTGGCGGTGAGCTGGCCCGGCCCGCAGCCGAGGTCGACGACGAGCTGAGGCTGCTCCGCTCGGACCCGCCCCACCAGGTCGAAGAATCCCCGGGAGCGTTCGTCGGCGAACTGGAGGTAGGTGCTGGGATCCCAGGCGGCCATGAGGTCCTCTCGGTGGTTACGAATCAGGTATCTTGATGTCAAGATACATCACGGCCCACGGTCGGTCGCGGTATGACGTGCCGTTCTCCATTCACCCGCGGCGATACCCGGATAGGGCGATTCCCATTTGCCGATGGCGATATCGTCCTTTTGTGCGGGCCCTGCCGGTAATTGATCATGATCGGATGGCGTAACATCAATTGAGGATGGGCAGGTAAAAGATCGACTAATCATGACCGAATCGGTGTAACATTTTAACTCCGCCGCCTGAGATCGTTTAGTCGGCGGCGTGATCGATGCCTGTTCGTGGTTGGTGCTGGTCGTTAGCGACGAATTGCTCGGGGTAGGCCGCTCTCATCTGCGTCATAGCGATTTTCACCGGTAGTGTCTGGGATAGAGCGGAAGAGGGTGATGTGGTCATGGCTACAACAAGGGGTGCCGAGCACCACGAGAGTCCTCGACCGGCTTTGTCGATTCTCATCCGGGTGCGGGGGGCCATGCCCAACCTGCGACCGGCCGAGCAACGGGTTGCGGCCGCGGTGTTGGCCGACCCGGCCCGGATCTCGGAGAGCTCGATCACGTCGGTGGCCCGTCAGTGCCAGACGTCGGAGACGACGGTGCTGCGGTTCTGCCGGGCGATCGGACTCGCCGGCTATCCCGAGCTGAGGATCGCTCTGGCCCGTGCTGCCCAGTGGGAGGAGAGCGGCCAGGGCGGCGCTCCGATCACCGGACAGATCAACGCCACCGACTCGTTGGCTGACGTGGTCGCCAAGATCACCCATGCCGACGCCCGTGCGGTGGAGGACACCGCCGCAGCCATGGATCTGTCGGTGCTCGAGGCTGCCGTGGATGCGGTCGTCGCGGCCCGACGGATCGATATCTACGGGGCGGCAGCCAGCGCCCTGGTCGGGCAGGACCTGCACCACAAGCTCCACCGCATCGGCCTGGTGTCGTTCATGTGGACCGAGCCGCATCTCGCCCTGACCTCGGCGGCGGTGCTGCAGAAGGGTGACGTCGCGGTCGGCATCTCCCACACGGGTACGACCATCGACACCGTCGACATGCTTCGGGTCGCTCGACGTCGAGGCGCGACCACCCTCGCCATCACCAACTTCGACGGGTCGCCCATCACGGAGGAGGCGGACCTGCTGCTGGTCACCGCGGGCCGGGAGACCACCTTCCGGTCCGGCGCCATGTCGAGCCGGATTGCTCAGCTCGCCGTGGTCGACTGCCTGTTCGCCGGGGTGGCGCAGCGATCCTACGACCAGGCGATCCAGGCGCTGGAGAGCACCTTCGCCGTCGTTCGCTCCAGGCACAGCCGACGCGGTAAGCACTGAGCGCACGCAGGAGTAACGTCTGACTCCGGGGCAGGTCACCACACTTCCGGCGCCCCACGAAGAGGGACCTGAGATGAAGACCCCCGAGGCCACCGACCGACCCCCGGACGAACCGCAGCCCGCATCACCCAGGCAGCTGGACGAGATGTCGGTCGCCGAGCTGACCCTGGTGATGAACGAGCTGGACTTCGCCATCCCGCAGGCGATCCACGACGCGTTGCCGTCGATCACCGCGGCCATCGAGGCGGCCGAGGTGGGGTTCTCGACCGGGGGTCGACTGATCTACGTCGGGGCGGGAACGTCGGGACGGCTCGGCGTGCTCGATGCCTCCGAATGCCCACCGACCTTTCATACCGATCCGTCGCGCGTCGTCGGGATCATGGCGGGCGGACCTCGGGCCCTGGTCGACGCGGTGGAGGGCGCCGAAGACGACAGCGCGGCGGGGGCGGCCGCGATCCGCGACCTGGCCGTGGACCCCTTGGACACGGTGGTGGGCCTGGCCGCCAGTGGGCGCACACCTTTCGTCATGGGCGCGCTACGTCAGGCGCGAGCGCTGGGGGCGGTCACGGTGTCGCTGTCCTGCACGTCCCCGGCCGAGCTGTCAGTGGTGGCTGAGCACCCCATCGAGGTGCAGGTCGGTGCGGAGGTCCTGCGCGGTTCCACCAGACTCAAGGCCGGGACGGCTCAGAAGCAGGTGCTGAACATGATCAGCACGGCGCTGATGGTGCGGGTCGGACGCACGTACGGCAACCTGATGGTCGAAGTGTCGGCGACCAACGACAAGCTCCGGCGGCGTGCCGTCGACCTGGTGGTGCAGATCGCCGAGGTGGATGAGCACACGGCGGCGGCTGCCCTCGACGCGGCTGACCACGAGGTGAAGACGGCAGCGGTGATGCTGATGCGGCACGAGAGCGCAGGGCCCGCTCGGGCCCGGCTGATGTCGGTCGGCGGTCGCCTCGGGCCGGCCATCGGAGTCGCCAGCTCGAAGCACCCGGGCCTCGCCCGCTCCTGAGCGCGGATCCGGCTGTGACAGGCTGAACTGTGCCGACCGCAGAGCTGACGTCCCACCGCCGTCGGAACATCATCGTGCTGGGGCTGCTCTCCACGTTCGGCCCGATCTCGTTGGACCTGTACCTGCCCGCGCTGCCACGGCTGGCCGAGGACCTCGACGCCAGTGCCTCCGGCGCCCAGCTGTCGATCACAGCCTGCCTGCTGGGCCTGGCCGTGGGCCAGCTGGTCGCCGGCCCGATGTCGGATCGGTTCGGCCGCCGCCGACCACTGATCGTCGGTCTGGTCCTCTACGCCCTGACCTCTGCCGCCTGTGCCTTCGCCCCGTCGATCGGTATCCTGCTGCTGCTCCGGCTGCTCCAGGGTCTGTCCGGCGCGGCGGGCCTGGTGATCGCCCGCGCGGTCGCCCGGGACCTCTACTCGGGCCGGTTGCTGGTCATCTTCTTCTCCCGGCTGATCCTGATCTCGGGGTTGGCGCCGGTGATCGCCCCGGTCCTGGGGGGCCAGCTGAGCCGCGTGATGACCTGGCGGGGGATCTTCCTGGTGCTGGCCGCGTTCGGGGTGGTGCTGCTGCTCGCCGGTCTTCTCGGGCTGCCGGAGACGCTCCCGGCCGGGCGCAGGACGCTGGGCGGGATCAGCACCACGCTGCACGGGTTCCGGATCCTGCTCAGGGACCGGTTCTTCGTTGGCGCCGCGTTGTCCTCGGGGCTGGCCGGGGCGTCGATGTTCGCCTACATCGCCGGCGGGACCTTCGTACTGCAGGAGATCTACGGGTTGTCGGCTCAGGGGTTCTCGTTCGTGTTCGGCGCCAACTCGTTGGGCATCATGGCGATGGGACAGCTCGGCGGGCACCTGGCTCGGCGCGGGTCACCGAACCGGGTGCTGGCCCTGGGCCTGCTCCTCAACCTGCTCGGCGCGGCGGCGCTGGCCGCTACCGTGCTCACCCACCTCGGGCTGCCGTTCCTGATCGGGTCGCTGCTGGTGATGGTGAGTGCGGTGGGTCTGGTCTTTCCCACGGCCACGGCGCTGGCCCTGGCCGACTACCCCGACCAGGCGGGGACGGCTTCATCGCTGCTCGGACTCGGGCAGTACATCGCCGGTGCGGTGGTGGCGCCACTGGTCGGGATCGCCGGCACCCGGACCGCCGTCCCGCTGGGCCTGGTGGCGCTGGCCGCGAGCCTGGGGGCGAGCATCGTCTTCGCCACTCTGGTGTTGCCGGTGCTGCGCGCTCGGCGGCGGGGGCGAGTCGTGGCGGCAGTGGATGGAGCACCGCCCGGAGTCTGATCGGCCCGAAGACCCCAGCCAGGGTCAGCGGCGTCGCTTGGCTCGTCCAGCCCGAACGGCGTTCACGATGAGGCCGGCCAGCAGGGCCAACGAGATCCAGAGTGAGTACCGGGCGATCACCTCGACCACGTCGACGGCCGGCTGTCCGATCCGGTAACCCAGGTAGATGTAGTCCGCTCGGGTGCCGGCGGCGCCGAGGATGTCGACCAGCAAGAAGGTGCGGAGGCGCATCCCTGCGGCACCCACCGTGGCGATGATCACGGCACTGGGCAGCGGGATGATGTAGGTCAGCAGGATGGCGAGCACCCCGTACCGCGACGCCAGCCGCTCCGCCCGGGCGGCGTTGCGTGCGGCGCGGGCGGAGCGGCCGGCGAGCATCTCGATCAGGCCGCGGCCCCACAGCTGGCCGGCCCACCAGTAGAGCGGGTCGAACTTGACCGACCCGAGAGTGCCGAGCACCAGACCCAGCGGCCAGCTTCCCAGACCGGTGGCGGCGAGCGCTCCGATGGTCACGGCCGAGGTGCGCGACCCGCCGAGGGCCGCCAACAGGTAAGGGTTCGCCCCGAGCAGCACCGGTCGAAGCGGCAGCAGCACCAGGGCGTAGAGCCCGGTCAGGGAGAACCCGACCCAGCACCAGAGGTCGGCGCGACGAGGTTTCCCCTTCCAGGGCAGCCGGGGGTCTTCCCACCACTCCGGCTCGGCTGCGGGCTGGCCCTCGTCGGGGTCGATGTCGTCGGGCTTCGGGATGGATCAGCTCCGGACGGTGGGCATCGACTCGCGCCAGCTGGGGATCCAGGCTTTCCAGGCCAGATGCATGGCGGCCTCGGCCGGGGTGCGGTTGGCCTTGATGTTGTTGCAGCGCGTGCAGGCGGCCACCGTGTTCAGCCAGGTGTTCTTGCCGCCACGTGACTGGGGCAACAGGTGGTCCACGGTGTCGGCGGGACCGGTGCAGTAGGCGCACAGGTGTCGATCGCGGCGCAGCACGCCCCGTTTCGACCAGGCGGGGGTGCGAGCGTAGATGAAGGTCGTCTTGACGTACCGGATCAACCGCAGCACCAGTGGCCAGGGGTACGGACCGATCTGGTGGCCGTCGCGAGCCTCTTCGACGATCGCGACCTGGCGCACCAGCATCTTGATGGCGTGCTGCACCGACACCGTGTGCAGCGCAGTGTTGTCCGTGTTGAGGACAATGACTCCGGTCATCACGCACCCCTTGTCTGGGTCCGACCCTTCTCAGGGTTCGACGTACGCACGCGCTGCCCGTCCGGAGCTGGACCGGCCTCACCTCGTCACAGGGGCCCAGCGTGCACGATCAGTGCGTCAGTGTCAGGTCTATATTCACCCAAGGCTCTGGGGCGGGCCAGCATCGACCCCTCGCCGCGCACAATGCTAGTTCCCGGTGAAAGTCCCGCCGTTCGGGTCTCTGCGCGGGTGGGCTGCGCCGTGGTGTGTCGTCCTCTGTCAGAGTTGACCCCATGCCCAAGGCTCGCCTTTGCGTCGCAGACATCGCCTGCTGGGTGATCAAGTCGCGTACGCCACCGCCGGACCTTCTGGCCGGCTGGTCCCGGGGGGAGACCCGGCAGCTGACCCGGTGTATCCGAGCCAACTATCGGGTCGAGGTGATGGAGCCTGGGCAGCGGTGCCTGCTGTGGCTGAGCGGCCAGCGGCAGCCGGGCGTGCAGGCCATCGGCACGCTCTCGACGCCCGCCAGCAGGCCCTCCGATTCAGGACCCGACGATGCTGACCTGGCCGTGACAGCCTCGTTGCGGATGCTGTTGGACCCGGTCCCCCGCGCGAGCTGGTTGTCCGACCACGAGCTGAGCAGAGCCGAAGTCATCCGCATCCCGCTCGGGAGCAACCCGTCGTACCTCGATCCGGAGCGGTTCAGCGTCCTCCGGACGTTCATCAGCCCGCGCGATCTGGTCGGCGCGGGCTGGTGAACGGACGTGCGTCTCAGGCGCGCACTCGACGCTTCACGACCTGGAGGTAGATGACCAGGACGATGATGGCGCCGATGATGGAGCCGATCCAGCTGGAGGGCTGGACGAAGCCACTGCCGTGGTGGAAGATCAGCCGGCCGAGGAAACCGCCGACGAACGAACCGACAACGCCGAGAACGAGGGTCTGACCCACGCTCATGGACTGTCTGCCGGGGACCACAGCGCGGGCGATGAAGCCGGCGATGAGGCCGATGATGATGAGACCGATGATGGTACCGAGCCAACCCATGAGGAACTCCTGAGGAAGTAGTTTGTCGTAGCGCGGCCGTACGCTACCAGCGTTTGGCAGTTCGATCCGCCTCATTGCGTGCGAGTCGTTTTCTTGCCGACCTCGAGATAACCACCGAACGGGGGCTGCAGAGCACTTCGGCGCACCGGATCAGGGAAGGATCAGGTCAACACCTGACCCTGTGCGGCACCGAGTCATGGGTTCACCGGACGGCAGAAGACCCCCACACCGGCGAGAGTGTGAGGGCCATGGCGTGTCCGAGGGGGGACTTGAACCCCCATTCCCCGTGAAGGGAACTAGCACCTCAAGCTAGCGCGTCTACCTATTCCGCCACCCGGACTCCATCCGGCTCGACCGGACGGCGGCATGAACTATAGCAAGGAATGTGCGGGCCGCTGACCGGCTCGGGTCCGGGGTGAGGTGGTCTCGCACTCGCGCCGGGCGGCGGTCATCGGACTCGATGCGAGGATGGCCGGATAACGGATGCGTACCCGACCGATGCCGAAGTGGTCCAGATCTGCCGGGACCTGATCCGGATCGACACCTCGAACTACGGTTTCGCTGGGCGCCGGTCGGCGTGGACCGGGAGGCCCCGCCGCTGGTGGTCCCGGTGACGCGTCCTTGGTCGACTCGCTACGCTTATCGGCAATGAAAAACCGCAGTGTCGAGTACGAGATCGAGCGGGTACGCCTGGGCCGCCACATCTCCCGGGGAGCCGTACGCCAGCTGCTGACCGAGCATGCCGAGTACGGCGGCTGGGAGCTGACACGGCTGCGCCGCTACAGCGACGGCACCCGCGACGTCTGGATCCGGCGCAAGATCATTCGGGTCGTCGCGAGCGTCTGACCCGAGCGTTTCTCGGCCCTGGTCAGGTCGCCGGCGGATCAGTCAGTCGGTGAGGGCGGACGGCCGGTCGACGGCCCGGGTGCCGTGCGGTCCGCCCGATACGTCGTCCAGGGCCGAGACGATCTCGTCGGGCAGCCGCTGTGCCTCCGTGGCCAGAGCGGGTTGCAGCTGTCCGGCCGTGCGGGCACCGAGCAGCGGGGCGGTCACGCCGGGGGCGTCCCTGACCCAGAGCAGGGCCACCTGCAACGGGGTGAGGTCCAGCCCCTCGGCGGCCCGAGCCACCGCCTCCACCACTCCGCGTGACCGAGGCTCGAGGTAGGGCTCCACGAACCAGGAGAAGTGGTCCGACGCCGCCCGTGATCCCCGGGGGGTGCCCTGGCGGTACTGGCCGGTGAGCACGCCGCGACCCAGCGGCGACCACGGGAAGAAACCCATCCCGAAGGCCCGCACGGCGGGCAGCACCTCGACCTCGGCGCGCCGAGCGAGCAACGAGTACTCCACCTGGGCGCTGCACAGCGTGGCCCGTCCGGGGAAGGCGCGCTGCCAGGTCGCGGCCTGGGCCGTCTGCCAGCCGACGAAGTTGGAGACGCCCACGTATCGCACCTTGCCCGAACTCACGGCTAGGTCGACGGCGCCGAGGGACTCCTCCAGCGGTGCGGAGCCCCAGGCATGGATCTGCCAGAGGTCGACGTGGTCGGTGTCAAGCCGGCGGAGCGAGCCGTCGAGGTCCCGCAGCAGGGCCCGCGATGACGTGTCGACGATGCGGGCCCCGCCGCGGATCACGAATCCGGCCTTGGTGGCGATCACCATCTCGTCCCGGTTGCCCCGCTCGGCGATGAGCCTCCCCACCAGACGTTCGGCGTCACCCGCTCCGTACGCGGCTGCCGTGTCGAGCAGCGTCCCGCCGGCATCGGTGAACAGGTCCAGCAGCGCTCCGGCCTGATCGGCGGACGTGTCCCGGCCCCAGGTCAGAGTGCCCAGTCCGAGCCGTGAGACCTGCAGACCGCTCGACCCGACCTGCCGCAGTTCCATGGAGGAGACCCTAACGCCGTCGGGGTTGGCGGGGCCGACGGTGTGGCGCTCGGATTACGGTGTTCCCATGCGTCTCGGACTCAATCTTGGTTACCTGGTGGGCTCGGACGATCCCCAGGATCAGCTGCGGCTGACCCGGCACGCCGAGGATCTGGGGTTCGACGTGGTCTGGGCCGCGGAGGCGTACGGCTCGGACAGCCCGACACTGCTGGCCTGGCTGGCCGCCCAGACCAGCCGGATCCACCTGGGGTCGGCGGTGATGCAGATTCCCGCCAGGACCCCAGCCATGACCGCGATGACGGCGGCCAGCCTGGATCTGCTCTCCGCGGGGCGGTTCCGGCTGGGCCTCGGCGTCTCCGGCCCGCAGGTGTCCGAGGGGTGGCACGGCGTGCGGTTCGACAAGCCCCTGGCGCGCACCCGGGAGTACGTCACCGTGGTCCGCACCGCGCTGGCCCGGAAGACGGTCGCCTTCGACGGGGAGCACTACCGGCTGCCGCTGCCCGACGGGCCCGGCAAGCCGCTCAAGCTCATGATCGCTCCGTCGAGGGAGCACCTGCCGATCTACCTCGCGGCCGTCGGGCCCAAGAACCTCGAGCTGGCCGGAGAGATCACCGACGGGTGGTTGGCCGTCTTCTACGCTCCGGACTTCGCCCACGAGCAGTTGGCCCAGGTCGCCGCCGGACGGTCCAAGGCCGGGCTGACCCTGTCGGGGTTCGACACGGTGCCGTCGGTCCCGCTGGTGGTCGGCTCGGACGCCGAACGCTGCGCCGACCGGGTCCGCGCCTACGCAGCGCTCTACCTCGGCGGTATGGGCAGCCGGGAGAAGAACTTCTACAACGCACTGGCCGTCCGGATGGGCTACGCCGACGCGGCCGCCAAGGTGCAGGACCTCTTCCTGGGTCGCCGGCAGCGCGACGCGATGGCTGCGGTGCCGTACGAGTTCATCGACTCCACCTCGCTGCTGGGCACGGGTGAGCGGATGGTCGACGGGTTCCAGGCTCTCGCGGCGAGTGGGGCCACCACCGCGGCGCTGGTGCCGTACGGGGACACCGTGGAAGAGAAGCTGGCTGCGCTGACCACCGCGGTGGAGGCCTTCGAGGTG
>JBBRYD010000059.1:0-20530 GCA_038238065.1 Propionibacteriales bacterium | reverse complement strand
GATGGACATCGCCGGCCGCAAGGGTGGTCACTGCCGTCCGCCGCGGGCGCCGCTGCCGACCGAGGTGCAGGCGCGTATCACCCGGGCGACCGAGACCGCCCTGGCCCAGGGCTACAAGTAATCTCTGATGAGTCGACCCGCCAGGTCGACAGAGACGGAGACCAGCACCGATGACGACGACCACCAGCCCGAGCACGTCGGTGACCTCGCCCAGTGAGGTCACTGCGCTCGTGGCGGCCGCTGTGGGGGTGGCTGCCGCTTGGGCCGCCACCGCCCGCGCCGTCCGAGCAGCCGCCCTGGCCGCCGTGGCCGCCGCGCTGGACGGGGCGGCCGACGAGCTGGTGGGACTGGCCATCGCTGAGACCCACCTCGCCGAGGGACGTCTGCGCGGGGAGCTGGTCCGCACCACCTTCCAGCTCCGGCTGTTCGGCGAGGTGCTGACCGATGGCTCCTACCTGGACGCCCGGATCGACCACGCCGACCCCGACTGGCCGATGGGGGCACCCCGACCTGACCTTCGTCGGGTGCTCGAGCCGCTCGGTCCGGTGGTGGTGTTCGCCGCCAGCAACTTCCCGTTCGCCTTCAGCGTGGCCGGCGGTGACACCGCGTCCGCCCTCGCGGCAGGCTGCCCGGTGCTCCTCAAGGTGCACCCCGGCCACCCGGCGCTGGCGGCGGCGACCGGTCGTGTCGTGGTCGACGCGCTCGGTGGGGCCGGAGCCCCAAGCGGCGTGTTCGCGCTGCTCTACGGCGACGAGGCCGGGCGGACAGCGCTGGTCGACCCGCGGGTCCGGGCCGGGTCGTTCACCGGCTCGATCGCCGGCGGCCGCGCCCTGTTCGACCTGGCCAGCTCGCGGGCCACGCCCATCCCGTTCTACGGCGAGCTGGGCAGCGTCAACCCGGTCTTCGTCACCGAGTCCGCCGCCGGGAGCAGGGGAGCGGCCATCGCTGACGAGTTCATCGGATCCTTCACCATGGGCGCCGGGCAGTTCTGCACCAAGCCCGGTCTGCTGCTGGTCCCCGAGGCGTCGACCATCCTGGCCGAGTTGAGCAGCGCCGACCTGCCCGCGGCCGCGCCGCTGCTGAACGGACGGATCCAGGACGGTTACCTGCGGATGCTCGACGGTCTGGCCGCCCACCGCGGCGTGACCGTGCTGGCCCAGGGATCCGACCCGTTGGCCGACCCGCCGTCACCGACCCTGCTGGTCACCGACGTGACGACGCTGCTCGAAGACGTCGACGGCCTGTTCCAGGAGTGCTTCGGCCCCACCGGCCTGGTGGTCAGATACCGCTCCGAGTCGGAGCTGCTGGACGTGGCCCAGGCCATCGACGGCCAGCTGACCGCAGCCATCCAGGGCGAGGTCGACGACGAGATCGCCCCGGCGCTGATCCGGGCGCTGGCCGTCAAGGCGGGCCGGCTGCTCTGGAACGCCTGGCCGACCGGGGTGTCGGTGACCTACGCCCAGCAGCACGGCGGTCCCTACCCCGCCACCACCTCTTCGACCACCACCTCGGTCGGTACCGCGGCCATCGATCGGTTCCTGCGCCCGGTGGCGTACCAGGGGTTCCCCGCCGCACTGCTGCCCGAGGTGCTGCGCGATGACCAGTCCGACGCGCCGCCTCGGCGGATCGACGGGCAGCTCACCACCCCCTGAGCGCGTTTCCCCGGACAGCCCCGCGTCACCCTCGTAGAAAGGCCTGCTCTTGCGTACCAGCCGGGTCATCTCCGCCGTCGACTCCCACACCGAGGGAATGCCGACGCGGGTGATCACCGGTGGGGTAGGGGTCATCCCCGGCGAGACGATGGCCGACAAGCGCCGGTGGTTTCAGGACAGCTCCGACGAGTTGCGCACCCTGTTGATGTTCGAGCCGCGCGGTCACGCCTCGATGAGCGGCAGCATCCTGCAGCCGTCCACCCGCCCCGACGCCGACTTCGGCGTGTTGTTCATCGAGGTCTCGGGGCTGCTGCCGATGTGTGGCCACGGGACGATCGGTACGGCCACGGTCCTGGTGGAGACCGGAATGGTCGAGGCGGTCGAGCCGATCACGAGGATCCGGCTGGACACCCCGGCCGGCCTGGTGGTGGCCGACGTCGCCGTGGAAGGTGGTCACGCCACCTCGGTGACCATCACGATGGTGCCGTCCTTCTCGCTGGCCCTCGACCAGGCAGTCGAGGTGGAGACCTACGGTGACCTCGCCTACGACATCGCGTACGGCGGCAACTTCTACGCCATCGTCGACCTGGAGGCACTCGGGCTGCCCTTCGACCGCGCCGCCAAGGACCAGCTGCTCGACGCCGGGTTGAAGATCATGACCGCCATCAACGAGCAGAACCGTCCGGTGCATCCGCTGCGACCCGACATCTCCGGCTGTCACCACGTGTACCTGAAGGCGCCCGGCTCCACCGCAAGCCACTCCCGGCACGCCATGGCCATCTATCCCGGCTGGTTCGACCGGTCCCCGTGCGGGACCGGGACCAGCGCGCGGATGGCCCAGCTGCACGCCCGGGGTGAGCTGGCGCTCGACACCGAGTTCGTGAACGAGTCCTTCATCGGTTCACAGTTCACCGGCCGGCTGGTCGAGGAGACCACGGTGGGCCATCTGGCGGCGGTCGTCCCCACCATCACCGGCCGGGCCTGGGTGACCGGGACGGCGCAGTACATGCTCGATCCGACCGACCCGTTTCCGGCCGGCTTCCTGCTGTGAGCTCGAGTACCCATGGGCCTACGTCCTCGATCGCGGACGTCGTGGTGATCGGCGCCGGCGCGGTGGGTGCCGCTGTCGCCTACTTCGCGTCGCGGTCCGGTCTCCGCGTGCACGTGGTCGAGCGCGGCGAGATCGCCGGCGGCACCACCAGCGCCTGCGAAGGCAACCTGTTGGTGTCCGACAAGGAGGCCGGCCCCGAGCTCGACCTGTCGCTGTTCTCCCGGTCCGCGTTCACCGAGGACCTGGCTGACTTCGCCCACCTGTGGGAGTTCGAGGCCAAGGGCGGGCTGGTGGTGTCCTCCACGACGACCGGTGCCGAGGCGCTCTCGGCGCTCACCGCTCGCCAACGTGCCGCCGGCATCGAGGTCACCGACGTAGTGGGCGCCGACCTGTCGGGGTACGAGCCGCACCTCGCACCGAGCCTGGTGGCCGGCGCCTACTATCCGCAGGACGCCCAGGTCCAACCGATGCTGATGACCGCCCACCTGCTCCGGCTGGCGCGGAGCCTGGGGGCGACGGTCAGCACCCGGACGGCCGTGACCGGGTTCCTGCGGGCGGGTGACCGGGTGACGGGGGTGCAGACCCCGACCGGCACGATCAGCGCGCCGGTCGTGGTCAACGCCGCCGGGACGTGGGCCGGCCGGGTGGCCGAGCTCGCGGGCGTGCACCTGCCGATCCTGCCTCGGCGAGGCTTTGTGCTGGTCACCGAACCGCTGCCGCGCACCATCCACCACAAGGTGTACGCCGCCGAGTACGTGGCCAACGTGGCCAGCTCCGACGCCGGCCTGCAGACCTCACCGGTGGTGGAGGGCACGGCCAGCGGCACCGTGCTGATCGGGTCCTCCCGCGAACGGGTCGGCTTCGACACCTCGGTGTCGCTGCAGGTACTGGCCCAGGTCGCTGGGCAGGCCGTCGCGCTGTTCCCCATGCTCGGCCGGGTCAAGGTGATGCGCAGCTACCTCGGCTTCCGGCCCTACTGTCCGGACCATCTGCCCGTCATCGGCCCCGATTCCCGGGCGCCGGGGTTATGGCACGCCAGCGGTCACGAGGGTGCCGGGATCGGGCTCGCGGTCGGCACCGCCAAGCTGCTGGCCCAGGCGCTCACCGACCATCCGACCACGCTGGACCTGAGCCCCTTCGCCCCGGAGCGCTTCTCCCGGGTGGCGGCATGACCTCCGACCCCACCTGGACGGTGACCTTCGACGGCCGCCCGATCCCGGTCCACCCCGGGCAGAGCGTCGGGGCGGCGCTGACCGATGCAGGCATCAGGTCCTGGCGGTCGACCCGCAAGGAGCACCGTCCGCGCGGCCTGTTCTGCGGCATCGGCATCTGTTACGACTGCCTGATCACGGTGGACGACCAACTGAACCAACGCGCCTGCCTGACCCCGGTCCGTCCCGGGATGCGGTTGGAGTCGGCTGTGGCCGACGGGCACCCTCCGCCGGGCTCGGGAAACGGATCTGCAGGGAGTGCCGATGACTGAGCTGGTCGACGTCGGTGTGGTCGGGGCCGGTCCCGCGGGTCTGGCCGCCGCGGTGCACGCCGCGGAGGCCGGGCTCGGGGTGAGTGTGGTCGACGCCGGGATCCAGCCGGGCGGGCAGTACTGGCGGCACCCGGACGAGACCACCGGCCACGGCGAGGGGTCATGGCCCGAGTCGGCCGGTCACCACGACTGGGCGGTCTTCGCCGACCTCAGGGTCCGGTTCCGCCTTCAGATCGCTCGTGGGGCCATTCGCTACCTCCCCGGCACCCAGGTCTGGTTCATCGAGTGCCCTACGGCGCCTGGCGAGTCGCACGTGCTGCGGCTGACCCCGGTTGTTGATCGGGTCGACCACGATCCGGCGGCTGTCCGCGAGGTACGGGTTCGGTCGCTCATCCTCTGCCCGGGCGGCTACGACCGCCAGCTGCCGGTGCCGGGCTGGGACCTGCCCGGTGTGATGGCGGCCGGTGGCGTTCAGGCCCTGCTGAAGGGCCATCGGTCGTTGGCGGGTCAGCGGGCTGTGGTCGCGGGGACGGGTCCGTTCCTGCTGCCGGTCGCCAAGGGACTGGCCGGTGCGGGTGCCACCGTGGTGTCGGTGTGCGAGGCCGGCAGCCTCACGGGCTGGCTTCGTCACCTCGGTGGCGCGGTCCAGGTGCCGTCCAAGGGGATCGAAGGAGTCGAGTACGCCCGTACGCTGCTGCGGCACCGGATCCCGTACCGGACCAGGACCGCCGTCATCTCCATTCACGGCGAGCGCGCTGTGCAGTCAGTCACGCTCGGCCGCCTGGACGCCCAGGGGCGGGTCGTTCCCGGCGCCGAGCGGACCGTGGAAGCCGACCTGGTCGCACTGGGCTGGGGCTTCACCCCGTCCCTGGAGCTGGTGCTGGCCGTCGGCGCCGACACTGGGCTGGACGCCGACGAGTCGTTGGTCGCCGTGGTGGACGCCGACCAGCGCAGCACGGTCGATGGCGTCTACGTGGCGGGGGAGGCCACCGGAGTCGGTGGCGCGACGCTGGCCGTGGCCGAGGGCGAGCTGGCCGCCCTCGCGGTAGCCACCGACCAGGGACGGGTGAGCGCAGCCCGGCGCCGGGGCGTGCTCCGGCGGGTCGTCCGACGATCCCGTGCCTTCGCCCGTGCCATGCACCTGGCTCACCCCGTTCCCGCTGGCTGGTCGGCCTGGATGACGCCCGAGACGGTGGTCTGTCGGTGCGAGGAGGTCAGCTACGGCGCCGTCTGCCGGGTTCGCGACGAGCTGGGTGCAACGGACGCCAAGTCGGTGAAGCTGATGGCCCGACCAGGCATGGGCTGGTGCCAGGGGAGGGTGTGCGGGTTAGCCACGGCCAAGCTGGCCGCGGCCCAGTCCGGCCGCGAGCTGACCGCCGACGACCTCCGGCCGATGGCCAAGAAGCCGCTGGCGGCACCGGTCACCCTCGGCGAGCTGGCCGCTCTGCAGGGTTCCGACCTGGGGCGTTCCGACCAGGGCGACGAGTTGACGGTGCCGGGCGACCAGACCTAGACGCCCGCTCGACGCGCGTCTGTTGCCGGGCCGGCGCCCCGGCGGCATCCAAGAATCCGCCCCTCGATCGTCGCAACAGTCTGCGACACGCGGCCGTTCAACCACCTGGAGTCAACGATGGTCGAATTCTTGGAGTCGGACCGAGATCGACCGTTTCCAGCACACGACGGGCAGCTTGAGCAACCCACCGTGCCGCGATGCTCAGGACCTGGGCGCCGCCCACTTGCCGCGCACCTGCTGGATGTGCGCCCGCAGGAACTCCTCCACCGCGGTCGCGTCACGCGCCTCGATCAGGTCCACGATGTGCAGATGCTCCCGCGCCGAGTCGGCCAGCTCGCCGCGCTCGACCAGGGCCGCCAGCCCGACCAGCCGGGTCTGCCCCCGCAGCTCGCCGACCAGGTCGGTGATCCGCGCGTTGTGCGCGTACGCCAACAGGGCGAGATGGAAACGGGTGTCCGACTCGGTGTAGGCGAGCAGGTCGCCGCGCTCCGCCCCGTCCACGATGTCCTGCGCCAGCCGTCGCAGCGTGGGCAGGTCCTCGGCTGGAATCAGCGGGGTGACGTCGCGGACCACAGGGGGCTCGACCAGCAGTCGCAGCTGGGTGATCTGGTCCATGAACGCGTCGTCGACCTCGGTCACCCGAAACCCCTTGTTGGGGGCGATGGTGACCAGACCCTCCTTGGCCAGGTCGAGCATGGCCTCGCGCACCGGGGTGGCGGAGACGCCGAACTGGAGTCCCAAGGATGGGGCCGAGTAGATCACACCGGGCTGCATCTCGCCCGAGACGATGGCGGCCCGGAGCGCTCGAGAGACTCGCTCGCGGAGGCTGACCTTGGTCAGCTCACCGAAGCTGGGGCTGCCGGCCGACCCGCTGCTCATGGAGGTGAATCTACCGTGATGTGACATGGCACGGCGGTTCCGCCGCGACGAAGGCCTGCGCATCCACGTTCCGGCGGGCGTCGTGGGAACCGAGCGTGATCCAGCCGTCCCCCCAGGTCACTACGCGTCGCGCTAATGGCCGCCGAGGTAGGCCGAGGCCACCGAGTCGTCGTCCAGCAACAGGTCCGCGGAGCCCTCGAGGTTGAGTCGACCGGACTCCAGCACGTAGGCGTAGTCGGCGATCTCCAGCGCGGCCAGTGCGTTCTGCTCGACCAGCAGCACGGTGGTGCCCTGGGCACGGATCGTCTCGATGGTCTCGAAGATCAGGTCGACCAGCACCGGGGCGAGACCCATGGACGGCTCATCCAGCAGCAGCAGGCTGGGGTTGCCGAGCAGCGCCCGGGCCACCGCGAGCATCTGCTGCTCACCGCCGGACATGGTGCCGGCCTTCTGGTCGATCCGCTCCCGCAGCCGGGGGAACAGGTCCAGCACCCGCTCGCGGTCCTTGGCGATCTCCGCAGTGTCTTTGCGGGTGAAGGCGCCGAGGTCGAGGTTCTCCGACACGGTCATCCGCTGAAAGATCTTGCGGCCCTCCGGCGACTGGGTGATGCCCAGCCTGACCACGTCGTGACCCGGGGTGCCGTTGATCCGTTTCCCCTTGAACATGACGTCTCCCGACCGGGGGCGGAGCAGGCCGGAGATGGTACGCAGCGTGGTGGACTTGCCGGCACCGTTCGACCCGATCAGGGTGACGATCTCGCCGGCGTACACGGTCAGCGAGAGGTCCTTGACCGCGGCGATGTTGCCGTAGCTGACGTTGATGCCCTTCAGCTCCAGGATGACGTCCTTGCCTTCACCGCGAGGCGTGGCGCCCGGCTTGGTGCGTACATCGGTCGCCGTGGCGGAGGGGCCGCGCGTGGGCTCGCTCATGTCTTGTTCCTCTTGCCTTCGCGGGTGCCGGTCTTGCCGAGGTAGGCCTCGATCACTCTCTGGTTGTTGCGGATGTCGTCGGGGGTGCCTTCGGCGATCATGGCACCCCGGTCGAGGACGGTGATCCGCTCGCTGATCTTCATGATCACGCTCATGTCGTGTTCGATCAGGAGCACCGACAGGTCGCGCTCGTCCCGGACCCGGTAGACGAAGTCGTTGAACTGCTGCGACTCCTGCGGGTTCATGCCGGCCGTGGGCTCGTCCAGCAGCAGGATCTTGGGCCGCAACGCCATGGCTCGGGCGATCTCCAGCCGACGCTGGTCACCGTAGGACAGGTTGCGGGCCAGCTCGCCCTCGGCCTTGCCGATCCCGACGTACTGCAACAGCTCTCGCGCTGTTTCGCGCGCCTCCCGCTCCTCGCGACGCTGCTTCGGGCTGCGGAAGATGGTGCCGAGCACCCCCGCGGTCAGCTGGGAGTGCATGGCCACCATCACGTTCTCCTCCGCGGTCATCAGGCCGAAGAGGCGGATGTTCTGGAACGTGCGCGCCATCCCCAGGGCAGCCCGCTTGTGCGGCTTGATCATCGTGACGTCCTGGCCACCCAGATACACCGACCCTTCGCTAGCCGCGTAGAGCCCGGTGAGCACGTTGAAGAACGTGGTCTTACCGGCTCCGTTGGGCCCGATCAGGCTGATCACCGACTTGGGCGGGATGGCGAACGACACGTCATCGACCGCGACCAGCCCGCCGAAGCGGATGGTGATGTGGTCGGCGTACAGCACGTTGGCCGTCACCGGGTCGGAGCCGGCGCCCGCGGCGGTCACGGGAGACCGTGGGGGTGCTTCGGTCATGTTCGGTCCTTCGTGGTCGTCGTCGGGTGACCCTGCGGGCCCACCGGCCCTGCGGACGCGGCGATACGCGCATCCGACGCAGCATCGGCGTGCTCCATCACCACCTCCTCCATCTCGGCCTCCGCACTCTCAGCGCCCATGGACTCCATCTCCGTCCGGCTCGGGGTCGTCATCAGGGCAGCTGTGCGTTTCTCCGGGATCAGGCCCTCGCGGCGGAACAGCATCATCAAGACCAGCAGCAGGCCCAAGATGATGTAGTTGTAACGCGGAAGGGTCGCGGCGAGGCTGGTGCCGAAGGAGGAGTCGAGCTGGACCCCGATCTGCTTGAGCCCGTTGCTGTTCAGCCAGGCGAGCAGGAAGGCGCCGATGGAGACCCCCCACACGTTGCCCATCCCCCCGAGCACGACCATCAGCAGCACCAGCACGGACTTCCCGAAGTCGAAGCCGGACGGGGACACGGCGCCGGTGATCCCGGCCGCGTTGGCCACGCCGCCCATACCACCGAAGAAGGCGCCCACCGCGTAGGCCAGCAGCTTGGTCCGGACCAGCGGGACACCCATCATGCTGGCCGCCAGCTCGTCCTCGCGGATGGCCAGCCAGGCGCGGCCGAGCCGCCCCTCGCGGATGCGCAGCGAGATGAACAGGCAGGCGCCGACCAGCGCACCCAGGACCAGGATCTTGTAGACGTTGTCGGCGGTCGAGTTGCTCAGCCCCTTGGGCACCAGCCCGGCGGCACCGAACGGACCGGTGCCCATCGGGTCGATGATCGAGATGCCGCCGTCACCGCCGGCCACGTTTCTGCCGGCGATGTCGTTGGAGTTGCGGAAGAACTGGGTGATCACCTCACCGAAGCCGAGCGTGACCAGCGCGAGGTAGTCGCCACGGAGCCGCAGCGTCGGCGCGCCGATGATGATGCCGAGGATGGCACACAGGACTCCGGCTATCAGGATGACCAGCCAGAAGGTGATGTGGGTCCCCGCTCGGGTCTTGGCCACCGCACCGAAGAGATGGAAGTTCCAGGTCCAGTTGAACGGGGCCGCCATCAGCCAGCCGGCCGTGTAGCCACCGAGGGCCCAGAAGGCGACGTACCCGAGGTCGAGCAGACCGGCGTAACCGACCACCACGTTCAGTCCCAGGGCCATGATGGCCCACATCAGGCACTCGTTGATCGTCGATACCGGGAGCCACGCCTTCACCGGCCCTGACACTCCAGTGACCAGGCTCGGCAGGATCGAGTGGTAGAGCAGGAACAAGAAGATGATCACCAGGATGTAGCCCACGGGCCAGCGGTAGCGGTCGAATCGGTGCAGACCGGGCGAGCCGGTCGCAGCGTCAGCAGGTCGGGACATCTGTTACACCTTCTCCGTGGTTGGACGACCGAAGATGCCCTCGGGCTTGAACACCATCAACACGATGAGGATCAAGAACACGACCGACTGGGACCAGTTGGATCCCAGCCCGTAGGCGCCACCTTCGTTGATGCTCTGGATGATGCCGATGGCCAGTCCGCCGACCACCGCGCCGGTCAGGTTGCCGATCCCGCCGAGAACTGCGGCCGTGAAGGCGATCAGCCCGAGCTGAGTACCCGTGTCGTAGTAGGTCTGGGACTGGACCAGGAAGTACAGAACGCCGGCCGCACCGGCCAACGCCCCGCCCAACATGAACACGAATGAGATGGTGCCGTTGACGTAGATGCCCATCAGCCGCGCGCCGTCCTGGTCCTGAGCGACGGCACGCATGGCCTTGCCCATCTTGGTCCTGGTGACGATGTAGGTCATCAGCATCAGCAGCGGCACGGTGACCACCACCACCATCAACAGCTTGTAGACGAAGATGCCCTCGATCACGGGGCCGCCCCAGGTCACCGGCCAGTTCTTCTGCGCGGAGCCGTTGACGTAGTCCTGCTGAGCGACGCCCCGGAAGATGAAGCTCAGGCCGACGGCGGTCATCAGTGGCGCCAGCTTGGGCGCCGAGCGCAGCCGTCGATAGGCGAGGAACTCGGCCGACACGTTGATGAAGGCCCCGAAGGCCATGCAGACGATCAGCGCGATGATGAGCGGGAGGATGCTGGAGACGCCGAGGTTGCCGACGTGCAGCAGCCCGACCATGACGCCGGCCGCCACGATGGTGGACAACATGAACAGGTCACCGTGGGCGAAGTTGATCAGCTCGATGATGCCGTAGACCATGGTGTAGCCCAGCGCGACGAGAGCATAGAGCAGGCCGTTCTGCAGGCCGACCAGGGCCGATCCGAGGAAGCGGTTGGGGTCGGACACGATGTTCGCGATCAGCCAGATGACGACGAGACCGAGGACCACGAAGCCGAGGATCCGCTCCACCACCGGCCCGAGGCGGACCTTGGCCTTTCGGGGGGTACCGAGAGCGAGCGTTGCTGTTGCCATGTGCGCGAACCTTTCGTGGCCGGTGCGGCCGTGCCGAGCCGAAGGGGAAAGCGAGCCTCACGAAAAAACGAGTGGCGGGTGAAGAGCCGGGCCCGGATCGCTCCGGGCCCGGCCGTTCAGCTCACTGAACGGATTGAGCCTTCAGGAAGGTCTCCTTGCCACCCTTGATGAGTTCCACCGTGATGTCTTTCGCGGTGGTGTCGCCGGTGGCCGGGTCGATCTTGATCTCCTTACCGGTGACCGAGTCGGCCTTGGGAATGGTGATGCCCTCCCCACCGAGCACAGCGTTGGTCACGCCCGCCCGGGTGCCGTCGGACTTGGCGATCGCCGCCAGGATGACCTGCATGCCGGCGACGCCGTACAGCGGGTAGTTGCCGCTGGGGACCTTGCCGTACTTGCTCTTGAACGCTTCGATCAGCTTGGCCGGAGGACCGCCGGCTTCGGTCAGCTGGTCGGTCGTCAGGCCGGCGAAGGTCAGGTACATGCCGTCGGACTGGGGCAGCTTGAGCAGGTCGGGATAGCCGGTGAAGCCGTCCGGACCGAGCATCTTGACCTTGCTGTTGTCTCCGAGCACGGCGACCTTGTCCTTGACCAGCTGGCCACCGTTGTTGTCGTAGATCCCGCCCAGGTAGACGCAGTCCGCGTTGGAGGCCTTGACCGCCTGGAAGAGTGCCGTGTAGTTGGGCTGCTTGACGTCCCACGCCTGCTCGCCCACGATGTCGATCCCGGACTTCTTCGCGGCCGAGGCGAACTGCCGCGCCACGCCCAGCCCGTAGGTCTGGTTGTCGTTCAGCACGAAGCACTTCTTGACCTTCAGGTCAGCGCTGGCGAAAGCTGCCGCCGCGTTGCCCTGGTAGTCGTCGGTGGTCACCACGCGGGCGTAGTTGCGCTTGCCGGCCGGGTAGTACTTATCGGGTTCGCCGGTCTCCCAGGTCTTGGTCAGGCCCGGGTTCGTGTTGGCGTGGGAAACCATCAGCATCGGGCCGCTGGAGTCCTGGTTGAGAGTGGGGACCTCGATCTTGGCGCAGCCGGAGTTGAAGGTGCCCATCACGGCGACCTCGCCCTCGTTGGCGACATGGTCGGTTGCGTTCTTGGCGCAGGCCGCGTCGTCCCACGCACCCTTCGCGGCGGTGGCGTCGTCGTAGGGCTTCAGGGTGACCGTGTAGTCACCGGCCTTGCCGCCCACCTGGTCGAGATACAGCTGGATGAGCTTGTTGGTGTCGTCGGACTGCGTGGCGCTGGAGCCCTGCAGCGGTAGGTCGGTGGAGACCACGAGGGCCTTGCTTCCACCTCCGGTCGATCCGGTGGTGGCGTTCTTGGCGCAACCGGTGATGGCCAGAGCGGTCACAGCCCCGACGACCATCACGCGGGTGATCAGACGTGCTTGCAAAATTCCTCCTCAGGGACTACCGATCGGCGCCTGGTGCGACGATCGGTTGTCGTCGGGCTGCCCGAGGGCGACCCGACGTGGTGTACGTCGCCGGAGCGACTGGTGCTGACTGTCACGAGCAACCCCGAAGAACCCGGTTTCCTACGGCTCTGGTCACGCCACGAGACCCTGGCAGCCTCGCTCAGGGTTATGTCCACCTTGTTAACCGTTGTGTCCGCGCGGTTAAGGTGATACTGCTCGTTTTGCTTGCTTGCCGCCAACATTGTTGCCGATGCTAGCCGCAGCGATGCGTATTTGGAGAAATACGCGCGGTAACGGGTGGTTTGTTGCGTCAGGGCACGCAGGTGTGCGGTGTCGCGGGGCTGCTGGCCTCGCCTACGAGGGTGGGGGGAGCAGGTCGACGGGGGTACGGCGCGCCGGAGCCACCTGACAGGTGACCCGCGCCGTGCAGATGCGCTCGCCGTTCTCGTCGGCGATGACGACGCCGTAGCTGACCACCGTCCGGCCTAGTCGCAGCGCAGTCGCGGTCCCGGTGACCCAGCCGGTGGCGGCCGAACGGTGGTGGGTGGCGTTGATGTCCACCCCGAAGGCCAGGCGATCCGGCCAGGCGTGAGCGGCGGCCCCGATAGAGGCCAGCGTCTCGGCCAGCACGCAGGAGGCGCCCCCGTGCCACAGACCCATCGGCTGGGTGTTGCCTTCGACCGGCATCCGCCCGACGACACGATCCGCGCTCAGCTCCAGCACCTCGAGGCCCATCTTGTCGTCGAGGGCGCTGTGCATGTGGGCGAACCAGGCGGGCACCGCTGAGGCGTCGGTATGGGCCCACCCTAGGCACGCAGGGCTGCCAGCTTGGCGCGCAGGTGGGCGACGTCGGCGTCGTTTCCGGCCAGCCTGATGGCCTCGTCCAGGTGATCGGCGGCCTGCGGGTGCTCGCCGAGCTGGCCGTGGAACTCGGCGAGCGCTGCATAGAGGTAGGGGTAGGTGGCGAGTGCGGGCTCGTGCTGGAGGGCGGACAGCAGCCGGAGTCCCTCCTCCGGCCCGGTGTGGAAGCCGTGAGCGATGGCCCGGTTGAGGGCGACGACCGGGCTCGGCCAGTGGTCCAAGCATCATGCGTAGACGCCCGCGATCTGGTCCCACTCGGTGTCGTCCCAGCTGGCGGCCTGGTCGTGCAGCGCGGTGACCGTGGCCAGCAGCGCGAAGCGGCCCGTCGGACTGCTCTGCAGGGACTGCCGCTGCAGCCGGTCCCCGTCGAGGATGAGACTACGGTCCCAGCGGCTGCGGTCCTGCGACTGAAGAGGTAACAGCCGTCCGAGCTCGTCCAGCCGAGCGGCTCGGCGCCCCTCGGTGAGCAGGATGAGCGCCAGCAACGCGTTGGTCTCGGCGTCCTGCGGGAACAGCTCCTGCACCAGCCGGGCCAGCTCCAGGCCGCCTCGGGTGAGGTCGTCGCGGACCAGGTTCTGGCCGTTGGTGGCCACGTGACCCGCCGTGTAAAGCAGGTGGAGGCAGTCGAGGACGACGAGCAACGGCGCGGGCAGGTCCTCGTGTCGGGGGATCCGGTAGGGGATACCGGCCCTGGCGATCTTCTTCTTGGCCCGCGTGAGGCGGGCCTGCACGGTGGTGCGACTGACCAGGAAGCACCGTGCGACGTCGCTCGACGACAGCCCGCACACCAACCGCAAGGTCAGTGCGACCCGCGCTTCCGGGTCGAGGGCCGGGTGGCGGCACGTGAAGATCAGGCGCATCCGGTCGTCGGGCATGTTGACGAACGCGTCGGGTCCGTCCCCATCCTTGGCGTCGCCGTCCGCTTCGTCGGGAGCAACGGTGAGCAGAGGCAGCTTCTGCCTCAGGTTCTGCTCCCGGCGGCGTACCTCGATCACCCGACGGCACGCGACCGTGGTGAGCCAGGCTGCCGGGGTCGTGGGCACACCATCGCGGGGCCAGACCCGGAGCGCCTGTACGAAGCCGTCCTGGACGCAGTCCTCCGCCAGATCGAGGTCGCGGGCGACCCTCGCCGCGATGGCCATGATGCGTCCCCACTCGCGGCGCTTCACGTCGTGCAGGACGACCTCGATCTCGCGGACCGTCGTCACGTCACAGGACCGGCCGTACCTCCACGCCGCCGTACGGCGCGGGGAGGTCCTTGGCGATGGTGAGCGCCTCATCCAGATCGGCGGCCTCGACCAGGTAGAAGCCACCCAGGATCTCCTTGGACTCCACGAAGACGCCGTCGGAAATCGTCACCCCGCCGTCTCGTCCTGCCGGATCGAGGTCGCGGTGTCGGCGTCGGCCAGCGGTGCCCCGCCGCGTATCGCGGCGGCGTGAGTGTCGGCGAAACGTCCGTGTCGAGCGTGCATCTCGGCCGTGAATACCTCGTCGGCTGCCGCGCGCCGGGCCATCTCGTCGTAGATCAACAACAGGTACGTGCTCATCGTCTGCTCCCTTGTCGGCGGGTGTCTCCCACCTTCACCTGGTCGATGCGTGCCAGGGCCGAGAATCGACATCTTGTCGACGGCAATCCTGACGCACCTGTCGGCTGCGCGTGCAGGGCTGTGGCCCGCGGTAATTGTCAGGAGCCGCGGATAGAGTCGTGCCGTGCCTCCAGCCAAGAAGCCCACGACCGCCCCGGGCGGCTCAACAGCGGTCACCGAGCGCCCGAAGCTGTTGCTGATCGACGGTCACTCGGTGGCTTACCGGGCGTTCTACGCGCTGCCGGTGGAGAACTTCTCGACCAAGACCGGCCAGCACACCAATGCGGTGTTCGGCTTCACCTCGATGCTGATCAACGTCCTGCGCGACGAGGCGCCGACTCACCTCGGCGTGGCCTTCGACGTGTCCCGGCACACGTTCCGGGCCGAGGTCTACTCCGAGTACAAGGCCAACCGCTCCAAGTCGCCCGACGAGTTCAACGGTCAGGTGGATCTGGTCAAGGAAGTGTTGGACGTGCTGAACATCATCCACATCGAGAAGGATGGCTTCGAGGCCGACGACGTGATCGGCACCCTCGCGACCCAGGCGGAGGCGCAGGGGTTCGACGTGCTGATCTGCACCGGCGACCGCGACGCGTTCCAGCTGGTCTCCGACCGGGTCACCGTGCTCTATCCCCGCAAAGGGGTCTCCGACCTGGCGCGGATGACCCCACAGACGGTGGAGGAGCGCTACTTCGTGGCCCCGAGCCGCTATCCCGACCTGGCCGCGCTGGTCGGCGAGACGAGCGACAACCTGCCCGGGGTGCCCGGGGTCGGCCCCAAGACGGCGGCGAAGTGGCTGGAGACCTACGGCGGGTTGGAGGAGCTGATCCTGCACTCGGGCGAGCTGAAGGGCAAGGCGGCCGAGGCGTTCAAGGAGCGGATCGAAGACGTCGAACGCAACCGGCGCATCAACGCACTCATCCTGGACCTCGACCTGACCGCGCAGGTGGACGACCTGCTCCGCCGCGACTGGAACCGTGAAGCGACCCATCAGCTGTTCGACGGGCTGGAGTTCCGGGTGCTGCGCGACCGGCTGTTGGAGACGCTGCCGGCCGAGGACATCGTGCCCGACGGTGGCTTCGAGGTGACCGGCACGGTGCTGGAGCCGGGCGAGCTCGCAGCGTGGCTCGGAGCTCACGCCACCGGGGCACGGACCGGGATCGACGTCATCGGGCACTGGGGTTCCGGCGGCGGCGACATCTCGGCGCTGGCCCTGGCCGCCGGGGACGGAGAGGCGGCCTACCTCGACACGGCCGAGCTGTTGCCCGCCGACGAGAACGCGCTGGCCGCCTGGCTGGCCGACCCGGCCTACGCCAAGGCGATGCACGACGCGAAGGGTCCGCTCCTGGCGCTCTGGGCCCGCGGCTGGGATCTGGCCGGCCTGACGTCGGACACCCAGCTCGCGGCCTATCTGACCCGGCCCGATCAGCGCACCTTCGACCTCGCCGACCTGACCATCCGCTATCTCAAACGCGAGCTGAAGGTGGAGGCGGCGGAGACGCTCGACCCCGACCAGCAGGCTCTCGACTTCGGCGACGACAACTCCGGCACGCCGATCGCCGTCGAGTCCGCCATGGTCCGGGCGCGGGCGGTGATCGACCTGGCCAACGCCCTGGACGCCGAGGTCGAAGAGCGGGGCGGCACCAGCCTGCTCAACGGGGTGGAGCTGCCGTTGCTACGGACGCTGGCTCGGATGGAACAGACCGGGGTCGCGGTTGACCTGGACCATCTGCATGCCCTCGAGTCCGAGTTCGGGGCCACCGTGACCCGGGCCGCCGACGAGGCGTACCGGGTGCTCGGGAAGCAGGTCAACCTCGGCTCGCCCAAGCAGCTGCAGGTCGTTCTCTTCGACGAGCTCGGGATGCCCAAGACCCGCAAGACGCGGACGGGCTACACCACCGACGCCGAGGCCCTGCAACAGCTCTACCTCAAGACCGAGCACCCGTTCCTGGCTCAGATGCTGATCCACCGGGACGCGATCCGGCTGAAGCAGACCGTGGAGGGGCTGCTGAAGTCGGTGGCGGACGACGGCCGCATCCACACCACCTACGTGCAGACGATCGCCGCGACCGGGCGGCTGTCCAGCACCGAGCCCAACCTGCAGAACATCCCGATCCGGACCGAGGAGGGCCGGCGGATCCGCGAGGCCTTCGTGGTGGGCACCGGGTACGAGTCGCTGATGTCGGCTGACTACTCGCAGATCGAGATGCGGATCATGGCCCACGCGAGCGCCGACGAGGCCCTGATCGAGGCGTTCCAGTCGGGGATCGACTTCCACACCGTGACCGCCTCCCGGGTCTTCGGCGTCCCGGCCGACCGGGTCACCCAGGCCGAACGGGCCAAGATCAAGGCGATGAACTACGGCCTGGCCTACGGGCTGAGCGCTTACGGCCTGAGCCAGCAGCTGACCATCGACACGTCAGAGGCCAAGGCGCTGATGGACGAGTACTTCGTCAGGTTCGGGGGCGTCCGCGACTACCTGCGCTCCTTGGTCGCCGGAGCGCGCAGCACCGAGTTCACCCAGACGATCCTGGGCCGACGACGCTATCTACCCGACCTGATGAGCGACAACCGGCAGCGTCGGGAGATGGCTGAGCGGATGGCCCTCAACGCGCCCATCCAGGGCTCGGCCGCCGACATCATCAAGGTGGCCATGCTCGACGTCGAGCAGGCGCTGTTCGATCGGGGCTTGAAGAGCCGGATGCTGCTCCAGGTGCACGACGAGCTGGTCTTCGAGATCGCGCCCGGTGAACGGGAGGCGCTGGAGGAGCTGGTGCGCGACAAGATGGGTCACGCGGTGGCGATGACCGTGCCGCTCGACGTCTCCATCGGGGTCGGTCGCTCCTGGCACGACGCGGCGCACTGATGTCGCCGTCGCGGGGCGTGCTCGTCACCGGGTCCTCTCGCGGTGTCGGGGCCGCCACGGCGCGCGCCTTCGCGCGCGCCGGCGACCGGGTGGCCGTCCATTTCCGCGCGGCAGAGGACCAGGCGCGAGAGCTGCTGGACAGCCTCCCGGGCTCCGGCCATGCCCTGGTCCGGGCCGACGTCGCCGATCCCACCGAGGTCCAACGGCTCGCTCAGGAAGCCGTTGACGCGCTGGGACGGGTGGACGTCCTGGTCAACAACGCCGCCCTGTTTCTCGACCCGGCCGCCGGCGGCAGCCGCCGCGGTGACCACCGCATCACCGACGTGAGCTACGACGACTGGGTTCAGGCGTGGCGGACCACCCTGGCCACCAACCTGATGGGACCCGCCAACCTCACGTGGTGCCTGGCCCGGCACATGGCTGCGGTGCCGCCGGCCGCCGGCCTGCCCACGGGGCGCATCGTCAACATCGGCTCGCGGGGCGCCTACCGCGGCGAACCCGATGTTCCGGCCTACGGGGCGAGCAAAGCAGGGCTGCACGCATTCGGACAGTCGATGGCCGTCGCGCTGGCGCCGGTCGGCATCTCCGTGGTGAGCCTGGCGCCCGGGTTCATCGCGACCGACATGGCGGCAGGCATTCTCGACAGTCCGGCGGGTGAGGCCATCAGAGGGCAGAGCCCGTTCGGCCGGGTCGCGTCGGCCGACGAGGTGGCTCAGGCGGTGGTGACCCTGGCCGATCCCAGCGCCGAATGGGCGTCGGGCGCGGTGGTCGACTTCAACGGCGCCAGCTATCTGCGCTGACTCGGCGCCGGCGACGTGGTACGACGGTGTCGGCCATGACGTTCGATCCTTCGCCTCCGCAGCACGTGCGGGCTGCTGCGTTGGCTCGCACGCCCGGCGGTCACGTCGTGGATACAGTGCCTGAGTGATCATCGTGGGCGGAGGACCGGCCGGTCTGGCCGTGGCCGCGGCGTTGGCCCAGCAGGGTCAGCGGGCGACGCTCGTGGAGCAGGGCACGGAAGTGGGCGGCTCGTGGCGGGCCCGCTGGGACGGTCTGCGGCTGCACACGATGCGGTCGCTGTCCGGGCTGCCGGGGGTGCCGATCCTGCGCCGCTACGGACGGTGGGTGTCCAAGGACGACTTCGCCGACTACCTCAGCGACTACGCGGCGCACTTCAACCTGGAGCCCGAGCTGGGCACCTGTGCGACCCGGGTCGACGCCGATGGCGCCGGCTGGCGGGTGACCACCGTGCCGACAGGTCACTCGACCACTTCGGTAACCGAACCCGAGCCGGTTTCCGACGCGCCGGTGACGACCCGGTGGACGAAGACGGTCGTCATCGCCACGGGCTACAGCCGGCTGCCCTTCATCCCTGACTGGCCCGGGCGCGACGTCTACACCCACCCGATGATCCACACCTCCGAGTACCGCAACGCCTTGGGATACGCGGGCCAGCAGGTGCTGGTCGTCGGGGTCGGCAACTCCGCCGCGGAGGTCGCGGCCGAGCTGGCCGAGGCTGGGGCCAGCGTAAAGCTGTCGGTGCGGACACCGCCCAACATCGTCCGCCGGTCCAGCCTCGGCGTGCCGAGCCAGCTCGTCGGCCTGACCATGAAGCGGGCACCGGAGCTGGTGATGAACCCGGCCTCGGCCCTGCTCCGCAAGGTCAGCGTGCCCGACCTGGCCGCATACGGGCTGCCCGCCCCGACCGGCGGGTTCAGCCAGTTCCTGAGGACCCGGACGGTCCCGGTGCTCGACCACGGGTTCGTGGACCACGTCCGAGCCGGACGGATCACCGTCGTGGCGGCGGTGGACCACCTGACTGAGGACGCGGTCCACCTCGCCGACGGAACCGCTCTCCATCCCGATCGGGTGGTCTGCGGTACGGGGTTTCGCCCGGCCCTGGAGTCGCTGGTCGGCCATCTCGGGGTGCTGGACGCGCACGGACTGCCAGTGGTTCACGGCGAAGAGACCGTTCCTGGGGCTCCAGGACTGCACTTCGTGGGTATCACCGTCGAGCTGTCCGGGCTTCTGCACGAGATCGGCCTGGAGGCGCGAGGCGTGGCACGGGCGTTGGCGGGGACCTGAGCGGGGAGTGAGGGAATTGATTCTCGTCGCCGCCTGCAGGTATTCTGTTCAGGCGCTGTGGCCTGCACGACTTCGGACGGAGTAGGTCACGCTCGTATGGGTCGGTCAGTCGTCAGCAGCAGTTGATCCCTCGGCTTTTACGGATCGGGCTGCAGCACACCAGAAACTCACTGACATCCACTATCGGAGCCCTACTACATGACGTCCTCCCTCGAGGCACCCCCCCAGGTCGCATTTGACGACCTCGATTCACCCGAAGCATTTCTTGCCGCCATCGACGCGACGATCAAGTACTTCAACGATGGCGACATCGTCACCGGTACCGTCGTCAAGGTCGACCGGGACGAAGTCCTGCTCGACATCGGCTACAAGACCGAAGGGGTCATCCCTTCCAAAGAGCTCTCCATCAAGCACGATGTGGACCCGTTCGACGTGGTCAGCGTCGGCGACGAGATCGAGGCCCTTGTCCAGCAGAAAGAGGACAAAGAAGGCCGTCTCATCCTTTCCAAGAAGCGGGCTCAGTACGAGCGCGCCTGGGGAACGATCGAGAAGATCAAGGAAGAGGACGGTGTCGTCACCGGTCACGTCATCGAGGTCGTCAAGGGCGGCCTGATCATCGACATCGGTCTGCGCGGCTTCCTGCCCGCGTCGCTGGTCGAGATGCGACGCGTCCGCGACCTGCAGCCCTACGTGGGCATGGAGCTCGAGGCCAAGATCATCGAGCTGGACAAGAACCGCAACAACGTGGTCCTGTCGCGTCGAGCCTGGCTCGAGCAGACGCAGTCCGAGGTGCGGCAGAACTTCCTCACCCAGCTGCAGAAGGGCCAGGTCCGCGAGGGCGTCGTCTCGTCGATCGTCAACTTCGGTGCGTTCGTCGACCTCGGCGGCGTCGACGGTCTCGTCCACGTCTCCGAGCTGTCCTGGAAGCACATCGACCACCCGTCCGAGGTCGTCGAGGTC
>JBBRYD010000058.1:0-21133 GCA_038238065.1 Propionibacteriales bacterium | reverse complement strand
GCCCCCCCCGCGGGGGGGGGGCCGTCTGCGCGGCCTCCGCGTCCCACCCCCCCCGCCGGCCGCCCACCGGCCCCCCCCGGTGTTGGTCCGCTCCCGGCCCCAACGGCGCCAGACCCACCGCCAACAGGGCCGGGTAGGAGATCAGCGAGGCCAGTCCCGCGCCGTAGCCGACCAGGCCCGAGCCCACACCTGCGAGCACGAGAAAGCCGGCGTCGACCCAGTCCATGGACGCCTTCCGTTGCTCTCGGTGCCAGCCGCGATCTGCGTGCTGGCGTCGCGTGTACGTTAACGCGGTAACCGAGTTGCGGTGATCCATGCAGCTGTCGAGCACGAGTGCGAGGAGCAGAGATGGCCCTGATCGCTGTCGAAACCGAGAACGGCCACCCGATCGAGCTGTACTACGAAGATCTCGGCACCGGCACGCCGGTGGTGCTGATCCACGGTTGGCCGTTGAGCGGCCGATCCTGGGAGTACCAGATCGCGCCGCTGATCGACGCCGGGCACCGGGTCATCACCTACGACCGCCGCGGTTTCGGCGGCTCGTCCCAGCCGTGGAACGGCTACGACTACGACACCTTCGCCGCTGACCTCAACGCCCTGCTCGAGCATCTCGACGTCACCGGCGCGACGCTCGTCGGCTTCTCGATGGGCGGTGGTGAGGTCGTCCGCTACCTGAGCCGCTACGGTTCGGGACGTGTCGCCAAGGCCGTGCTCGCCTCGGCGGTGCCGCCCTACCTCTACAAGGCCGACGACAACCCCGACGGTGGCCTGGACGAGGCGACGATCGCCGCCTTCGAGGACGGCGTGAGAGGCGACCGGCTCAAGTTCCTGGACGAGTTCGTGGCTAACTTCTTCAAGGCCGGACTGCTCTCCAAGCTCGTCAGTGAGCCGGCCCGGGTCTACAACCGCGACCTGGCCGCCATCGCCTCACCGAAGGGCACGCTGGACTGCATCGCCGCCTTCGCGCGGACGGACTTCCGCCCCGACGTCGCGGCCGTTGACGTGCCCACCCTGATCATCCATGGTGACTCCGACCAGATCGTGCCCTTCGAGGTCAGCGGCGAGCGCAGCCATCAGGCGATCACCGGCAGCTCACTGGTGCTGATCAAGGGCGGTCCGCACGGGGTCAACGTCACGCACGCCGACGAGTTCAACCGAGCGCTGATCGACTTCATCGCCCAGTAGTCCCCCAAACCGCCAACCCGTGACGTCGGTTGCGCCGAAGGGGAGTTGCCCGCTGATCGCGCAGGTCGTGGGCGTACGGGTCCTCAGACGGGATGAACCCTGCGGCCGGTGACGCGGGTCAGCGGAATGCGGAGATACAGCGAACGCACTCCCGAGGCCCACGGCTCCGGGGTCTCGCCCACGTCCATCGCCCGCAGCGACCTGCCGGGCAGTTCTTCGGCGATGCCAGTCACCACGACGCTCCAGCCGGCCTGCAGGAACTCGTCGATCTTGTCCACCTCGAACGCCACCGGTTGACCGACTGCGGAACCGGCCACCTCGTTGTCGCGCGAGGTGCGAAAGACGAGGTGCTCGTCGAAGAGGACGTAGTTTATGGGCACGATGTGCGGCTCGTCGTCAGTGGTGTACGCGAGGCGTCCGACGCTGGTCGCGACCAGCAGCCGTCTGCACTCCGCGTACTCGAGGTCTTCGAGCCGGCCGCCGCGATAGGCAGGTTGCCAGAGCTTCTGAGATGTCACGGTCATGATCTTTCCTCCAGGTCAGGGGGCTGATCCCCTCGACAGAGCTTCGATGGGTCGTCGTTGGTTCCAACGTACGGTTCGCTCGGGCTGTGGACAGGAGGCTAAAGTCCCGCCGCGACGGGGACCAAGGATCCTGGGCCGACGATCCCGCGGACCGTGCCGAGCGATGAACGACGCGTGGGGGCCGAGCAATTCGAGACCTGCCGGTATTCGCCCCACATCAGACGGCTCTTGTTCTCCGTATCGTGCCCACTGACAATATGAACTGCAGTCATTTTGCTCCGCGTTTGCTAGATAAAGGTTTATTGCCACCCCGCTTGACAAAATAGGGTGCCTAACAGAACACTGTTGCGAGGATTGTTGATCATGGATCGACGGTACGCAAACTTGGGGCACGGCAGTAGGTCATCGAGAAGACGAGGCACCCTTATCCCGAAAGAACTCGCTCAGCGGGTCCGTCGATATCTGTCCAGTTTCCAGGGCCAGCACCAGGCATCGGCGCCGACTGATGAGGCGCCTCTGACCCCGGTGGCACCTGTGCCGCACCCTCGTGGTCGCCGCAGCACCTGGCTGTTCGCGCTGCTGATTCCGGTCTGCGCGGGCGGCCCGTGGTTCGTCCCGTGGCCTTGGCAGCACTCAGCCGAAGGGGCGCCGAGCAACGACCCCTCGGCGATCATCGTGCTGGCCCACTCCCAGGCGGTCACCGGCCGGGCGAAGACGACCCGGGTGCCGGCACCCAGCGCCGCCTCGGTGAAGGACCTGACGGCCACGGCACGAGCGGGTTATGACATGCCGGTCTCGGCCGCCGCGGTGGCGAAGGTGAAGACCACGCCGGGCCCCTACCAGAAGCTGGGCCGGGTGGCGATCCCGAGGATCGGACTGAACGTCTCGTTCGGCGAAGGGGTCTATGCCGCAGCGTTGGACCACGGGCCGGGCCACTGGCCGGGCACCGTGCTGCCGGGTCAGGAGGGCAACTCCGTGCTGTCCGGCCACCGCAACACCCACACCGCACCTTTCAAGTACCTGAACCTGCTCAGGCACGGCGACAAGATCGTGATCACGGTGAAGGGCCGCAAACCGGTGACGTTCCAGGTGAAGAAGACGACCATCGTCCGCGAGGCGAAGTTCAAGGACTTCGTCCTCCAGCAGCCCAGCGACCCCAGCTCCCGGACGGTCACCCTCTTCGCCTGCCACCCCGAAGGCAACCCGATCTTCCGCATCGTCGTCCGCGCTGACCTCGATGGCTAGGGCGAACGCTGGTCCACACCTTTCTGGACCCCCACATCTCGGGAACCACGCAGCAGTCAACCCCGCACGGACTAGGAGCCGCGACCATCCTGCTCGATCGACACGGAGCGTCATTCATCCCCGAACACCCATCCGAACAGAAAGACGTACCTGACATGAACGAGTTCCAAGAGTCAGTCCTCGGCCCGCGGCCCGACGGCCCCCCGCCGGTCGTGTTCGACGGCAAGCCCGTGGTCAAGTTCCGCGACGAGTCGGCACGACGTAACTTCATCAAGGTCGCCGCCCTCGTCGGCGTCGGTTCCTCCCTCGTAGCGGGGTCGCGCAACGACAAGACGGCCTTCGCCGACGCCACAGCCAACGACCTCGAGATCCTCAACTACGCGTTGACGTTGGAGTATCTCGAGGCCGAGTTCTACACCAAGGGCCTCAAGGGAGGCTCGCTCAAGGGACGTTCCCTCGAGCTGGTCAGCCCCATCCGTGACCACGAGCAGCAGCACGTCACGGTGCTGACGTCGGTGATCAAGGACATGGGCGGCAAGCCGGCCGCCAAGCCCTCCTTCGTGTTCCCGGCCGGCACGTTCACCAGCAAGACGAAGTTCTTGACCACGGCCTCGGCGTTCGAGGAGCTGGGAGTCACGGCCTATCACGGCCAGGTCCCCCGCATCGACGACCCGGAGCTGCTCAAGAGCGCGGCCGCCATTGCGGGCGTGGAGTCGCGTCACGCGGCCATCGTGGCCGATCTGCTGGGCGGAAACCCGTTCCCGGCCTCCTTCGAAAACCACAAGTCCATGGCCGCGGTGCTCAAAGCCGCCGGACCTTTCATCAAGTCGTAGAGAAGGAAACCAGACCATGAACCGCAGAGATCTGATCAAAGGCGCCGTCACCGTCATTCCCGGTGCTATTGCCCTCCAGATGATCGGTACGAAGTTTGCGTTCGCCGCCGATGGAGACTTCAAGAACTCCCTGGACGTGTTGAACTACGCCCTGACGTTGGAATACCTGGAAGCAGAGTTCTATCGCCAGGGAAACAATGCCAACCTGCTGGACGGAAAGGCGAAGCGGTACCTCGAGGCGATCGAGAAGGACGAGAAGGCTCACGTGGTCGCGATCAAAGGCATCATCAGCGACCAGGGCGAGACGGCCGTCTCGGCGCCGCAGGTCGACTTCGGTGGGGCCTTCAAGTCCAAGACCAGCTACCTCGAGACCGCCTACACCTTCGAGAACCTGGGAGTCGGTGCCTACCTCGGCGCGGCTCCGTCGCTGTTCAAGGACAAGGCCCTGCTCTCCGCAGCGGCCAGCATCTTCGGCATCGAAGCCCGGCACGCCGCGATCCTCGGCAGCCTGGCCGGCAAGAAGGCCGAAGGCGGCGTCTACAAGGGCCCGTTCGAGACCCCCGTCGCCAAGGGCAAGGTCCTGGCGGCCGCTGCCCCGTTCATCGTGTCCGCCCAGACTCTCTAGGGCCTCACCGGAGATCGCCGGGTCCTGGTCGAACCGCAAGCGGTTCGACCGGGTACCTGGCGATCTCTTCGTCCGGATGGTCCCAGGCGACCACACCAGCCGAGGTTGCCGCTGCCGGCCACGTTCCGGTCGCCCTGGGAGGGGCACGGCTTGGACGTTCGTCAGCCGTAAGGGTCATCCGCCCGCTCGGTCCTTAGGCTCGAAGAGACCCTACGACGGAACGAGTGACCATGTTCAACCACATGACGATGCCAGTGCTGTTCGCCGTCCTGATCGGCGTCCTCGCCGTCATCAGTGCCGGCGTTTTTCTCGCTTTCCGCATCGTCGGGGAGCGGATCAGGTCCACCGACGAGGAGCTGCCGCAACCACCGGTCAAGCCGTGACCGCTGACGCGTGAGGAGCCACGCCTGATCGCCTGCCGTGGCGGCCTCCGCACCCTCGGGGGTGGCCTCCGACCCGAGCTCAGGCCGGCTTGACCGACAGCAGCGATCGAATGCCCTCGGTGAGCTCGATCTCGGCGCGCCAGCCGAGCACCCGGGTGGCGGCGCTGCAGTCCGCGGTGATGTGTCGCACGTCGCCGAGCCGATAGCGACCGGTGATGACCGGCTTGGGACCGTCGAGGGCCGCCGTCAGCCCGGCGGCCATCTGCCCGATGGTGGTGACGTGCGGGGTACCGATGTTGAGTGCGGTGACTCCCGGCGACAGGTCCGCGCTGACCGCAGCCAGGACGGCCCGGGACACGTCATCGACGTGGATGAAGTTACGCCGCTGCCGACCGTCCTCGAAGACCTCGGCGGGCCGGCCCTGCTCCAGACTGGCGCGGAAGAGGGAGGCGACGCCGGCGTACGGGGTGTTGCGGGGCATCCCCGGCCCGTAGACGTTGTGGAACCGCAGCGCCGCCACCGAACCGCCGGTCTCCCGGCACCAGATGGCCGCCAGCTGCTCACCGTGCACCTTGGTCGCGGCGTAGACGTTGCGGGGATCGAGCGGGGCGGACTCCGGCACCAGGCCCGGCGCCAGGGCCCGGCCGCACCGAGGGCATCCGGGCTCGAACCGACCCTGTCGCAGATCGGCTTCGGTGCGGGGTGGCGCGGGCACCGGCCCGTGCTCGGAACAGGCGTAGGACCCCTCGCCGTAGACCACCATGGACGACGCGAAGACGACGCGACCCACCCTGGTCTCGGCCGCCGCTCGGAGCACGATCGCTGTCCCCAGGTCGTTCTGCCGCACGTAGTCGTCGATGTCGCTCAGCGCGACCCCGAGCCCCACCTTGGCCGCCAGGTGCACGACGGCCTGACAGCCGCGCAGTGCAGATCGCACCCGGGCCAGGTCGGTGACGTCATCGTGGGGATCCACGACCCGGTCGAGCACCTCGACCTCGTGACCGAGGCCGACGAGCTGACCGTGCACCACCGAGCCGATGAAGCCGGCGCCACCGGTGAGCAGCACCCTCATCGCGTCGGCTCGGCCGCCGCGGGCGAGGGCAGGTCGACCTCGAAGCGGCACCCGCCGTCGACATTGCGGACCGCGATCCGGCCGTCGTGAGACTGGACGACGCCGCGGGCGATGGCCAGCCCCAGCCCGGCGCCGCCGTCGTCCCCGGTCCGCGACGGGGTGCCGCGCCAACCGGTGTCGAAGACTCGGGAGAGGCTGTCCTCCGGAATGCCACCGCACGCGTCGACGACGGCGACCTGCACCCGTCCGTCCTCGCCACGCCGCCCCGTGAGGTGGACCCGCATACCCGGTTCGGTGTGCCGGATCGCGTTGGCCACCAGGTTGGCCAGCGCCCGGGTCAGGTCATCGGGTGCGCCCAGCACCGCCAGCCGATCGCTCGCGGGCACCTCCAGGTCGAGAGCCACCTGCCGGGCTGCGGCCGTCGCGGTGGCCTCCGACGCCACGTCGGTGATCAGCTCGGTCAACGACACCAGCTGCTGCTGCTTGGTCCTCGGCTCGCCCTGCACGCGGGACAGGGCGAAAAGGTCGTCGACGAGACCGGTCATCCGGCCCACGGTGCTGCGCAGGTGGGACAAGGCCCGCGGTACGTCGGCGATCACCCCGTCCTCGAGCCCTTCGGACAGCGCCCGGAGGCCGGCCAGCGGCGTCCGCAGGTCGTGGGACATGAAGCTGACCAGCTCACGCCGTGACTGCTCGGCCGCCCGCTCGCGAATCCGCGACTCCGCCAGGGTGCGTCGGGTCTCAGCCAGATCGGTCAGCACCTGGGCCAGCTCCTGGGGCAGGTCGGATCCCGACCCAAGCTTCGTGTGGCCGGAGGCGGAGGCGATCGGCGAGGAGGAGTCGGTGACGAGCTGCTGCAACCCCACCCCGACCTGCTGCGAGGCATCGACGATCCGGCGCATCACGAGATAGGCCCCCACCAGGGCCAACACCAGAGACGTCACCAGGGCGATCAGGATCACGACCGAGTCGTGGCTGGACAAGAACATGAACTGGACGTTGACCACCACCGCAGCGGCCACCGCGACCACCGGCACCAGGGTGGCGATCGTCAGCTGATGGCGCAGTGAACGACGCCGGACGACGTGCAGCAGCCAGGCACCGATCAGCCCGACACCCACACAGGTGACAAGGGTTAGGGCGAGGATGGTCAGGGTGTCGCTCATGCGCGATGTCCCGCGCCCTGGTCGAGCTCGTCGTCGCGGGCCATCCGATAGCCGGCGCGCCCGACGGTCAGCACCAGCTGCGGATCGGAGGGGTCGCGCTCCAGCTTCTCCCGCAGCCGACGGACGTGCACGGTGACCGTCGAGGTGTCGCCGAAGCTCCAGCCCCAGACCCGGCGCAGCAGCTCTTCCTTGCTGAAGGTCTGCCCCGGGTGGGCGGCCAGGAACGCCAGCAGGTCGAACTCGCGCGTGGTCAGGCTGAGGGTGCGGTCATCGATGGTGGCGGTGTGCACGGCAACGTCGATCCGGAGCTGGCCGATCCGGAGCAGCTGGTTGAGCAGCTGCGAACCGGCGAGCCGCTCCGTCCGGCGGAGCAGCGCCTCGACCCGCAGCACCACCTCGCGCGGTGAGAAGGGCTTGACCACGTAGTCGTCGGCACCGGTCTCCAAGCCCACCAGACGGTCCTCCTCCTCGCCACGCGCCGAGAGCATGATGACCGCGGCGTGGTCTCCGTCGTGCCGTCGGCGGCGCAGGATCTCCAGACCGGAGATTCCCGGCAGCATGATGTCGAGGATGACCACGTCAGGCGAGGTCCGTTGCCACGCGGTCAGCGCCGTGCCACCTTCGGCAGCCCAGTCCACCTGATAGCCGGCCCGGTCCAGATAGGCGATCAGGACCTCCGCCATCATCTTGTCGTCCTCGATCACCAAAACCCGGGCAGCCACGGTCGCAGCCTAGGTGGCGGCGTTCCGGACCAGGAAGGGACCCACGTGGGCAGGGGCCAGTCGTAATCGAATCGAAAGCGTTGGGCCTTGTCGCCGCGCTGACGTCGCAGGTTAGCGTCGGTACATGGTTTCCCGACCGTTCGTCGACGTCGTCCTGCCGTGTCTGGACGAGGTCGACGCGTTGCCCTGGGTGCTGTCGCGCATCCCCGACACCATGTCGGCCATCGTGGTCGACAACGGTTCGACCGACGGTTCGGTCGAGGTGGCGCTGGCCTGGGGGGCGCGGGTGGTGCACGCCGAGCAGCGAGGATACGGGGCGGCCTGCCATGCGGGCCTGCTGGCCGCTGACGCACCGTACGTAGCCGTGATGGACGCGGACGCCAGCCTCGACCCATTGCAGCTGTGTCGAGTGGTCGACCCGGTGCTGGCCGGGGAGGTGGACCTGATGCTGGGCCGTCGGATGCCGGTCAGCCGGGCGGCGTTTCCTTGGCAGCTTCGGGTGGCCAACCGGGCTCTGGCCCGCCGGATCCGTCGCCGGACGGGCGTCCGGATCGCCGACCTGGGGCCGATGCGTGCCGCCGGGCGGGATCACCTGCTCGAACTGGAGATCGTCGACCGGCGGTCGGGCTATCCGGCCGAGACCGTGGTCAGGGCGGCGGACGCCGGCTGGCGGATCGGCGAGGTCGGGGTGGACTACCTCCCTCGACGCGGACGCTCCAAGGTGACCGGCACTCCCCTCGGCGTCTGGCACGCCGTCCGCGACATGAGCGCGGCGATCTCTCGATGAGTCGCCAGGGACACGACACCCCTGGCCACGACGGTCGCTCCGGGTCCGCGGGGGCAACCGGTCAGGACCGGGCGCAGACCATCCTGGTGCTGGCCAAGGAGCCGGTGCCGGGCCGCGCCAAGACCCGGCTGCAGGCCGACTTCTCACCCGCCGAGGCGGCGAGCCTGGCGGCGTGCTCGATCGAGGACACGCTGCGCGCCGTTCGCGTCAGCCGGGCGCCGCGCAAGGTCCTGGCCTGGGAGGGTGACCCCGCTCCATGGGACGGCGAGTTCGAGATCGTGCCGCAGCCGGACGGCACGCTGAACGACCGGTTGAGCGCCGCCTTTGCGGCGGTGCTGAACGAACGAGCGGACCCCGTGCTGCTGATCGGGATGGACACCCCGCAGGTCACCGCCGCCATGCTGGACGTCGGCTGGGGTGGAGCCGACGCGGTTCTCGGGCTGAGCGAAGACGGCGGCTTCTGGGCCATCGGCCTCCGCTCGGGCGATCCCCGGCGGGTGTTCGACGGGATACCCATGTCCACCGACCGGACCGGGTCCGCTCAGCTCGCTCGGCTGGGGACACTGGGGCTGTCGGTACGCCTGCTGCCTCCGCTGCGCGACGTGGACCTCCCCGCGGACGCGGAGCAGGTCGCCGCGTCATATCCCTGGCTGCGCTTCTCCCGCCGGCATCGCGAGCTGCTGGACGCCCGGCTGGAACAGACCGCCGAGCGGCTGTTCGACCGGGCGTTCTCGGGCGCGACCACGCTGGTCTGTTCGGACACCGACGCGCTGGACTTCGACGTGGCCCGGTGGAGCAGCGAGGCCGACGCCGTCGACCTGATGGTGGTGTCGCGGTGCGAACCGCCCGTCGTCGACCTGGGTTGTGGTCCGGGTCGGATGGTGGTCGCGCTCAACCGTTCGGGCCGCTCGGCCCTGGGGGTGGACATGTCGGCGGCGGCGGTCGGAACCAGCATGAGCCGTGGCGGGCCGGCCCTGCGCCGGCGGATCACCGAAAGGCTGCCCGGCGAGGGGCGGTGGGGCACCGCACTCCTGGTGGACAGCAACGTCGGGATGGGAGGCGACGTCGAGGCCCTGCTGAGACGGTGCATCGACCTGATCGGTGCCGGTGGTCTGATCATCTGCGAAGTCGACGAGGTGCCCGACCGTCACGAGGTGCACCAGGTCGTGCTGACCAGTGGCGGAATGACGTCCCAACCGTTGCCGTGGGGTCGGGTCGGGGCCAGGGCACTGGTCCGGGTGGCCATCGGCCTCGACCTGCTGGTCGCCGAGGAGTGGTCGGCGGGAGGCCGGGTGTTCGTCACCCTGCGCAAGGGCTGAGCCCCGTCCTCCTGCCACCGACGAGACCGACCCTGGTTCAACCGATACCCCACGACGAATCAAGGATCAGCGCGATGCCGGTCGGGCAGTGGTTACCGGTCGCTGACGGACTTCACGCGGCGGGCAGGAAGGCAGCGCGACGGCTGACGACCACGGATACGCTGATGCGGTGGATCCGACCGGGGCGAGGTGGCGGCGGAGCGACACGGTCTCGCTCGTCGCCGCCCTGGCCCTGATCGCGGTCGCGGTGGTGGTCGGTCACCAGCTGAAGGCCCGCGGACTACCGATCGTCCTGCCTGGCCCGCCCCTGCTCGCCTTCTGGAAACCGCACGTCGGCTGGGGCACCCCCCTCGCGATCGGCTGCGTCGTGCTCGGGTTGCGGCTACAGGTCACGTCGCCGACTCTGCCGTGGCGCCGACTGCTGCTGGTCGGCTGGCTGCTGAACCTGGCGTGGATGTGTTCCCTCACCCTGGTCGACGGAGTCCGACAGGGGTGGGTGGACGTGCTGACGAACCCCAACGAGTATCTGCACGACCTGCCGCGGATCACCAGCCCGGCCACCTTCCTCTCGACCTTCACCGACTTCATCGCCTTTCGTGACGACCTCGACCCCGGTCAGGTGTGGACCACCCACGTCGCCGGCCACCCGCCGCTGGCTACCCTGATGTTCTGGCTGCTCGACCGCGTCGGCCTCGGTGGCGGGTTCTGGGCCGGGGCGCTCTGCATCCTCATCGCCTCGACCGCCTCGGTGGCGCTGCCGGTGACGTTACGCGAGCTCGGCGCCGCGGCCGCAGCTCGGCGGCTCGTCCCGTTCCTCTCTCTGTTCCCCGGGGCGGTGTGGATGGCCGTATCCGCCGACGGTCTGTTCGCCGGTGTGGCCGTCAGCGGACTGGCCCTGGTCTGCGTCGGCGCCGGCCGCGGCCGGCTGCCGGCCAGCCTGGCGGGCGGGCTGCTGCTGGGGACGACAGTCTTTCTCTCCTACGGCCTGGTGCTCGTCGGGCTTACCGTGCTGGTGGCCATCGGGCTCACCCTCACTCACCGAGGCCTGCGGGCCACCCTCGGTCCGTGGGTTGTCGCGGTGCTCGGCGCGCTGGCCGTCGCCGTCATCCATCTGGCCTTCGGCTTCAACTGGTTCACCGGGCTGGCCGAGCTGCGCGTCAGGTACTACCAGGGCATCGCGTCGCAGCGACCCTTCTCCTACTTCGTCTACGCCAACGTCGCCGCCTGGTTCATCAGCTGCTCGCCGTTCCTGGCCGTCGGCATCTGGCGCGCCGCCGCGGTCCTGGCCCGCGGCCGTGGCGCACCCTCCCCGGCGGCCCGCGTGGCGGCGCTGCTCGCCCTCTCCGGCGTGCTGGCGGCGGTGTTGGCCGACCTGTCGGCCTTGTCCAAGGCCGAGACGGAACGGATCTGGCTGACCTTCGGCGTCATCGCGTCGTCCGGCTGGAGCCTGCTCCGCGGGCAAGGTGCTTCCTGGGCCTTGGCCGGGTGCGCACTGTCTGCCTTGGCGGTCAACCACCTGCTCGATACCGGTTGGTGAGAGCGGGGTCGCTCGGCCACCGTCCGGTCAGCCACCACCACCGACGAGCAGTCTCGCTCGTCAACCGCACCGGGCCACGTCTGTGCTGGCGCAGTTACCAGGGGCGGCGTAGGCTGTCCGGTAGTGAGACGGCTTCGTCGACCTAACACCCGCCGCGGGGGCGGCAGTATCGCCCCTGGAGGCGATGCACGGCCGAACCGTTTCCACGACGATCTCCCGAAGGCCATTTCGTCCTCGGATGACTGCCGTCGTCGTCCTGACCACTCTGATCGGCGCCCTGGTTTTCGTGGCTGCACTCGGCGCACCGGTGCGGGCGTACGCAGCGGCGCAGGCCACGGTCGATCTGGGTACCGCCAAGAGCTTCTCGGTGTTGGGAGGCCAGACGGTGACCAACACCGGGCCCAGCGTCCTGGACAGGGATCTCGGAGTCAGTCCCGGTCGGGCGATCACCGGATTTCCGCCCGGCCGGACCTTGGGCGCGCGTCATGCCGGCGACGCGGTCGCTGCCGCCGCGAAATCTGACCTGGTCATCGCCTACAACGATGCGGCCGGTCGGGCGTCGGACGCTTCGTTGAGCGGAGACGTCGGCGGCCAGTCGCTGGTGGGCGGCGTCTACAAGCGAGCCGCAGCGCTCCAGCTCACCGGCACGCTCACTCTGGACGGCCAGAACGATCCCAATTCGGTCTTCATCTTCCAAATCGGCTCCTCGTTCACCACCGCGACGAACAGCCGGGTCAACCTGATCAACGGCGCTCAGTCCTGCAACGTGTTCTTCCAAGTCGGTAGCTCGGCGACACTCGGCGTGACGACACGCTTCGTGGGAACGGTCATGGCCCTGACATCGGTCTCGGTGAAGACCGGCGCCACGGTCAACGGACGGACCCTGGCTCGCAACGGCGCGGTCACGTTGGACAACAACGTGTTCACCTCGTCGAGCTGCGCCGTGTCGTCTCCGACGCCGACCACCTCGTCGAGTCCGAGTGGTTCACCGAGTCCGAGCGGCTCGCCGACCGCCGCAGGTTCGCCAACGGCATCGGTCACCCCGACGGGCTCCAGCAGCCCGACGGGCTCCACCAGCCCGACCGCTTCCACCAGCCCATCAGACTCCACCAGCCCGACGGCTTCCACCAGCCCGACGGGAACGAGGAGCCCGTCGAGCTCCACCAGCCCCACCGCCACCGCAACGTCCACCCAAACCCAGTTGGAGACGGAGACGCCGACGGCTACCAGCATCTCGACGGAGACGGCGCTCGAAACGGAGACCGCACCCGCGGCCACCCGTTCGGCTACGGCTCGAGCCACCAGCGCTGCCAGTTCCACGGCCGGGACCGCGTTGGCCGCCACCGGCAGCGGTGGCCTGAGCACCGTGCTGGGAGTTGGTGGCGTCGCTCTCGTGCTCGCGGCGGGAGCAATATTGACCGTGGCCCGAATCCGATCGCGGCCCAAGCACCGACACTGATCCGGCGGGGTCCGTGACCCCGCTCGGCTGAACAACTCATCGCCTCGGTGATGACGCACGCGGTTCCCGCAGTCACCTGTGGGGACCGCGTGCTCATTGGTGCGGCGACAGGACCGACCTCAGGATCGACGCACCAAGAACTTGATCGCATGCTGACCCTTTGATGCAGCTGGACACACCGAAACCCGAGCACGACAGCACATTCTTCTGTCGTCAGAGCCCCCCGGCTCCGACGGATTCCAGGAGTTACCGTGCCCAAGCCCTTCGCTGCTCTCGCCGTACTTGTCGCGGTTCTCGCCTCATCGCTGTTCGGGGTCGGCGGAATTCCCAGCGCTACCGCCGCGGTGAACTTCGTGTCCTGGCCGAAGGACATCATCTACGTGTACGACATGACGTCTCACCTGAAGAAGGCCGACGGCTCCCCCGTGTGGCCGGTCCACGCAGCCGCCGAGCGGTGGGATGACGACAACCCGGTCGACTTCCGCTACACGACCAAGGCCTGCCCGAAGGGCTACCAGTGCGTGGTGGTACGACAGGCCGAGCTGGCTTCTCCCGCAGTGGGCTCGGCCACCACCGGCCGTGCCGGTGCCGACATCACTTCGTCGACAGTCGTCCTCGACACCACGTTCGGACGCGTCAACAGCGCGAACCGTCGGCGCAACGTGGTCTGTCACGAGCTCGGTCACTCGCTCGGACTGGCGCACCGCGCGGGGACCAGCTCATGCATGACGTCCTACGTCACTGACCAACGCTTCCCCGATGCCACCGACGTCAAGAACCTCACGACGATGTACGGCTACCGCTGAACCGCTCGTCCGGCTGCGGTGACCCTCAGACGATGCCGGTGCTGCCCAGCAGCTGCCCGACCAGGAACGTGGCGGTCAGAGCTGCGGCTCCCCCGATCACCACGCGAATGGTTGCCCGTCCGACCGGGCTGTCACCCAGACGAGCCCCGGTCACACCCAACGCGGCCAGAGCCAGTAGTACCGCGACGAAGGTCACGGGGACGCGAACACTCTCCGGCGGTAGCAAGATGGCCAGCAACGGCACCAGTCCTCCGACCGTGAACGAGAGCGCCGACACCCAGGCTGCGTGCCAGGCGCTCACCACGTCCTCCTCGGAGATGTTCAGCTCTACCGACAGGTGTGCACCCAACGCATCCCGCTCGGTCAGCTCGACCGCGACCTGCTGAGCCGTGGCCGGGGACAGCCCTCGCTCCTCGTAGAGACCCGCCAACTCCGCCAGCTCGCCCTCGGGATCGTCCCTCAGCTCGTGGCGCTCCTTCTCGATCAGCGCCCGTTGGCTGTCGCTCTGGCTGCTGACCGACACGTATTCGCCCAACGCCATCGAGACCGCCCCACCGACGAGCCCGGCCGCACCGGCCGCGATGATCGCGGACGACGAGTGGCTCGCCCCAGCCACACCGACCACGATGGCGGCCACCGAGACGATCCCGTCGTTGGCACCCAGCACGCCCGCCCGCAGCCAGTTCAGGCGTCCCGCGATCCCTGCCCCATGAGGCTCATCCGGTTGACGGTCTATCGCGAGGGCGTCGTCTGGCACGGGCATGCTGCACAGTAAACACAGGGCCGCCGCACAATCCAGCGTGGACAGGCTCACCTCACGAGCGGTGACAACGCAGCTAGGTGGCCAGGGACTGCGTGGCTCCCCGGGATCTGGCTGACGATCGGCCCGCCTACCGTCAAGCGGTGAACGTCATGCCGTGACCCGCAACGGGTCGCGACCGATGAAGCCGAGCAGCCGGGTCTGCACATCAGCGTCGTCCGGGACCGGCACCGGGGGGCCGTACTGCCCCGAGGACCGCATCAACGCCTCGATCGGCGCCATCTCGGCGAGCAGGTCGGCGCAGGTCTCCGGGTCGAGCCGCTCGTCCTGACCGGTGGCGCGGGCCAGGTCCCAGGTGTGCTGAAACACGTCCGAGGTGTAGAACCGGTCGACCGCTTCCGGCAGCGGCATCGCCCCCACCATCGGGTGCCGGAAGGGGGTGGCCGCCTCGGGGCCGTCGAGCAGCCGCTGCACCGCCCCGGCGTGCACCCGCCAGGCGGCGACCGGGTCCTCCTCCGGCGACGGGCCGCGGTTCAGCACCAGGCCAGTCGCGCTCGTCAGGAAGTCGGGGAACCACTCGACCAGGTGACCGACCACGTCCCGGGCTCGCCATCCGGCGACCGGGGCGGGTGCGTCCCAGTCGGACGCGCCCTGCACCCGGGCCGTGAACCCGGCGCTCACCGCGCGGTGGCGTTCGGCCGGGTCCGTCGGAAGGGTCACGCCTCGGCGCCGGTGGCGGTCTCGGCGATCTCACCGGCGGCCAGCAGGGCGTCCAGCTTGGCGTAGCCCTGGTCGACGCCGACCTCCATCCCGCTGCGCAGCCAGGCGTCTCGGTCCTCGAAGCTGTCGCACAGCGACTGCGTCCGCAGCCGGGTGCGGCCGTCACCGAGGTCGGTGAAGGTGAGCGTCTCCAGCGCGACCCCGTCCGGGTCGCCCTCCCAGGTGAAGGTCTGTACGATCCGGTCGGGTCGGACCTCGTGGAAGCAGCCGTGGAAGCCGAACTCCATCCCGTCGCGGGCGGCCACGTAGCGCCAGCTACCACCGGTGCTGGCGTCCCAGCGGTCCAGGGTCGTCGTCATCTGGTCCGGGCCGACCCACCGTACGAACAGCTCCGGGTCGGTGTGCGCCCGGAACAGCTGGGCCGTCGTGGCCACGAAGTCCCGGGTGATGCGGATGATCGGGACCGTCGGATCTGCCTCGATGGTCGCGGTCGTCATGGTGTCGTTCATGCTGTCTCCTCCGCCCGCGTCGGGCGGAGCCCGGCGTCCTCGTCACCCAGCTCTGCCAGCACGGCGTCCAGCTTCCGGTACCGGGCCTCGGCGCGCCGCCGGTAGCGCTCGATCCACTTCGTCATCAGGTCGAAGACCTGTGCCTCCAAGTGCACCGGGCTGCGGTGCTCCGCCGCGGAGCGGCTGACCAGCCCGGCCTGCTCGAGCACCTTCAGGTGCTTGGAGATGGCCTGCACGCTCACCCGGTACGGCGCCGCCAGCTGCCCCACAGTGGCGTCGCCGTCGGTCAGCCGCGCGACCAGGTCGCGCCGGGTCGGATCGGCCAGCGCCGCGAACATCTGCGACAGTGCGTCAGTCATCTCAGCCCCCGAACGTCAACTGCTTGGTTGACGTAACTGTATGCCCTCACACACCGCCATGTCAATCAACTGGTTGACACCAAGACGGGCTCATCGGCTGACGCGACACTAGGGCGTGTAGGGCACCCGGGTCCAGCTCAGCACCTCCTTGCCGCGGGGGTGGATCGTCACCCTGAGGTAGTCGGTGTTGTGGTCCGAGCCATCCACGGTGATGCGCTCCAGCTTGTCCACCGGCGACGTCAGGCCGTAGAGCTTGAGCCAGGGTGATCCGGCCGCGAGCGGGTGGTCACTGTTGAAGACGTGGCTGTCGCCGTTGAACAGATAGACCGACCCGCGGTAGGCAGCTGACTCCTGCGCGATCGCCTTGACGATGGGCTGGAACGCGTAGTACTGGTCGTAGGTGGGTTTGGCCACGGTGGGGTCGAACATGTCGGCCTGAGTCAGCAGCACCACGGCGCGGTTGCGCTGGGCCTTGGCCGCGGCGAACGTGTCGTGGATGAGCTCGATATCAGCGGCGGTGCGACCGAGCACCTCGGCCGTCTGCGCCGGAGTGGGCGCGGTGTTGCCGGTCCAGGGCAGCAGGCTGTTGTTGCTGCCGACGATGTGCGGGACGGCGAACGACACCCCGGCCCGGGTGTAGCTCACGTTCTCGGGATAGCCGGCCGCAGCCTGGGACTGGATCTTCACACTGCGCCGACCCAGCGTGCGGCCCGGCTGGGGAAAGAAGGTCTGGCGCACCGCATCGAGTCGTTCGAGGGGGTTGTAGGCGCCGTTGTTGGGGCGGTGGCAGTCGGTCCACTCGTTGTCGCCGATGGTGTAGACCAACGGATCCTTGAACCGGTCGAAGTCCGACCTGATCAGGGCGAAGTAGTCATCGCTGCAGACGCTCGACCCGTTCTTGATGTCGCCGAGGTGGTCGACCAGCCGTACGGCGGGGTCCGCGTTGATCTGGGCGACCACCTTCGGGAAGCTCGCGATCTGGGCGTCGCCGTAGGGGATGTCGCCGATCACGGCAAAGGTGTAGTCGCGGTTCTTCGGCTGGTGCCGGGTTGCTGCTGCAGTGTCGGCCGAGACGATCAGGCTGGCGGCGGTCAGACAGACCGCACTGAGCGCGACCGCAGCCAGTGCGGCCCAACGGTGATGTCTCATGAGATTCCTCCCGAGGATGACGTGCGGTGGGTGTCGGCGTGGTGGATCGCACCCTGACCGGCGGTGCGTCGCAGGGTGATGCGGTCGATTTCGGTGAGCGTGGCGCCCGACCCGGGCAGCGCGTCGGCGAGGGTCCTGATGGTCATCGTGGTCGGGTGGCCTGATCGGGCCGGCTTCACGTCGACGGCGATGAACGCGTAGTCGTCGTAGCGGACCTGAGACCAGGTGATCTCCTCGGCGACTTTGGTGCCTGACGGGTAGCCCGAGGCGTTGAGCGCGATCCCCTCGGCGGACCAGGCGTAGCTGTTGACCACGTTCTCGGTGTTGTTCTCCGCGCTGTTCTGGCCGCCGACCGGTCTGTAGCCGCGATACCGCTGCCCCTCCGGCAGCAGCTGCGGACCGTGGAACGCGACACCGGCCGGAGCAGGGGCGGTCGCGCCCGGCGCCGGCCGGAACGAGTAGCGGGGGCGTCCGCCGGAGCCGGCGCAGATGTAGGTGACCCCGTCGCGGGACGGGTGCACGGTCGAGCCGTCGGGAGCCGACCGGGTGCGGACGCCGTTCCTGATGGGATCGGTCCGCTCGAACACGTGGTTGTGGCCCTGCACGACCAGGTCCACCTGATAGCGGCTGAACAGCGGGTCGAGCGCGTCTCGGACGCCGCCGTCGGAGGCGTGGTTGTTGGTCGTCGAATACGCACAGTGGTGGAAGAACGCGACCACGAAGTCGACCTCGGCGCCGCGATGGTGCGGTGAACGCCAGTGCCGCAGGGTGTCCTCGAGCCACTTCAGCTGGGCTCCGTGGGAATAGCCGGTGTTGGTCTGGATCTCGGCCGACAGATCGTTGGCGTCGACCGAGATCACCCCGACGTTGGCGTAGACGAAGCTGTAGACCGAGGGGCACCCCTTGGGCCCGTTGCCGGGCAGGTCGAGTCGCGCCCGATGGCCTCCATAGCCGTGCTGCGGGCTGTCCCCGAGATAGCTGGTGTTGCCGTAGACCGGCTCCATGTCGTGGTTGCCTGTCGCGAACATCCATGGCGTGAACGCCGCCTGGCTCTCGATCTGGTTCAGGAAGACGTCCCAGACGTACGGGTTGTACAGGTTGGTGCCGGGCGCCGCGGTCCCGCCGAGCGCTGCCCTGTCGTCGGCCGGCAGCCCGCTGCCCCCCGGGTCGGCATAGCAGATGTCCCCCGCCAGCAACGTGAACACCGGTCGCTGCGTCGCCATCGCGTTGGTCTGCGTCACGGCGGGCGTCGGGTCGGTTCCGCCGGTGCCGGCCACCGGGTCGGTCAGGCTGTAGTAGTTGTTGTCGAACACACCGCTCGGCCAGACCCCGTTGGCCGCCTTGACCGCTGCCGGGTCCTGGCCCCACGCGTAACGAGGGTCGGTTGGCGCCTCGTTGGTGCCGACATCGGCGAAGGCCGTGAAGGTGAACGGCTTGGCGGCCTGATGATGCCGACCGAGGTGCCGCTCAGGGGCGGTGGTGAAGTGGGCGTTACCGGTGACCGTCCCGTCTGACAGACGGAAGCGGTAGTGGTACACCGTCTCGGGACGCAGCCCCTCGATGGTCGCCTTGGCGTAGAACTGGCTGCCGACCGGTCCGCCCGGGATGGCGTACTGACCGACCAAGTGCTCGATCTGTGCCTCATACCGGTGGCCGTACCCGGTGCCGGAGGTGCCGACCTCGACGAACGCGCGCAGGGTGCGGGGCAGCCGGCCGGTCTTGCTGACCAGCTGTGCCGTCACCGCCATGGCCCGGCTCAGCGGTCCACGAGCGTCGGACACGAACGAGAGATGTCGACCGGAGATGACCACTCCGGTGGGTCCCGCGGTGCCGCCACCGGCCGCGAAGGCGACCTGCGCCAGCTTGAACTGAGCCAACGCGTAACCTCCGGCACCGGCCGCGACCGCCTGTAGGACGCTACGTCGGCTGACTGCCTGTTTGGCCAGCTGTCCGGCGTTCCACTGCTCGAACTCGTCGATGCTGGTCGGACGACCGTTCCCCGTCAGTGTCATGACGCCAGTCCCGCATCACCGCGTGACCTCGAGGTAACGAATAGTTAGTCAGACTATGAACGATGTGGAAACATCTCAACGCTGGGTACCGAGCTGAACGACCAGATGAGGCGATTCCCTATCTGGCTCGTGATGCTTCCCCAGGGCCAGGGTCAGGGCCCAGGACCAACTGCGCTCGTGTCTCTAAAAATCCTCCAAGACAAACACCGCATCCTGAGGGACATGACGACATCGACCTCAGACAGAAGCAGCTGATCGTGGGCTCCACCATCCCTGTCCACAGCGGCTCTCGCTGGGAACCTCTGCCCCGCGGCGCCACGACCGCGGCGCATCCACCGCTCCCTGATGGTGTTGTCGGGCTGCGGGAGGAGCCCGGACCGCGTTCGTGGTCCGACCGGACACAGCTGAACCACCAACCGCACACCAACGAAAGGTGCCAACCATGACCACCCTGCTTTCCCCTCTCGAGGTGCACGGCCCCCACGGCTTCGACGGCGGCTTTTCCGTGCTGCCGTTCCTGGGCAGCTCCCTCCTGCTGCTGATCTTGCTCGCCGGACTGGCTGCGTTCTACCTGTGGCGCAACGGCAGGCTCCCGATGCCGAGCTTCGGCACCCGAGCCTCCCCGGAGGACGAAGCCAAACGGATCCTGGCCGACCGCTTCGCCCGCGGCGATATTGGCACCGACGAGTTCATGGAGCGATCCAGCATCCTCAACTGGACCCCTGGCAGCGACGCCATCCAGATGCGCCGACCCCGCCCTAAGCGTCGCTGAGCCTGACGGCCGCATCGCGCTGATGGCCTTGAGCAGTGCCACGGCGTGACCGCTGTCGACGACCCGACGTTCAGGGTCACATCCGGCGCGGCACCTCGGGCCCGCACCCTCGAGCGAGAGCTGTTCCGAAGCGAGCTCGAAAGCGATTGCGCGGGGGGCGCAGGAGCGGTAGGACGGCTGCGTCCCGTCGAGCGTCTCCAAGTACGATGAGGTCTGCGTCGAAGCGCCAGTTCGAGGTGATCAAAACGAGAACTGAGTCAGCACAGAAGGTCAGTGCTGACGGAACGCTGCGCTGCCTTGTGTTTCGTTCGGCTCGATGTGCGTCACCCTACAGTCGCGAACAGAGAGGTCCGATGTCTTCAGCGATACGGAGGCTTCGGTCCGATCCGCAAGGTGGCTGGCTGTGGTTGCTCGGCGTGGCCGCGCTTGCTTTCGGTGTGCGGCTGTTGACGCTGGTGCGGGGTAGTGGCCTCTACGGCCGGCTCGGTTACGACGGACCCGTCTACTACGCCTCGGCGTCGGCTCTCGCGCACGGGATGCTGCCGTACCGCGACTTCTTGCTGTTGCACCCTCCTGGCATCGCGCTGGCGCTGCTGCCTTTCGCGGCGCTCGGGGGGATCGTGGGCGACTCAGACGCATTCGCGCTGGCTCGCGTTGCGTGGTGCGGGCTCGGGGCAGTCAGCACAGCGTTGGTGTTCGTCATCGTTCGATCTAGGGGCCTATGGCCCGCGCTCGCAGCCGCGACGTTCTACGCGATCTTCGTCCCCTCGGTGAGCGGCGAGGACATCACGACGCTCGAGGCGATCGGTTCGGTCTGTCTGTTGGCCGCAGCGGCGCTGCTCGTGCGCCAATGGGATGGCCGTGCCACCAGTACTGCCGCTCTGGTGTGTGCTGGCGTGCTGCTCGGCGTGTCTACGGCCACCAAGATCTGGGGCGTCCTCATCGTCGTGGTCCTGGTCGCGTGGTCGGTTCGCCGGGTCGGCCGCCGCGCAGGGTGGGTGCTGGCCGGTGCAGTTGGGGCCACAGTCGCGGTCTGCCTGCCGTTCTTCCTCGCTGCACCCGAGGCGATGTGGCGGATGGTGGTCTTCGACCAGCTCGGTCGGCGGCGGGTCTCGGAGACCTTGGGCGGCCGTGTGGTCGACCTCGTGGGGCTGTCGGGGCTGCGGGACAGGGTAAGTACGGAGGTTTT
>JBBRYD010000057.1:0-21268 GCA_038238065.1 Propionibacteriales bacterium | reverse complement strand
CGAGGCAGCGGAATACATGTTCGACCACAACATCTTCCAGGAGAACCTGGTAGGGGTGGACTATTGCGAGAAGATGGTCTCCGAGACTAACCCCGGCGTGCTCGAGCAGGCCAACCACACCGAGTCACCGCATGCGGCCGAGCACGGGTACAAGACCATCGGCGACATCATGCGCTCGCTGAACCCGTTCACCGGCGAGTTTTACCGCGAGGCCCTGCAGGTCAGCCGGATGACGCGTGAGATGTTCTGCCTGATGGAGGGGCGCCACGTGCACCCCTCGACGCTCTATCCGGGCGGCGTCGGCACCGTGGCGACCATCCAGCTGATGACCGACTACATCACCCGGCTGATGCGCTACGTCGAGTTCATGAAGAAGGTCGTACCCATGCACGACGACCTGTTCGACTTCTTCTACGAAGCTCTTCCCGGTTATGAGCAGGTCGGCAACCGACGCATCCTGCTCGCCTGCTGGGGTTCGTTCCAGGACCCCGACCACTGCAACTTCGAATACAAGGACATGACCAAATGGGGACGCAAGATGTATGTCACCCCAGGCATCGTGGTCGACGGCGAGCTGGTCACCACCGACCTGGTGGAGATCAACCTCGGCATCCGGATCCTGCTGGGCTCCTCCTACTACGAGGACTGGACCGACCAGGAGATGTTCGTCGAGAAAGACCCGTTGGGCAACCCGGTCGACAGGCGCCATCCCTGGAACCAGCACACCAACCCCAAGCCGCAGAAGCGCGACCTGGACAACAAATACAGCTGGGTGATGTCGCCGCGCTGGTTCGACGGCAAGGACTACCTCGCGCTGGACACGGGGGGCGGTCCGTTGGCCCGGCTCTGGGTGACGGCCTTGGCTGGTCTGGTCGACATCGGCTACATCAAGTCCACTGGTAGCAGCGTCAAGATCAACCTCCCGAAGACCGCGCTCAAGGGGCCGGTCGAGTTTGAGTGGAAGATCCCGCAGTGGAGCAACACGCTTGAGCGCAACCGGGCCCGGACCTACTTCCAGGCCTACGCGGCGGCCGCCGCTCTCCATTTCGCCGAGAAGGCGCTGGTAGAGATCCGGGCTGGTCGGACCAAGACCTGGGAGAAGTTCGAGGTTCCGGATGAGGGCGTCGGCTGCGGCTTCACGGAGGCGGTTCGGGGCGTGCTCAGCCACCACATGGTGATCCGGGAGGGCAAGATCGCCAACTACCACCCATATCCACCGACCCCGTGGAACGCCAACCCGCGCGACTCCTACGGCACGCCTGGACCCTACGAGGACGCGGTTCAGGGACAGCCGATCTTCGAGGAGAACGACCGGGAGCACTTCAAGGGCATCGACATCATGCGTACGGTCCGGAGCTTCGACCCCTGCCTGCCCTGTGGCGTCCACATGTATCTCGGCGAGGGCCAGACCCTCGAGCGACTGCACTCCCCGACCGAGTACGTCGCCGGATAGTGGTCCACCCATCCCCTGAGCCCATCGACGGGCCTGTCGACGGACCACGACAGGCTCAAGAAGCGAACGAGCTTCGGGCCACCGGCGACCGCATCAACACGCTGCTCGAGGCCAGTGCGGCCGGTGGGGTGGTGGCGCGGCAACGGGCCGAGGAGCTGGTCCGGCTCGTCGCCGACCTCTACGGTGCCGGTCTCGAACGGATCCTGACCATTCTCTTCGAGGCGGGCAGGCTGGACGACGACACGCTTGCTGCACTGGTGGCCGACGACCTGGTCGCCTCACTGCTGCTCGTCCACGACCTGCATCCCTACGACGTGACGACGCGGGTCGAGCAGGCCCTCGAGGCGGTCCGACCATATCTGGGCAGTCATGGCGGTGACGTCGAGCTGTTAGACGTCTCCGACGACGGGGTCGTACGCCTTCGACTGCTGGGCAGCTGCGACGGCTGCGCCTCGTCGTCGGTGACGCTGAAGCTCGCCGTCGAAGGGGCCATCGAGGCGGCCGCTCCGGAGATCGTCAGCATCGAGGTGGAGACCCCCAGCGAGATTGCTCCGGTCTCGGCCGGGCCGGTGATCTCGGTCGACTCGCTCTGGAGCCACATCGGAGCGGCCGAGGGGCTGAGTGCCGGGTCGGGCACCGGTAAGGCCGCGCACGACGTCGGTGAGCTCGGCTCAACCTGGGAGACCGTTCCCGGAATGGCCGACCTCGTCGACGGAGGGATTGTCGGTCTCGTCGTCAGCCAGACCCCGGTCCTGGGTTGTCGGGTCGGCACTGACCTCTACGCGTTCGTGGACTGCTGCGACCAGTGCGGCGAGTCGCTGGTGGGTGGCAGCCTGGGCCGGTTGCTGGGCGGAGCCATCGGCGACGCCGCGCTGCGGTGTTCGTTCTGCGGCAGCCACTTCCAGGTGCGACGTGCCGGCGCCTGCCTCGAACGGCCCGAGCTGCACCTGGATCCCTTGCCCCTCCTGGTCGAGCGCGGGGTCGTGAGGGTTGCCGTCCCCCACTCGGTCGCGGTATGACCGTCGCTCGATCTCCCCTCGCAGGTCTGCGGCGGGTGGTCACCAATCGTCCGGCATCGGTCGTCGGCGAGCGGTGCGAGATGTGTGCGGAACCGATCGCTGCCGAGCACCAGCACGTCGTCAACCTCGAGAGCCGCGGGCTGATGTGTACGTGCCGAGGGTGCTATCTCCTGTTCACGGCGACCTACTCGGGCCCTGACTCCGTCGAGAAAGAGGCGGCACTGCGCTATCGAGCCGTGCCGGACCGCTATCTCTCGTTCCCCGACTTCACGCTGGACGGCCGACAGTACGACGAGCTGGAGATCCCGGTCAGCCTCTGCTTCCTGTTTCGCAACTCGGTGCTCGGGCGGGTGGTGGCCTTCTATCCGGGCCCGGCCGGCGCGACCGAGTCCGAGCTTCCGCTGGAGGCGTGGTCGAGGATCGTGGACGCCAACCCCGAGCTCGGCCTGCTGCGTTCTGACGTCGAGGCGCTGTTGATCCGCGGGTCCGAGCATGGCCACAACGACTTCTCATGCCACATCGTCCCGATCGACACCTGTTATGAGCTGGTCGGCCAGCTGAGGTTGCTCTGGCGGGGGTTTGACGGCGGTACCGAGGTCCGACAGGCGATGGGCGCGTTCTTCAGTGCTGTCGAGGCGCGCAGCCGGCCCGCGCGGTCGCCCAGGGAACGAGTGGACTCGTGACCACGCTCGGCTTCACAGTTCTCGACGTGGTCGCCGAGCCTTACACGGTGGCGCCCCAGCTGACGGCACGGCTGCGGATCGAGGAGATGACCGACGCGGTCGTGCACGCCATCGCGCTGCGGTGCCAGGTGCGGATCGAACCCCAACGGCGGCCGTACACGCCGGCCGAGGAGGTCGGCCTGCTCGCCCTCTTCGGCGGTCGAAGCCGATGGCGTGACACCCTGCGACCCTTCCTGTGGATGCACTGCAACACGATGGTGCAGGGGTTCCGCGGCACGACGGAGGTCGATCTCAGCCTGCCGTGCAGCTTTGACTTCGAGGTGACCGGCTCCAAATATCTGCACGCCCTGCGGGACGGCACGGTCCCTATCGCGCTGTTGTTCTCCGGCACCATCTTCACCCGAGGGACGCAGGGCTTCGGCGTCGAGCAGGTGGCCTGGGACTCCGACGTCTCCTACCAGCTGCCGGTCTCGGTCTGGCAACAGATGATCACCCTGAACTACCCCAACACAGGCTGGATCCGACTCGACCGCGACAACGTCACTGCGCTGGCGCACTATCAGGCCAGAAACGGCCTGACCACCTGGGATGCCGCGATCGAGGCGCTGCTGATGGCCGCCAACGACCCGGGTCCCGTCCGAGAGCTCGCCTCGCTCGAGGACGGCACCTGATGAGCCTCGCCCTGGCGCGCACAGTCGCCGACGCCGTGCTCTACGAGGGATATCTGCTCTACCCCTATCGAGCCACCTCGAGCAAGAACCAGTCCCGCTGGCAGTTCGGTGTCCTCGGCCCTCCCGACGCGGCTGCGGCTGGGTTGGGTGAGGAGCCGGACCTGGCGGCCCAGATGGTGCTGGTCGATCCCGGATCCGCCGTGGCAGCCTCTGTCGCGGTCCGCGTCCGGTTCCTCCAGCTCCAAACCCGTAGCCTCGAGCGCGCGGTTGACCCACATCTGGGTTCCCGCAGCTCAGGGAACGTGCGGGGCGAGGGGCTCGATGACTTCGAGCCGGTGGCTGAGATGACTGTGGACGGTCTGCGGATGTTTGGCTGGGATGAGGCGGTCGAGCACGAGGTGGTGCTGCCGACGTACTCGCTGGAGCAGCTGGCCGCCGGGATCACCTATGACCTGCGAGTTGACGCAGGCGAGGGGATCGAGGCACTGACGTCTGACGAAGGCTCGCTGGTGGGCCGGGTCGTGCGCCGGCGGTGGCCTCTCAGCGCCGACGTGCGGCTGCAGGCTACTGCGGTCGACGGTTTTCTCAGGCTCAGCGTCGCGGTCACGAACACCCAGACCTGCGTCCCGCGGAGCAGAGCCGACGCGATCCGTACCTCACTGATCGGCGCCCACCTGCTGGTCGAAGCCGCGGGCACAACGTTCATCTCCCTGCTCGAACCGCCCGACGAGGCGGTGGCGGCCGTGGCCTCTTGCACACAACGGCGATGCTTCCCTGTCCTCGCGGGCGCCCCGGGCAGGACCGACATCGTTCTGGCCTCCCCGATCATCCTCTACGACTACCCGGAGGTTGCGGCCCAGAGCAGCGGCGCCCTCTTCGACTCCACCGAGATCGACGAGATCCTCACCTTGCGCGTGATGACCATGACCGAGGACGAGAAGGTCGAGGCGCGAGCCACCGACCCGATGGCCCGCGACCTCATCGACCGCTGTGACAACCTGTCCACAGCCGAGCTGCAGCAGCTGCACGGCGTCCTTCGCGACCCGCATCTCGGTGAGCAGGGTCCTCGGAGCGACGGCGTTCCGACCACGTATGCCGAGGCCCTTCCCCCGGAGTTCGCCGAGGCTCTCGCCAGCGTCTCGGCTGACGCAGAGCTTCCGTGGTTCGACACCGGCGAGGTGCCCTGGTGGGATCCGGCGATGGACGAGCGAGTCCAACCCGACGTGGATGCCGTGGTCATCGACGGCGTCAGCGTCAGCAAGGGCAGCTTCGTCCGCGTACACCCGTCCCGCCGAGCCGACGCCCAGGATCTGTTCTTCGCTGACCAGGTCGCCCGGGTGACGTCGGTCTTGTCCGACGTCGACGGCGCGATCCACGTGGCAGTGGTGCTGGTGGACGACCCGGCCGCCGACCTCCACGACTGGTACGGCCGCTATCTGTATTTCGCCCCGGATGAGCTCGAGCCTCTCCCCTCCATGACCGATGCAGCACCCGACCAGCGAAAGGAGAACCTCCCATGAGAGCACTCGGCAAGTTCACCACCGCCTTGATGGTGACGGCCACGGTGGGCGCATTCGTCCTCGGGATCCTGTCGATCCCTGACGTCCGACGCTACCTCAAGATGCGTCAGATGTGAGGTGGCCGCCGTGACAGATGACGTGCTGGTGGCCGGGATCGGCAACCTCTTCCTGGGCGACGACGGGTTCGGCTCGGAGGTCGTGCGCTACCTGGCCGATCCCGCCCAACCGGGGCTGCCCGCCAACGTCCGGATGGTCGACTACGGCATTCGGGGCGTCCATCTGCTCTATGACCTGCTGGAGGGGTTCGAGGCTCTCGTGGTCATCGATGCGCTGCCCGGGCGCGCTCGACCAGGAGAGGTGGTCGTGCTCGAGGTACGCGCCTCGGACCTGGATCCACTCGGCGGCGAGGTCGACGCACACAGCATGAACCCGGTCTCCGTGCTCGCAGGGCTGGCGGCCATGGGCGAGGCGTTGCCTCTGACGTACATCGTCGGCGCAGCACCGGAAGGCGTGGAGGAGGGCATCGGTTTGAGCTCCACAATGACGTTGGCGGTGCCGGAGGCGGCCCGCGAGGTGCGGGCCCTGCTGCTCGCCCGTCCCTGGACGACCAGCCGCTTGTCCACCGCCGACCGGGAGGGCTGACGCGTGTGTCTCGGCATTCCGGGCCAGGTGGTGGGCCTGGTCGACGGCTACGCCGGCCAGCTCGCCTTGGTCGACGTCCAGGGAACTCATCGTCGGATCAACCTCGGCATGCTCGAACCCGAGCAGCAGCACGTGTCGGCGGGTGACTGGGTGCTGATCCACATGGGCTTCGCCATCGAACGGATCGACCAGTCCAAGGCCGACCAGGCCCTCGACGGACTGCGCCTGATGGGCTCGGGGCAGCCGGGCTCGGGCCAACCGGGCTCGGAGCAACCCGGCTGGGGCTCCCCATGACGGCAGCCACCGGAGCGTCATCTGTGGTGAGTGGCCCGATGCTCTTTGCGCGCTACGCCTTCCCGCCCAACCAGCACGGCTATTGCGGACCGGCAGACGCCGCAGGTTTCTTCGCATCTGGGCTCTCCGAGGACGACTCTGAGCTGCGGGTCAAGGCCCGCGACTTCGACGGCGCGGTGCCGTATCTCCAGCTGATAGCCCACTCCTGCTCGGGCGCCGACGTCTTGGACCCGGAGGTGGTCGAGGCCTACTGGCTCGGTTCCCCCCTCCTTGACGAGGTCGGTGGGGGCGGGAGCGTGCCGTCCGGTCCCCTCTTCTCGACCCTCGAGAGCGCATGGACGGCCGGGGCGGTCGCCCACCACAGTTTCGTCGTGTTCGCCGTCTACCCCTGGGTGTCGATGCTGGGTGACGAACGGCGAACGCCGCAGGCCCTGAAGGTGCTGGACGGCTGCCGGATTCGCTGGGGGCGCGTGCTCGACGTGTTTGGCGACCAGCTGAGCGCCGAGTCCCAGCCGCTCAGCTGGGACGGTCAGCGCCTCGGCTACGGACCGTCGCGGGTCGAGACGGTGAGGCTGGGGATCGATGGTCGCGGACTGACCTCGACCGTGGCTGTCGGGGATCGGGTCGCCCTGCACTGGGACTGGGTCTGCGACCGTATCTCCGAGGACCAGCAAACGCAGCTGGAGCACTACAGCCAACGCTCCTTGACTGTGGTCAACCACGCGCTGGCTCGTCGCAGAACGGGATCGACGTCTGAGGTGGTGGCGGGATGACGGTCTCGGACAGCTCCGCCGTGCGTTGTCGGCGACGGTTCCTCGTGAACGGCGTCGTCCAGGGAGTCGGTTTCCGTCCGTTCGTGTACGCGCTCGCGCGGGAGCTGGGACTGGCGGGCTCCGTCGCCAACAGCAGCGCGGGTGTCGAGATCGACGTCGAGGGATCCTCAGCGGCGGTGGATGCGTTCGCGGACCGGCTGAGGTCCGACCCGCCTGCCCTGGCTCAGATCGACACGATCACTGCCGAACCGCGGGATCCCCAAGGCGGCACCGACTTCCTGATCGAGACCTCCCACACCGGCCTCGGCCGGACCCTGATCTCCCCCGACATCGCCACCTGCGGCGACTGCCTCGGCGAGCTGGCAGACCCCCAGGACCGCCGCTATCGTCACCCCTTCATCAGCTGCACCAACTGCGGCCCGCGATTCTCCATCATCACCGACCTGCCGTACGACAGGCCCGCGACCACGATGGCGTCGTTGTCCCTGTGTGACAGCTGCGCCGCTGAGTACCGGGATCCAGACAACCGTCGGTTCCACGCCCAGACGGTGGCCTGCCCGGACTGTGGCCCGATGCTGAGCCTTCACCGACCCGGTTACGTGGACCTCGGAGGAGCGACGGCTCTTGCGGAGGCTCGCCGGCTGCTGGCGAGCGGTGCCGTCGTGGCCGTCAAGGGAGTCGGCGGCTACCACCTGGCCTGCAATGCGGCGGACTCGTCGGCGGTCACGACCCTGCGGAAGCGGAAGGACCGGGGCGACAAACCGTTCGCGGTGATGGTCCGCGACCTCGCGACAGCAGAACAGCTCGTCGGAATCAACGACGCCGAGACCAGGCTGCTGACCGACCCTCGCCGCCCGGTCGTGCTGCTGACCAGATGCCTCCGCCCCGAGCTGCGGCTGGCGGGTGAGGTGGCGCCCGACTGCCCCGAGCTGGGCCTGATGCTGCCCTACACCCCCGTCCACCAGCTGCTGTTCGGGCTTCCCGGCGACCCACCCGGTCCGACCGCCCTGATCATGACCAGCGGCAACCTGGCCGGTGAACCGATCGTCATCGACGACGAGGAAGCCCGGGAACGGCTCGCCGAACTGGCGGACGCTTGGCTGAGCCACGACCGTCCCATCCACGTCCCCTGCGACGACTCAGTGCTCCGCGTCGTCGCCGGCCGCCAGCTGCCGGTGCGCCGATCCCGCGGCTATGCCCCGTTGCCGATCGCCCTGCCCTTTCCGGTCCAGCCGTGCCTCGCGGTCGGCAGCGACCTCAAGAACACCTTCTGCGTCGGGAACGGCCGCTACGCCTGGCTGAGTGCCCACGTCGGCGACATGGACGACCTGGCCACCCTCGACGCCTTCGATGCCGCCACCACGCACCTCACCACAGTCACCGGAGTCCGACCCGAGCTGCTGGCGGCCGACCAGCACCCGGCCTACCGCAGCACCGCGTGGGCCGAGCGGCACCGCGACGGACGGCCACTTCACCGGGTGCAGCACCACCACGCGCACCTCGCCTCCGCCATGGCCGAGAACGGGTACGAGGGTGCAGAACCGGTGATCGGTTTCGCGTTCGACGGCACCGGCTACGGCGACGACGGCGCGGTCTGGGGCGGCGAGCTGCTCGTGGCCGACTACGCGACCTACCAGCGAGTCGGCCACCTGCAGTACGCGATGCTGCCCGGCGGCGACTCGGGCGTCCGCAACCCCTGCCGGATGGCGCTGTCCCATCTCCACGCTGCCGGCATCCCCTGGGACCCGGCGCTGCCGTGCCTCAGCGCATGCAGCCCACTCGAACGTCAGGTGCTGGCCCATCAGCTCACGACCGGGCTCAACACGGTGCCGACCTCCAGCATGGGCCGACTGTTCGACGCCATGTCGTCGCTGGCCGGCGTCTGCCATCGCGTGGCCTACGAGGCCGAGGCCGCGATGCGGTTCGAAGGGCTGGCCCGTACGGCCATCCGCGAGGTGCGCGACCCCTACCGGTTCACAGTCCGGCGTGACGAGATGCTGATCGCCGATCCCGGACCAATTCTCCGCCGGGCCGCCGAGGACATCCTGGCCGGCGCTGACCCAGCCACCATCGCGGCCCGCTTCCACGTCGCCGTCGCCGACCTGGTGCGCGAGCTCGCGGTCTCGGCGCGAAACAGCACCCGGCTCAACACCGTCGCCCTCTCCGGTGGCGTCTTCCTCAACGCTCTGCTCACCCAGCTGTGCGATGACCGGCTCCGGGCGGCGGGCTTCGAGGTGCTCACCCACCATCGCGTACCGCCCAGCGACGCCGGTATAGCCCTGGGTCAGCTCGTCGTCGCGGCGCGGCAGCAGAGCCAATCTCCAGACCTCGACAAAAGGAGCATGACATGTGTCTAGCGGTGCCCGGTGCGGTGTTGGACATCTGGGACAAGGACGGAACCCGGATGGCCATGGTTGATTTCGGCGGGGTCGAGAAAGAGGTGTGCCTCGAGTTCGTCCCCGACATCCAGGTCGGCGACTACACCATCGTGCACGTCGGCTTCGCCCTACAGCGCCTCGATGAGGCCTCGGCGAAGGAGACGCTCGCCAACTTCGAGCGGATGGGCGAACTGGATCTGGAGTTCGGCGACGCGTGGGCGCGGGCCGCCAAGGAAGCGGGAGAGGTAGCACCCCATGAGGAGGTACAGCCGTGAAATACATCGACGAGTTCAACGACCCGGACCTGGCCCAGCGACTGCTGGACGACATCCACGCCACAGTGACCCAGCCGTGGGCGCTGATGGAGGTGTGCGGCGGCCAGACGCACTCGATCATCCGGCACGGGATCGACCAACTGATCCCGGAGAAGATCGAGATGATCCACGGACCAGGCTGCCCGGTCTGTGTGACCCCGCTCGAGCTGATCGACAAGGCGCTCGAGATCGCCTCGCGGCCCGACGTCATCTTCTGCTCCTTCGGTGACATGTTGCGGGTGCCCGGCAGCGGCCGTGACCTGTTCCGGATCAAGAGCGAGGGCGGCGACGTGCGCGTCGTCTACTCGCCGTTGGACGCACTCAAGCTGGCCCGAGAGAACCCCGAGCGGCAGGTGGTGTTTTTCGGGATCGGCTTCGAGACCACCGCCCCGCCCAACGCGATGACGGTCTATCAGGCCAAGCGACTCAAGGTGCAAAACTTCAGCATGCTCGTCTCCCACGTCCGGGTGCCACCGGCCATCGAGGCGATCATGCAGTCCCCCACCTGCCGGGTGCAGGGATTCCTGGCCGCCGGGCACGTGTGCAGCGTGATGGGTACCGGCGAGTACCCGCCCTTGGCCGCGCGGTTCCAGGTCCCGATCGTGGTCACGGGATTTGAGCCGCTCGACATCCTGGAGGGCATCCGGCGCACCGTGCATCAGCTCGAACGGGGCGAGCACACGCTCGAGAACGCGTACGCCCGCGCAGTCCCGCTCGAGGGGAACCCTGCTGCCCGCGCGCTGTTGGAGGACGTCTTCCAGGTGACCGACCGCGGTTGGCGCGGCATCGGGATGATCGCCAAGAGCGGCTGGCGGCTGGCGGAGAAATACCGTGACTTCGACGCCGAGTATCGCTTCGAGGTCAGCGACATCAACACCGAGGAGTCGAGCATCTGCCGCAGCGGCGAGGTGCTGCAGGGGCTGATCAAGCCGCACGAGTGCGCCGCGTTCGGCAAGGAGTGCACGCCACGCAACCCGCTCGGCGCCACCATGGTCTCCAGTGAGGGGGCGTGCGCGGCTTACTACCTCTATCGCCGGCTGTCGCTACCGGTGATCACCACATCGCGCGAGTCCGCCCATGTCTGACGTCTCCATCCTCAACGGACTGAGTGCCAAGAACCAGGGCCTGGACTTCGAGAGCTGGACCTGCCCGCTGCCGTTGCGGGACAGTCCGACGGTCGTGATGGGTCACGGCGGAGGCGGCCAGCTGTCGGCCGAGCTGGTCGAGCACCTCTTCGTACCTGCGTTCGGCGCTCAACCGGGCGCCGGCGAGGGCGACTCGGCGGTGTTCGACCTGGGTGGGGCGCGGCTGGCCTTCTCCACCGACACGTTCGTGGTGCGACCACTCTTCTTCCCCGGCGGGTCGATCGGACACCTCGCCGTTAACGGGACCGTCAACGACCTGGCCATGAGCGGGGCCCTGCCCTCCCACCTCTCCTGCGGGTTCATCCTGGAGGAGGGGACAGCCCTGTCCGTCGTCGGCCGGGTGGCCCAGGACATGGGCGAGGCCGCGCGGGCCGCCGGGGTGGCCATCGTCACCGGTGACACCAAGGTGGTCGATGCGGGCCACGGGGACCAGGTCTACGTCAACACCGCCGGCGTCGGGCTCGTACCCGCCGGAGTGGACATCCGCCCCCAGCGCGCCGCCGTAGGTGATGTGGTGATCGTCAGCGGGCCGATCGGAGTGCACGGGATTGCGATCATGAGTGTTCGCGAGGGACTCGAGTTCGGAACCCAGATGGTCACCGACAGCGCAGCCCTCCATCCCCTGGTCGCCGCCATGCTGGCCGTCTGTGCCGACCTGCACGTGCTGCGCGACCCCACCCGTGGCGGACTCGGCACCTCGCTCAACGAGATCGCCCGGACGGCCGGGGTCGGCGTCCGGCTGGTCGAACGCTCGATCCTGGTACCGCCGGACGTAGCGAACGCCTGCGCCCTCCTCGGCCTCGACCCGCTCTACGTGGCCAACGAAGGAAAGCTCGTCGCCTTCGTCCCCCGGGGCAGCGCCGACGCCGTCCTGGAAGCGATGCGAGCCCATCCCCTGGGTGCCGGCGCCACCATCATCGGCGAGTGCGTCGCCGACCATCCGGGCATGGTGGTCGCCCGGACGACCTTCGGCGGCACCCGAGTCGTCGATATGCCCCTCGGAGAGCAGCTCCCCCGCATCTGCTGATCATCCTTACCGAATGACCTCGCCGCGTACAACGGATAGGTGTCACTCGGCTTTGCGCGCCCCGAATGTCGCTTGTGCGCTATTCGGCTGGCAATTCCGGGCCGCACACTGTCGCGTCTTCCTGGCTCTTCAGACTCAAACTCCGACGTCTTCGAAGTGGTCGCGCTTCTCGGAGAAAACGCGCGGTGGGAAGCGTCGTGACAGTCAAGATGCTGATTGTTGACGACCACAAGCTGCTGCGGGCCGGCTTGGCAAGCGTCCTCTGCACTGACCCTGACCTCGAGGTGGCTGGTCAATGCCCCGATGGCCGGGCGGCTGTCGACTCACCCGACAGCTACATCCGGCGCTGGTCTTGATGGATGTTGAGATGCCAGGCGGTGACGGAATCACCGCCACTGGTGCGATCCGCGCCGAAAAACCCGACATTGCCGTCCTCATCCTCACCACGTTCGACCTCGATGACTATGTGATAGGCCCTACGAGCGGGGGCTTTAGGGTTCCTCCTAAAAAGCCACGCCGCCTCGCGAACTGATAGCAGCGATCAAGGCGTGCGCCGCCGGCGAGACCATTCTGGGCCCACCGTCATCCAACGTCTGGTCGAAACCTATGTGCAGCAGCCAGCCAACAACCCCAACACCGACGCGTTAGCCACGCTCACCGCACTTGAGACTGATGTTCTCGCGTCATGGCCAGGGGAAGATCGAACGCTGAGATCGGGACGGAGTTGTACCTGGCCGAAACCCCGTCAAGACCCACATCGCCCGAATCCTGGCGAAACTCGGCGTCCGGGACCGCGTGCAGGCCGTCGTCATCGCCGACGACCATGGCCTTCGACCGCATTAGCCACCAACAACCAGCTGGCAACAGATTGCAATGATCACGGGCTCAGAGGAGCGCCGTGCCACAGGGCGACTAACGTCGTCGTCCGGCGAGCGTTCCGGTCAGGGAGACAGTGCCAACCAGAGCCCTGACGCCTCCATCCACCTGGACGGCCGGAATAACTCCGAAGACTGAGTTCGATGACTACGACGCCCCTAGCGGCGACGATGGAGAGATGTGGGTCGCAGGTATCGAGGCAACGCCGGCGGAGTGTGCTCAATGGGCTGTGGCTTGGTGGTCCCGGCAGCTACGGCGTCTCGTGATACGCCAAGAGTGGGACCAGCCGAAGTCAGGATAGGGCGCTGGTCTAGAAAGCCCCGAGCAGGAGCTCGACGCTCGCGGAACGTTCAAGTGGTGGTGGCTTGTCCGCCGTCCCCCCGCACGGGAAGTCCGCGAGCGATGACGAACCGCGCCTCGCCGCGCGTGGCTTCCCAGCAGGGACCGGCTACCGGTGCACCGCAAGCGGAACGGTGTCGGAACGAACGCCACCGGGGCCACGAGCGCGAGCTCGGCCCACTCCTGCGGACGGTCGCCCGTCCCGGGCAGCGGACCGGAGGTGAGAGGGTCCAGCCCCGACCAGGCCCGCTGACGCACCGAACACCACCCCGCGTCGACGCCGGCCAGATGGCTGGATTTTCCGGTCAGCGCCGTCAGCACTGGGGCGAGCCCTGGGCCAGGTCCACCCGGCTGCCCCATTGCCTCGGGTGGCCGGCGTCGAGGTTGACCTGCAGCGCCGCCGTGGAGCGCATCATGGTCGTCGCGTCTCCTGCGTCGGAGCCGGAGTAGGCGGCAGCGAACCACTCTTGCATGGCGGCGTGGCGCGGGGACGGGTTTGACTCGCCGGGGCTGGCGAAGCGGGTCGGCGCCGAGGTGCACCCAGACCAGTCCGCGCTTCGCGAGCCAGCGGCGAACGGCAGCAGCGGCGGCACCCGTCGCCATGACCGCCGCGGCAGCACCCGGCATGCAGGCTGACGCCCCCTCGAGCTGGCCACCAGGCTCCACGCTGAGCCGTCCACCGCCCGGAAGACGAGGCCACTCCGGTTGGAGCTGTTCCAGGAGGACGAGATCGACGGGTAGATGCAGATTGGTGGCATTGAAGTCGTGTCCCTCGAGCTCGACCCCCACCCCGCCAACTGACCTGTCCCACAACGCGGCCGACTTGATCCGGTGAACGGCCCGCCTCGAGACCAACAGCCTGCCCCTTTTGGAGCCCGGCAGCGGCGGTTGAAGCGGACGACGCCTGCGTCTGATGGTGTGCGGTCATGGTTACCCCTCGCGGTCCTGGCCGGATCTACACGAGAAGATCCGCGGGTCATCGGGGCGACCAGGCCAATTCGACCGGGACGCGCTGGTTCCTTCATACAACGCGTCCGTGCAGCGAGACGGAGCCGAACGGTTAAGCATCGGTTACGTCTCCGGACTTTCCATGACCCGCTCGTCAACCGCTAGCCCGGCGCTGGTTTCAGCGAATAGGTTCTTGATCATGCCTCGATCAACGTGGGCGACTTCGATCGCCGGCCGAGCTGACCCTCGGGAACATCCCAGAGCAGCCGCCACGTTTCGACTCACCAGCTTCGGTGCCGGCCAGGGTCCGACAGATCACCTAACGTAGGGTGCACCTGAGCCGCTCGACCATGTCCGTGCTCAGCTGTGCAGCGCGATCCACTGTGCATACTGACGTACGAGATGATCGGTTGACCCTCCCGGGAGTTGACATCCGCAGTCTCCGCGGACCGGGCCAGAGGCTGCGGCAGGACCCTTCACTGCCGCAGCGTCTGGCCTTCTCGGTCTTCAGCGGGCGAACGAACCGCGCGTCTCCACCTGGGCACCTGGGAGGGGCTTGACCAGGTCTTCTTTCGGCATCTTCGCGGTGAAGGCGATCACCGGGCAGTTGATCACCACGTTGGTGGAGCCGTACGGCATCCCCATGGGTCCGGTGAGCAGGTCTGGCCGGGTGGCGGCCAGGTTGAGGATCTGGAACTCGTCGGTCTGCCTCTTGTTGAGGCCGAGGCGGATGGCCTTATCGGTCCACTGCCCGAACTGCGCCTCCCACAGGGGGCTGTAGGCGAATTTGCGGTGCGGTTCGGTCAGGGTTGGGAAGTCGCCTTGGACATTGAGCGCGTCGCCACCGCGTTGCAGTGCCTTGAGCAGTTTCGTGTTGCCCAGATAGGCGTCATCGGAGGCGCGCCCGTCCAGGATCAGATGGGCGAGACCTTGGGCCTGAGGGTTGTTCAGCCCGGTTTGGCCGTTGACGAACGGGAAGATGCGTTCCCGTGCGGAGCCGACAAAGTCGTCTCCACCCATGAACGGTGTTTTCCCCAGCATAGGAACAAAAGTGGCGCGCTCCAGAGTCGCCGTCGCCGCATCGGAGGCCTCCGTGCTTAGGTACAGGATCGGCTGTCCCGAGTCGAAGCCCCGGATGATCAGCAACTCCACCGAAGGCGCGTCGTAGCGACCGGGACCGGCCTTCTTGGCCGGGTTGATCTTCAACACCCGATCGGCGGTGTTCGAGTGGTGGACGACGTCGTACGGGCCGTCGCCAGTCGCCACGATCGGGGCGTTGTAGACCGTCGTAGAGCCGCGGAACTTGATGAACGGGCTGTATCGTCGACCGCCCACCGCGCCTGGTTGGGCCACCGCCGGCGGAAACCCTGTGGGGCCCGCCTTCAGCACGCGGGCCGGGCTGAAGTCCGGCCCGCCCTGGAAGTGTGTGATGGCCCCGCCGAACTTGTTTCCGTGCGGCGCCGTCTGGGTCACGTCCTGTACGCACACCCCGCAACCAATGCCGACGTTGGCGAGCTTCGGAGCGAAGTTCACGTCCAGATCGCGGGCGGCCCCTTCGTCAGAGGCTTCGGTGATGACGTACCAGACCTTCTTGTTCTTGTATCGGCCCTCGTGCAGGGGCAGCGTGGCGCTGTGGTGGGACAGGTTCACCGCGACGGTACTTTCGAGAATGATCTTGTCGTCGGCTAGCCGGCCGGTGGTCTGGCCGGGGACGGCGTTGGGCGCCGCCCCCGGGGACGGGCTGGCCGCGACCCCTGATGGATGGGCGGCAGTCAGTCCGAAAAGCGTCAACGAAGCCGCGATTCCTGCCGCGGCCACTGCCCAGGGACGTGGGACGTGGGTGCGTTGCATGGCTAAAACCTCTCTGTGGTGGTGTACGACCCGCGCCTGATGGCAGGCTGACCATGCTTTCGCTCGAGCACTACGGAGGTGCCCCACGAACAGGAGTGTGGGTCGGGTAATCGCGGTCGCTGACTGCTGAAGTAGAAGTGCCGCGTGGCTTTGAATCTAAAGCCGAAACAGTGTCTCAAGGAACCTGTCGAGCGGTTACGGAGGACTTACGGGCACGCCAGCACCGCCGTTAGCGTGTTGTAAGCGGGCACCGGGCATGGGGCCAACGAAGTTGGGGCACAATCTTTACCCATGCATGTCACCGCAGCAGGACGGTAAAGAGATTGAGCCGTCCGAGCAAGAGCCCGCAGCAGCCTGTCATCGCCGACTACGGCTTCCTGTCGGACCGTCAGTCGGCCGCCCTGGTCGACCGAGAAGAGTCGGTGGACTGGTGGTGCCTACCACGCTTCGCCTCACCCTCGGTGCTCGGGCGCCTGCTCGACGACGAGGCCGGCCACTAGGCCCTGCGTCCCACCAGCAACTTATCCTCGGAGCGGTTGTACGTCGGCGACACTTTGGTGCTCCGGACGAAATGCGGACCGCGACCGGGGCCGTGGCGGTGACTGACGCGCTCGCATTGGCCGCCGGAGCACGCGGCCACAACATCGGGCTGGCGAGCCTCACGTGCTGCTACGTCGGGTGGAAGGGCTCGAAGGCACGGTGGCCGTGCACAGCGAGTTGGCCCCACGGACGGAGTACGGGCGCACCGAGCCGCACCTCTCTTTGATCCTCGGCGGTGTGGAAGCTCGGGGTGGCCCGGTCCGGTTTGACCTGCACCGCCACGGTTGACCTGCAGTGCGGCGACGGGTCGTCACGGCGGACTTCACGGTGGCTGCGGGCGACACCGTCGACTTCAGGCTGGCCTACGGACCGTCGTTCGCCGAGAACGCCGGCAGCGGCAGCGTTCCAGCAGCATCGAGGACACGATCGCCGGCTGGGAGTCATGGGCGGAGCGGTACAACTCCTTTGACGGTCCCTTCTCCGGGGAGGTGCGTCGAAGTGTCCTGGTCCTGCAGGGCCTGACGTTCCGTCCCTTCGGTGCGGTGATCGCCGCCGCGACGACCTCGCTGCCGGAGCAGATTGGGCGGCGAGTTGAACTTCGACTACCGCTACGCCTGGCTTCGAGATCTCAGCCTCACCATCCGCGCCTTGTGGATCGCTGCCTGCCCGGACGAACCTGCCCGGCTCTTCGACTGGCTGTCCGGTAGCGTCGAGCATGTCCGAGATGAGCTGATCCAGATCATGTTCGGGGTTGAGGGCGACACGCGATCTCACCGAACACGTGTTGGAGCACCTGGCGGGCTTAGGCGGCAGCACGGTTCGCGTCGGACGCGGCATGGAAGCAGCGTCAGCTGGACGTCCTGGGTGAGGTGTTGGACGCTGCTTACCTGCTGCGCGAACAGCTCGGCGACCTCGAGGGGCCTACTGGGCAGCTCCTGGTGGCCGTGGCCGATCGAGCGGCCAGCAGCTCGTGGGAGCCGGATGCGGGGTTGTGGGAGTCCCGCGACGCGCAGCGGCACCACGTCACCTCGAAGGTGATGTGCTGGGTCGCTTTGGACCGGGCCTGCAGGCTTGGCGCTGGCGACCCAGACCATTCGCTTCTACGAGCGCCGCGGCCTCCTCCACGGACCGCGGCGCGGCCCGAACGGCTATCGCGACTACGACACCTCGATGCCGGATCGTCTCCGGTTCATCCGAACCGCCAAGACCGCCCGGCTGACCCTGGTCGAGATCGCCAGCATCATCGCACTCCGAGACGACGGAGCGACCCACTGCACCCACGTCCAGTCACTGCTGCTGGCCAAGCTGCAGACGCCCAGGCGCGGCAGCGTGAGCTCGCCGCCGTGGAGGCGGAGCTCGGAAGCCTGATCGAGCGTGGACACCGGCTCGATCCCGCCGACTACACAGATACTCAGATGTGTCACATCATCTCGGCCTCCATGTCGTGTGAGTCGGCACGAGCGGTACGTTTCGAGCATGAGACGTGGGATCGTCATCGCAGCCACTTTGTACCTGTGCGCGGCGCTGGGAACCCGTGCGGCGGAGGCGGCCGGACTGCACCGCTGTGGATGTTCATCCTCATGTTGGTGTCGCAAACCGGTCCTCAGCGCCTTCCGCTGGGTCTTCCCGGTGGGCCACCGCTAACGGTTATAGCGCGCCTTCGCCATCGGGCGGTCCGGGTGCGGTTGGGGTGTGGCTTCGTGGGGCCGGTGTGGAGCTTGCGGGGAGTGGAGACTGCCGGGTGTGGTCCTGACTGAGTCTGTTACATGTGTGCTGCTTGACGCGATTACCAACTTGGAACCGGAGCACGACGCCTGGCGTCTCGAGAGCCGTGGAATGTAGCCAGCCCGCGCTGACCGAGACCGAGGGCCTTGATCGCCGGGTGGCTGATCCTCGCCTGCGTCCATTCCGGTGTCGTTTCTCTCCGAATCGCCGCCGCCGCCGTCGCCGTGGCGATGGGCCGTGAACGTAAAACGTCCTGGTGAGCTTCGCCGTCGACGAAGGGACGACGCCTGTCCTCGTTCAGGGCCTGCCTGACTTGACCAAGAGAGCTGAAACGCTACGTCGCCCGCGAGATCCACAACGCCTTACAGACCACCACGGGCAGCGAACCACTTGAGATCGCCGCTTGACGACCATAGGAGTGCCCTATGTCAAGCCGCTATGGCTTGACGTCCTTTCTGGAGGGTGGGGTCGAACGCGACGCCGTCTTGCCAGCACCGCCAGATGATGCGGATCCAGGCGAGGATGCGGATGGCGTGCGGATGGCGGCAGCCTCGGGCGATGGCGCGTCGGTAGATGTCAGCTGCCCACGGGTCGGCTATTCGGCTGCCGTTGGCGAAGTCCATCACCGCGGCTCGGAGCTTCTTGTTGCAGGACCACCGGAACACGGTTTGTTCCCGTTTGCCGGACTGCCGGGTCGACGGCGATGCTCCGGCGAGAGCGGCGAGCGCATCGTCGGTGGGGAACCGTTCGCGGCAGTCGCCGATCTCGGCCAGCAGGGTCGCGGCGCGGACCATCCCTGATCGGGGCAGGCTCGCGAAGACGTGCCGGTCGGGGATGAGCGGTGAACAGCTGGGAGATGTCCTGCTCGATCTGCTCCACCTCAGCATTGACCGCCTCGAGCATCGCGACCAGCCCGAGCGTGATCCGTCCACGAGCCTGTCCTTCGGCTCCGGTCAGGCCGGGAGCTGCCCGGGTGAGACGCTCGAACAAGGTGTCCGCGGCAACGCCGCCTGTGTATCCCACCGAGGCCAGCCACGCCTGGAGACGTCTGGGTGACAGCCAGGCCACCTTGTCCCCCCGTCGGGAACCGAGTCAAGAACGCCAGCGCGATCTTGCTGTTAGGCCTAGTGAACAGGCCAACCGCCCCTGGTAGGGCTAACTCCAGGTTCGAGCGAAGTTGGTTCAGCACCTGCACCCGGGTCTCCACCAGATCCTCGCGGGCCCGGCACAACGCCCGCAGCGCACGGGTGTCGTCGGAGTCTGCACGCAGCGCCCTCCACCGGTGGCCATCAGTGCGCAACGTGTCCGCGAGCACCAAGGCGTCCAACCGGTCGTCCTTGTTACCAGCCGACCCATACCGGCTGCGCAGCGACTTGATCTGCCGGCTCGGGACCACGAACACCGACAAACCGGCACCCAGCAGCACCTCGACGACCGGGCCGTCGCCCCGCTCGATCGCCACGTCCTGCACTCCGGCAGCCCGGAACCGTCGCACCATCTGCTTCAGCCCGCCGGCGTCATGAGCGATATCGAACCGGTCAAGCACTGCACCGTCCTCGCCGACCACACACCCGACGTGCGTCACCGACGCCCAATCCACCCCTGCCGTTGGTCCACCTCGTTGCATCGCAACCACTCTCGTCCGCTCGACGAAGCCCGACCCGGGATGTCCGGCGTTGTTGCTGGACGCTCACTGCAAGGCGCTCGAAGCGCGTGGCCCTATCGCCAGTCACCAACACCGGACCGCCGGGTCTCGCGGTACTCCTATTGGCCCTCAAGGGGCAAGCATCGACAGCGATGACCCGACGGCTACCGGCCCAGCACCGGCGCCCATCCCAGGCCTCCGGCACATCCAGAGTGAATCAGTGAGCATCGACCGTGACCTTCTCGTACACAGCGGCAGCGCTCACCATGCTGGGCTGCGCGGCCGCAGCAGGCACCGGTTCGCCGGCCGTCGTTCTGGTGGCGTTCACGATCGCTGCGTTCTTTGCCACCTGCGCCTGGGTGTCGGCCTATCCCACCTTCTCCGAGCTGTTCCCGACCCGTCTTCGGGCCACAGGAATCGGGGCGAGTGTCGGCGTGGGGCGTATCGGGGCCATCGTCGGCCAGGTCGTCCTCGCCTTCGCCGCGACCAAGCTCGGGATTGCCGCGATGTTCACCATCCTTGCCCTGTTCTGGCTCATCGGGGCTGCCGCGGGTGCTCTGTGGTGGCGTTACGGAGTCGAGGCCCGCGGAATCCCTTTGGAGCCCCTGGTCGACGTAACCGAGCCAGTTGCGAAGTACGGCTACGGGTCAGCGAAGACGCGCGGCAGATGACGGGGCTTCGGTCCGCCTGCTCCTCGAGGGGGTGCTGACGGCGACCGACGGGCGTGGGCAGAGGTCTGTGCTCGGCGAGGCGCAGCGCGACGGCCTGTCCGATACCGCTCCCCCGCGCCGTTGATCAGGATCGAGGCGTTCTTCAGGTCAATGACCTCTGCTTCGAGGAATAGTGGACCGGCGGCGACCGCCGAGTGCCCCACGTTCGGAGCCACCCCCGCATGGGAAAGTCACGCGTCCCCGGCCGCCTAAAGGGCTGGCCGGGACGGCAGAGCGTTACCCGAGCCACCCACCAAATCAACGTGAGGATGCCGTTCATCTTTCTCACGGCTGGACTTGAGCAGGTCCGGAGTCGTGGTGGCACGCGGCAGGGCCGCGCAACGAGCAACGAGCAACGAGCAACGAGCAACGAGCAACCATGGAACATCGCACTCCTTCGGATGGTTGTGGCTGGTATGACGCTGATCCCCAATTCGCAGGCCCCGAATCTGTCGCTCCCGTTGACGGCGGGCGGTTCCACCGATGACCTCTCGATGGGATCGGGTGTGGACGGCAGGTTCACGCTGGTTCTGTTCTTCCGTGGCCTGCAATGCGCTGTCTGCCGCAAGCAGCTCAGCGAGGTCGAGAGACGTCTGGATGAGATCCGCTCGGCCGGGGTCGGACGCGTGGTTGCGGTGAGCATGGAGTCGGCCGAGCGCAGTGCCGAACTGGTCGAGTCCTGGCATCTGGAGCGGCTGCCCGTGGCGTACGGCAT
>JBBRYD010000056.1:0-21887 GCA_038238065.1 Propionibacteriales bacterium | reverse complement strand
GCCGAGGTCACCAGCCTCGGTCTGGTCCAGATGACCCGGAAGAAGATCGGTACCGGACTGCTGGAGGCCTTCGGCACCGAGTGCCCGCACTGCCACGGCCGCGGCTACGAGCTGCACGACATGCCGGTCGACACGCAGAAGCAGGCCGACGGAGGTGCTCGGGAGCAGCAGCGTCCCCGCGACCAGCGGCCCAAACCGGGCGACAACGTCCGCGGTGGTGGCGCCGCGCGAGGTGACAGCGGGCGGAACAACGGCGGCCGGAACGACGGCGGCGGCCGCAACGGTTCGCGGAACGACGGCGGCTCCCACGGTCGTGGCGCCACGAGCGACGCACCCGGCGAGACGGAGACCCCCGGGTCGGATGTCGAGTCGGTGGCTGAGGTGGCCAGTCCAGCTGTGGTGGTCTCGGAAACAGTGGGGTCCGCCGACGTGCAGCACGGTGACTCCGGTGATCAGGACGCCGGATCCCACGCCTCGGACCAGCAGGACTCGGCCCCCGCCGCGCCGGTCGATGGTTTCTCACCGGCGAGCGCCCTCGGCACGTCTGAGCCGTCCGGCGACTCGGCCCCGTCCGGCGAGTCCGGTCAGGTCGAGGAGACGGATCAGCCGGACGAGACGGATCAGCCCGACCGGACCCGTAGTCGACGGGGTCGACGTGGCGGCCGTGGTTCGTCCAACCGGGACCCGCAGAACGCACCAGAGGTCCAGCCCGCACCGACGAGCTGATGATGAAGCAGCCCGAGGCCTCACCGGCCTCGGGCTGTTCTCGTTCGGCGCCTCGCCGGGTGGAGTCTCCGGACACGGCCCATCGGACATACTGGGCCCGTGTCCGCTGACGAAACCCCGTTCGTAGTGGCGATCATCGGAGCTGGGCCCTCGGGCATCTACGCCGCCGAAGCGTTGAGCCAGCAGACCGAAGCGCCTGTCCACGTCGCCGTGCTCGATCGGCTGCCGGTCCCGTTCGGCCTCGTCCGATACGGCGTCGCCCCCGACCACCCGTCCATCCGGTCGATCCGTACCACGTTGGAACGGACGCTGGAGAAGGCCAACGTCGACTTCTACGGGGACGTGACCATCGGTAAGGACCTGACCATCGACGAGCTCCGCGGGTCGGTCGACGCGGTCATCTACGCCTACGGGGCCGGCGCGGACAAGCGCCTCGGCGTGGAAGGCGAGGACCTCATCGGCAGCATCGCCGCCCCCGAGTTCGTGGCCTGGTACTGCGGTCACCCCGATGTGCACCCGGACCTCGCGCTGCCCGACGCCGATGCGGTGGGCAGCGCAGGAGCAGGAGACGGCACCCTGCATTCCGCGGAGTTGATCTCCTCGACCCGGGAGGCGGTGGTGATCGGGATCGGTAACGTCGCGCTCGACGTGGCCCGGGTGCTGATCAAGTCGCCCAGCGAGCTCGACGACACCGACATGGCCGACGACGTGCTCGAGTCACTGGCCCGGAAGACGGTCACGGACGTCCACATCCTCGGTCGGCGTGGCCCGGCCTACACCGCCTTCACCACCAAGGAGCTGCGCGAGCTGGGCCAGCTGACCGGGGTAGACCTCATCATCGACCCCGAGGACCTCCATCTCGACGAGTCCAGCCAGGCCGTGGTGGGCCGGGACAAGGTCGCCGCCCGCAACCTGGCCGTGATGACGGAGTGGGCCGCCCGGCCGCCGAGCGTGAGCGACCGGCGCATCCACTTCCACTTCTGGACCCGACCGCGGCGCATCCTGGGCACCGAGCGGGTGGAGGGCGTCGAGGTCGAGCGGACCCGGATCGACGCCGACGGTTACGTCGAGGGGACGGGGGAGTGCTACCCGATCGCGGCTCAGCTGGTGGTCCGGTCGGTGGGCTACCGAGGGGTGTCGATGCCGGGCATGCCCTTCGACGAGAGCACCGGTCGCGTCCCGCACGATGAGGGGCGCGTCATCCGCGACCGCGAGTTCTCCGCCGACGAGTTCGTCACCGGCTGGATCAAGCGGGGACCCACGGGGGTGATCGGGACCAACAAGTCAGACGCGGTCGAGACCGTGCACTCCCTGCTCGCCGACCTCCGGCGGGGGACCGTGACGGCGAGTCATGCTGCCGACGAGCTGGACGAGCTGCTCGCCAGCCGAGGGCTGCACCCGCTCGGCATGCCCGACTGGCATCGCATCGACGCGGCAGAGATCGGGCTGGGCCTGAGCCACGGCCGTCAACGCACGACCCTGGCGCACCGCAGCGAGCTGCTGGCCGCCGCAGAGGAGCCTGGGCGCTGACCTTGCGTCCGCCGGAACGGAAGAAACGACCTGTCAACTCTGTTGAGCGCCAGGCGCTGGGCGTGACGGCGGATCGGCTGGCCCGATGACCGGTCGATCCTTCCGTTCGCGATCCTGAGAGGGCTGCGCAAGGCGCGCCGGTCGGCCGCGGCAGGGTCGATCTGACGATCAGGCCGGCGGAGACACCAGCTTGGCCAGCAGCAGCGCCAACGTCCCCACGGGGTCAGCGGTCACGCCGGCGTGTACGGGGGAAGGTTGCACCACCGTGCTCCGGGGTGCGGTCAGGATGCCGAACCGGGTGGCCAGGCCGGTGTTCTCCCGGGCCACCCCCACGGGTTCCTCGCACGCGTCCACCACCGCCTGGGCGCTCAACCGGACACTGTCCAGGTCGATACCGTCGGCGAGCGCCCGGAGCCGCCCGGCGTCGACCTGCACGGCAGCCCGCAGGAAGTCCAGCGCCTGGCAGTAGATGATCACGCCGATGTTGATGAACTCGCCGCGATCGACCCGTGGGACGGCTCGCAGCGTGGCGTACTGGAAGGGGTGCCTCGGCCCGGTCACGGCAGCCAGCTCGGTGAGGCTGCCAGCCGGGCCAGCAGGTAGTCGGCGTACGCCGCGCGGGCGGCCTCGGCGTCGGCCGGGGCGTTGGCGTCAGGTCGGGTGGCGTCCGGCTCCAACCAGGCGTCGGGTACCTGCGCCAGCACCGACGTGATCAGCTCCGGCGTGACGAGCGTCCGCAGCTCCTCGTCCACGCGGCGGGGGTCGCCGATGCTTCGCAGCACATGGTCGCCGTAGTTGTACGCCGACCGGGCGAACGCGTCGACGCTGCCCCAGGCGTGGTGGAACCGCAGGCAGGCGCCGTGGTCGATGGCCCAGAGGTTGCGGTGCCAGATCAGCAGGTTGGTGTTGCGGGCGCTGCGGTCCACGTTGGCCACGAAGGCGTCCAGCCACACCACCCGGGCGGCATCGGTCCGCGGGACCTCGAAGTGTCGGTCGTAGCCCACGGAGCCGGGTAGGAAGTCCATGGCCAGGTTGACACCGGCGCTGGCCGCCATCAGGTCCTGCACCTCCTGGTCCGGTTCACGGCGGCCGATCTCGGGGTCGACGTCGATCAGAGCCAGGTCGGGGACGCGGACGCCGAGGGCTCGGCCGAGCTCGCCGACCACGATCTCGGCGACCAGGGCCTTGGGTCCCTGCCCGGCGCCGGTGAACTTGACCACGTAGGTGCCCGAGTCGTCGGCCTCCACCAGGCCGGGCAGCGAACCGCCTTCGCGCAGCGGCGTGAGATAGGCGGTGGCCGCGATCTGGGGAAGCACCTGCTCACCCTAGTTGCAGGCGATCAGCCCGGGTGCTGACACCGGCGCCGCCCGCGGACCTGGCCCGGCTGGGGCGGCAGTCCCCCGCGCCATGACGCACCTGTCCACCGTCAGCGGGTCCACCGTCAGCGGGCGGCGTCACCCATCCGGTACTCCCGGGTCAGCTCGTCCAGCTGTTTCAGCACGTCGGCGTCCAGGGTGACGTCGGCCGCGGCCAGGCTGGCGTCCAGCTGGTCCGGGCGGCTGGCCCCGATGATGGGGGCGGTGATCGCCGACTGCGCGAGCACCCAGGCCACCGAAAGGGTCACCATCGACAGCCCCGTGTCGCTCGCCACACCCTGCAGCGCGTCGACGGTGTCGAACTCCCTGTCGTGCCAGTACCGCTGCTGGTAGTTCTGCGCTGCGGTCCCCAGGGTGAACCGCGACCCCTCGGTGGGCGGCGCGTCCCGGACGTGCTTGCCGGAGAGGAGCCCGCCGGCGATCGGATTGTAGGGGATGACGCCGACGCCTTCCTCCTCGCAGAACGGCAGCATCTCCCGCTCGATCTGACGGAACAACAGGTTGTAGCGCGGTTGCACCGAGTCGAACCGGGCCAGTCCAAGGGTCTCGCTCCGCCCCACGGCGCGGACCAGCCGGTAGGTCAGGAAGTTGGAGCAGCCGACGTAGCGGACCTTGCCCGCGTGCACCAGGTCGTCCAGGGCGCTCAGGGACTCATCGATCGGGGTCAGCGGGTCGTAGTTGTGCAGCTGGTAGAGGTCGATGTAGTCGGTCTGCAGCCGGCGCAAGGAGGCGTCCACCGCCGACATGATGTGCTTGCGCGAGTTGCCCCCGTCGAACGGCGCCGGGCCGGTCTGGCCGTAGCACTTGGTGGCCACGATGAAGCTGTCGCGTTTGCCTTGCAGCCAGCGGCCGATGATCTCCTCGGTACGGCCCGTGGTCTCCAGCTCACCACCGAGGGGATAGGCGTCGGCCGTGTCCAGGAAGTCGATCCCACCCTCGGCCGCCTTGTCGAGGATGGCGAAGGCGGTCTGCTCGTCACTCTGCAACCCGAAGGTCATGGTGCCGAGGCAGAGCTGGGATACTTGGAGGCCGGTGCGGCCGAGGCGTACGTGTTCCATTCCGGCAGCGTAGCCACCGGGACGAGTCCGGTTTGACCGGGTCGCGGCCGCCACGTAATCTGGACCCTCGGCGTGCGCACTGTCGTGTGCCTGTGGTGTGTCGACTCGTAGGACGTCACGTGGTGGCTCTGGAGCGCGCATCAGCTGAGACGAAACATCTAAGAGAGTAGGTCAGGCGTGTACGCAGTCGTGCGTAGTGGCGGCCGGCAGCACAAGGTCGCCGTGGGCGATGTCATCGAGCTCGACAAGGTCGATGACGCAACTGCTGGTGCGCAGGTCTCCCTCCAGGCCCTGTTGCTGGTCGACGGTGACTCGGTCACCTCCGACAAGACCGGTCTGGGCTCGGTCAGCGTGACCGCCGAGGTCGTCGGTCCGACCAAGGGCCCGAAGATCCACATCCTTAAGTACAAGAACAAGACCGGCTACCGGAAGCGCCAGGGTCACCGCCAGCACTACACCCAGGTCCGGGTCACTGGGATCGAGAGCTGAGGCTGAGATGGCACACAAAAAGGGCGCGTCCTCGACGCGGAACGGTCGCGACTCCAACGCGCAACGCCTCGGCGTGAAGCGCTTCGGCGGTCAGTTGGTCAACGCAGGCGAGATCATCGTCCGTCAGCGCGGCACCCACTTCCACCCCGGTGACGGTGTGGGTCGGGGCAAGGACGACACCCTGTTCGCCCTGGTCCCGGGCAACGTCGAGTTCGGCAGCAAGCGTGGCCGGCGCGTCGTCAACATCACCGCTCCGGTGGCCGTCTCCGCCGCCGCTGAGTAGTCGCCTCCCGGCGAACCGGTTTTGACGAAAGGGCGGCCCGACCTGGGCCGTCCTTTCTTTGTTGTGGCCCGCTCGGCTGTGTCGGTTCCCCAGGTAAACCTGGGAAACTGTCACTTGACCCAGGAAACTTCGTGGGCAGAGTGACAGTTCTCCGCGCAGAGTGGGCCGACTCATCCGTACGAAGAGAGCACTCCCGTGGCTATACCCAGTTTCGTCGACCAAGTGACGCTGCACGTCTACGGCGGCAACGGTGGCAACGGGACGGCTTCGGTACACCGCGAGAAGTTCAAGCCCCTGGGCGGTCCCGACGGCGGTAACGGCGGCTCTGGGGGCTCGGTCATCCTGCGGGTCGACGGCGGCCTCACCACCCTGGTCGACTACCACCGGCAATCGCACCGCAAGGCGACCAACGGTGTACCCGGACGCGGTGACCACCAGAACGGCGCCGACGGCGAGGACATCGTGCTGGCCGTCCCCGACGGCACCCTGGTCACCGACGCCGACACGCACGAGGTGCTGGCCGACCTGACCGGTGACGGCGCGGAGGTGGTGGTCGCGCAGGGGGGCCGTGGAGGTCTCGGCAACGCAGCCCTCGCCTCGGCGGCCCGCAAGGCCCCCGGGTTCGCGCTGCTCGGCGAAGAGGGCGAGACCCGGACCGTCACCCTCGAGCTCAAGGTCGTGGCCGACGTGGGCCTGGTCGGATTCCCGAGCGCCGGTAAGTCCTCGCTGGTCGCGGCGATCTCCCGGGCCCGACCCAAGATCGCCGACTACCCGTTCACCACCCTGATCCCCAACCTCGGCGTGGTCGTGGCCGGCGAGACGACGTATACGGTGGCCGACGTGCCCGGACTGATCGAGGGCGCCAGCGAGGGCCGCGGCCTCGGGTTCGACTTCCTGCGCCACATCGAACGCTGTGCCGCCCTCGTACACGTGATCGACTGCGCCACCTTCGAGCCGGGCCGTGACCCGCTGTCCGATCTCGACGTGATTGAAGGCGAGCTGAATGCTCACGGTGGCCTCGAGGACCGGCCGCGGCTCGTGGTGCTGAACAAGATCGACGTCCCGGACGCTCACGAGCTGGCCGACATGGTGACCGCGGACCTCCAGGCGCGTGGCCTCGAGGTCTTCTCCGTCTCCACCAAGAACGGTGAAGGTCTGCAGGGGCTGATGTTCGCCATGGCTGAGATCGTGGCCGATCGTCGGGCCAACACGCCTGCCCCCGAGCCCGCCCGCATCGTGCTACGGCCCAAGCCCGTGGCCGGCCGGGACGAGTTCACCATCAAGGCCGAGGGTGAGATGTGGCGCGTCCGCGGAGAGAAACCCGAACGCTGGGTCCGCCAGACCGACTTCAACAACGCCGAGGCTGTTGGCTATCTGGCCGACCGGCTCAACCGGATCGGCATCGAGCGCAAGCTGCTCGACCTCGGCGCCCGTCCCGGTGACGGCGTGGCCATCGGGGGCGTCGATGCGGTGGTCTTCGACTTCTCACCGCAGATCGACGTCGGCGCGGAGATCCTCAGCCGTCGCGGCGAGGACCAGCGCTTCGAGGTGAAGCGTCCGGCCGTCGAACGGCGCCGGGCCAAGGACCTCGAGTACCACCTCGGCCGGGCCGCGACCGAGGAGGAGATGGAGTCCGATCTGCTGCGACACGCCGACGAAACCGCCGGAGTAGTGCCTAGTCGGGCTGATGGTGGGGATGACTGAGCGAAGCCGGGTCAGTGCGGCGCACCGAGTCGTCGTCAAGGTCGGCTCGTCGTCGCTGACCTCGGCCCAGGGCGGCATCGACCCGGTCAGGATCAACGACCTGGTCGACACCCTCGCCGCCGTCCGGCTGTCCGGACGTGAGGTCGTGCTGGTGTCGTCCGGCGCGATCGCGGCCGGTCTGGCCCCGCTGGCGCTGAAGAGCCGCCCCCGTGACCTGGCCACCCAGCAGGCTGCCGCCTCGGTCGGGCAGGGCCTGCTGATGGGGTACTACACGCAGCTCTTCGGCATCCACCGACTGGGCGTCGGTCAGGTGCTGCTCACCGTCGACGACGTGACCCGGCGCAGCAACTACCGCAACGCGTACCGGACGTTCGGCCGGCTGCTCGAGCTCGGCGTGGTGCCCATCGTCAACGAGAACGACACCGTCGCCACCCACGAGATCCGCTTCGGCGACAACGATCGGCTGGCGGCTCTGGTCGCGCACCTGGTGCAGGCCGACACGCTGCTGCTGCTCAGCGACGTGGACTCCCTCTACACCACCAACCCGAGCCGGCCCGGCGCCCGACGTATCACCGACGTGTACGACGACGCCGACCTCGCCGACGTGGACGTGGCCAGCCGCGGCTCCGCGATCGGCACCGGCGGCATGGTGACCAAGGTCGACGCGGCCCGGATCGCCACCGCCGCCGGCATCTCGGTGGTGCTGACCGACGCCGGCCACGCGGCCGCAGCGCTGGCCGGCGAGCCCGTCGGTACCTGCTTCCACCCCACCGGCAAGCGCCGACCCACCCGGCTGCTGTGGTTGGAGCACGCCAGCGACGCCCGTGGCGAGCTGGTCATCGACGACGGGGCCGTGCGCGCCCTGGTCCAGCGCAAGGCCTCCCTGTTGCCCGCGGGCATCACCGCCGTGTCCGGCACGTTCTCCGCGGGCGAACCGGTCAACCTGGTCGGTCCCGACGGCGCTCTGGTCGCACGGGGGCTGGCCAACTACGACTCCGACGAGCTGCCGGGCCTGCTCGGACGCACCACCAGGGAGCTCACCGCAGCCCTCGGTGCGGGCTACGACCGGACCGTCGTGCACCGTGACGCCCTGGTCGTGCTCGACCACTCGTCGTGATCGGCGCGGTGACCATGGCCGTGTCAACGCCCGGTCACGCCACATTGCAGTCTCACAACTCGCGGTCGAGCGCGCTGTCCCGAGCGAATCCTTGGGATAGTCTCAGCCGATAACCGGGCGGCGCCGACCGCGACGGGGGAGAGACATCAGCTGACGGGCCTGCTGGCTCGCACTTCAAGAGGTGGGTACTTTGCGGTTCAAGAGATCTTCTCGAGTGGCGCTCAGCGCCGTTGCGGCCCTGGCCCTGACGGTTTCGCTGGGGGCCTGTGCACAGAGCAAGCGGGATGCCGGTACGTCGACCAACAGCGACGCGGCGACCAACTTCGTCTTCGCGGCGTCGTCGGACCCGGTCATGCTCGACCCGGCGATGGCCAGTGACGGCGAAACCTTCCGGGTCTCCCGGCAGATCTTCGAGGGCCTGGTCAGCAGCAAACCCGGCACCACCGACATCGAGCCGCTGCTGGCCACCAAGTGGGACACCGCCGCAGACGGCAAGAGCTACACGTTCACGCTCCGCGACGGCGTCAAGTTCTCCGACGGGACCGATTTCAACGCCGAAGCAGTGTGTGCCAACTTCGACCGTTGGTACAACTGGAAGGGCGTCAACCAGAGCACCAACATCAGCTACTACTACGGCAGCCTGTTCAAGGGCTTCGCAACGGGCAAGACCGGCGGCATCTACAGCAGCTGCTCCGCCGCCAGCCCAACCTCGGCGGTGATCAAGCTGAACAAGCCGTTCGCCGGCTTCGTGCAGTCGATGACCCTGCCCGCCTTCGCCATGCAGAGCCCGGCCGCTCTGAAGCAGTACAACGCCGACAACACGACGGGCACCGAGACCGACCCGCGCTTCTCCTCCTACGCCACCGAGCACCCCACCGGCACCGGTCCCTTCCTCTTCGAGAAGTGGGAGCGCGGCCAGCAGGTCACCCTCAAGCGGAACGACGGGTACTGGGGCGACAAGGCCAAGGTCGCCACGGTGATCATCCGGACCATCAGCGACTCCAAGGCCCGCACCCAGGAGCTGCAAGCCGGCAACGTCGACGGCTACGACCTCGTCGGCCCGGCCGACGTCCAGCCGCTGAAGACCGCAGGCTTCCAGATCCTGAACCGGCCCGCGTTCAACATCTTGTACCTGGGCTTCAACGAGAAGAACAAGGCGCTCCAGGACATCCGGGTCCGGCAGGCGATCAACTACGCGGTGGACAAGGCCGGCGTGCTGAAGTCGTCGCTGCCCGACGGCTCCATCGCGGCCAAGGAGTACATGCCGGACTCGGTCGAGGGCTACAACGACCAGGTGACCGACTACTCCTACAACCTGGCCAAGGCCAAGGAGCTGCTCAAGGCGGCGGGCCAGGAGAACCTGACCCTGAAGTTCGCCTACCCGACCGGTGTCTCGCGGCCCTACATGCCGGCCCCCGAGGACACCTTCGCGGTGCTGAAGTCGCAGCTGGAGAAGGCGGGGATCAAGATCACCCCGGTATCGGCCAAGTGGAGCCCGGACTACCTGGACATGATCCAGAGCGACGCCGGTGCGGACAAGCACGACCTCCACCTCCTCGGCTGGACCGGCGACTACAACGACCCGGACAACTTCATCGGCGTCTTCTTCGGCGCAAAGACCGCCGAATGGGGCTTCGACAACAAGCAGCTGTTCAGCGACCTGGCTGCGGCCCGCGAGCTGCCCACCCGGGAAGCGCAGCTGCCGGCCTACAAGAAGATCAACGAGGAGATCGCGACCTTCGCGCCGGGTGTGCCGCTCGCCCACCCCGCTCCGTCGCTGGCCTTCGCCAAGGGCGTGCAGGGCTACGTCACCAGCCCGGTGCAGGACGAGGTGTGGAACAACGTCACGGTCACCCGGTGACCGATGTCCCGGCTGACTCGCCAGAGCTCTCCAGGTCTCGATAGAGTCCTGGCGTGCTGAGGTTCACCGTCCGGCGCCTGCTGCTGATGGTGCCGGTGTTGTTCGGGCTGAGCGTGCTCCTGTTCTTCTGGGTGCGCGCTCTGCCCGGCGACCCGGCTCGGGCTCTGCTGGGTGAGAAGTCGACCCCGGCGTCGATCGCCCAGGTCAACGCCCAGTACGGCTTCGACAAGCCGCTGCTGCAGCAGTACTTCATCTACACCGGCCGGCTCATCCGGGGCGACTTCGGATCGTCGCCACGGACCGGACTGCCGGTCGTCGGAACGTTCCTGGAGCGCTTCCCGGCCACCATCGAGCTCGCCGTCGCGGCGCTGGTCTTCGCCATCGCGGTGGGGATACCGTTGGGCTACTTCGCGGCCAAGCGGGCCGGCGGGGTGCTCGACGTGGTCACCGTCGGCGGCTCGCTGCTGGGCGTCGTCATCCCGGTGTTCGTGCTGGCCTACCTGCTGAAGATCGTCTTCGCCGTCGGGCTGACCGGGCCGCTGCACGTGCTCGCCTTCCTTCCGTCGTCCGGCCGACAGGACGCACGGATCGATGCCACCCATATCACCAACTTCTACGTCCTGGACGGCCTGCTGACCCGGGAGTGGGACGCCTCCTGGGACGCGTTCCTGCACCTGATCCTGCCGGCGATCGCGCTGGGGTCGATCCCGCTGGCCATCATCGTCCGGATGACCCGGGCCTCGGTGATCGAGGTCCTGAACGAGGACTACGTCCGAACCGCGACCGCCAAGGGCCTGGCGCCGAGTCTGATCACCCGGCGGCACGTGCTCCGCAACGCGATGCTGCCGGTCTCCACCACCATCGGTCTGCAGGCCGGCGCGCTGCTGGCCGGGGCGGTGCTGACCGAGTCGGTGTTCGCCTTCAACGGGATCGGGTCATACCTGTTCGAGGCCATCAGCTCGCTGGACTTCGCCGTGCTGCAGGGGTTCATCTTGTTCATCGCGGTGATCTACGCCCTGGTCAACCTGGTCGTCGACCTGCTCTACGGCGTCATCGACCCCAGGTTGAGGACGTCATGACGGCGACCGCTAAGGAGAACCGATGACCGCCCTCGATGAAGGCCGCACCACCCGGCCGGCGTCGCTCGACCGGCTGATGGACAACTCGATCAGCGACGAGCACGGCACCAGCCTGTGGCGGGGTGCGTTCATCCGGCTGCGTCGCAACCCGGGCGCCATCATCGGGGCCATCATCGTGGCCGTCTTCGTCCTGGTGTCGGTCCTCGCGCCGGTGATCGCCCCGTACGCCCCGGCCGGCAGCCAGTGGATCGACCAGGTGACGCCCAGTCAGGTGCCGGGGCGCTCACCCGAGCATCTGCTCGGGCTCGACCCGTTCGGCTCCGACCTGTTCACCCAGCTGGTCTACGGCGCCCGGCAGTCGCTGATCATCGGAGTGGTGTCCACCGCGCTCGGCCTGCTGGGCGGTGCGCTGCTCGGGGTGATCGCCGGCGCCTTCGGCGGGTGGGTCGACACTCTGGTGATGCGGATCGTCGACATCTTGCTGTCGATCCCGTCTCTGCTGCTGGCGGTCAGCGTCGCCGCGGTGATCGGGCGCCGGCCGAGCGCGATCATGATCGCCATCGCGGTGGCCCAGATCCCCATCTTCGCCCGACTGTTGCGCGGCTCCATGCTGGCCCAACGCAACCAGGACTACGTGCTGGCTTCGTCCTCGTTGGGCCTCAAGCGGCGGACTGTGGTGATGAGCCACGTGCTGCCCAACTCGCTCGGACCGGTCATCGTCCAGGCCACCCTGACGCTGGCCACCTCCATCATCGAGGTCGCCGCCCTCTCGTACCTCGGCTTGGGTGCGCCCGACCCGGCGGTAGCTGAGTGGGGCAGGATGCTGGTCAAGGCCACGGACCGGCTGCAGAGCGACCCGCACCTGACCCTGCTGCCGGGCATCTGCATCGCGGTCACAGCGCTGGGCTTCACCCTGTTCGGTGAGGCTTTGCGCGAAGCCCTGGATCCGAAGTCGAGGCGATGACCGTGAGCTCCGTGACCACCCAGATCAGCAAGAAGTCCACCCGGCAGGCGGTCAACCGGGACGAGGTGCTGCTCGAGGTCAAGGACCTCAGCGTCACCTTCCAGCGCAAGGGCGGCACCGCCACCCAGGCCGTCGACAAGGTGTCCTTCGCGGTCACGCCGGGCGAGGTCGTCGGCATCGTGGGGGAGTCGGGCAGCGGCAAGTCGGTCACGTCGATGGCCGTCATGGGTCTGCTGCCGATCCGCGGCGTCCAGGTAGCCGGTGAGGCGCTCTACCGCGGCCGTAACCTGCTGACCCTGCCCCAGAAGCAGATCTCGGACCTGCGCGGTCGCGAGATCGCCATGGTCTTCCAGGACCCGATGAGCTCGCTCAACCCGGTGATCCCGGTCGGTCTGCAGGTGACGGAGGTGCTCCGGCGCCACTCCGACATCACCCGCAGCGACGCCGAGAAGGAGGCGGAGGACCTGGTGCGTCGGGTCGGGATCCCCGACCCGGCCCGGCGGCTGCACGAGTATCCGCACCAGCTGTCCGGCGGGATGCGGCAGCGGGCCTTGATCGCGATCGCCCTCGCCTGCAAGCCGGCCCTGCTGATCTGCGACGAGCCCACCACCGCCCTGGACGTGACGATCCAGGCGCAGGTGCTGGAGCTGCTCAAGGAGCTGGTCAACGACCTCGGCACCGCGATGGTGATGATCACCCACGACCTGGGCGTGGTCGCGGGACTGTGCGACTTCGTCAACGTGATGTACGCCGGCCGGATCGTGGAGTCCGCCACCCGGCGTGAGCTGTTCGCGCACCCGCGACACCGCTACACCGAGGGGCTGCTCAAGTCGATCCCGCGGCTGGACTCGCCGCGTGGAGAGCCGTTGACGCCGATTCCGGGCACGCCCCGGGACGTCATCTCCTGGTCGAAGGCCTGTGCCTTCGCGCCTCGCTGTCCCTACGCCGCCGACGACTGCGTGGTCGGAGATCTCGGGCTCGTCCCGATGGGACAGGGGTCGCACCGGGTTCGCTGCGTGCATCCGGCGGCGGAGAACGCCACGACCGGTGCGGAGGTGCTCAGATGACCGCCCCGGCCAGCAGGACCGACATCCCGGCGGACACGCTGCTGTCGGTCCGCGGACTCGAGGTGCACTTCCCGATCAAGCGCGGCCTGGTTTTCGACCGGACGGTTGGTCACGTCCGGGCCGTCGACGGTGTCGACCTCGACATCGCCCGTGGCACCACGTACGGCCTGGTCGGGGAGTCCGGCTGTGGCAAGTCCACCCTCGGTCGGGGGATCCTGCGACTGGAGGAACCGACCGGAGGATCGGTGATCTTCGACGGTGAGGACGTCGCCACGCTGCGTCCCGAGCCGCTGCGGCTGATCCGTCGTCGGATGCAGATGGTCTTCCAGGACCCGCTGGCCAGCCTCGACCCGCGGCAGTCGGTGCAGAGCCTGCTGCTCGAGCCGCTCCAGGTGCACGGTCTGGCGGTCGCCGACCGTGACCGGTTCGGGCTCGACAGCCCGACCAGCCATCTGGCCAAGGTTGCGGCCATGCTGGAGGTGGTCGGCCTGCCCCGCGCTGCCTTGGCGAAGTATCCGCACGAGTTCTCCGGCGGCCAGCGTCAGCGCATCGGCATCGCCCGGGCGATGATCCTCAACCCCGACCTGGTCATCGCCGACGAGCCGGTCAGCGCCTTGGACGTGTCGGTCCAAGCCCAGGTGATCAACCTGCTCGAGCATCTCCAGGAGCTGCTGGGTCTGACCTACATCGTGATCGCCCACGACCTGGCGGTGGTGCGCCACATCAGTGACACCATCGGCGTGATGTACCTCGGGCGACTGGTCGAGGAGGCGCCGAGCGATGACCTCTACGAGCAGCCGCTGCACCCGTACACGATCGCGCTGATGTCGGCGATCCCCGTCCCCGACCCGGACGTCGAGGACCGGCGGGAACGGATCCTGCTGAAGGGTGACCTGCCCAGCCCGGCCAACCCGCCGGCGGGCTGTCGCTTCCACACCCGCTGCCCGTTCCGGCAGGAGACCCGCTGCGACAGCGACGTGCCCGCGCTACGAGAGCTGGCCCAGGCGCCCGGACGACGGGTCGCCTGTCACTACGCCGAACAGATCCTGACCGGTGAGATCAAGGTCCGCGACCCCGGGCTGATCGTCGAGCCGGTGGCCTGACTCCCGGCGCCTCTCGCCGTGCACCGGGGACTCACAGATACATGCCCTGCAGGCGCGGTTCCCTGGGAGCCACCTCGGTCGGCAGATCGGCCACCAGCAGCGTCCGGACGTCCGCCGCCGTCGGGTCGTCGAGCCCGACGATCCGTTCGGCCTGGATCGACACCGCCTCCTCGAACACGTTGCGGACGAAGCGGCCGTTACCGAAGCCGGCGGGGCGGGGCGTCGGCAACAGCGCCCGGACGCACTCCTCGACGCCGGGGCCGAGCAGAAAGCCCTGGTGCACCGCGGTCAGGGCGAAGATCGCGAACAGCTCGTCGTCGGTGTAGTCCCCGAAGGTCAACAGCTTGGGGAACCGGGACGCCAGACCGGGGTTGGACGCCAGGAAGTGCTCCATCAGGACCGGGTACCCTGCCGCGATGACCACCACCTCGTTGCGCCGGTCCTCCATCATCTTGAGCAGCGTCGCCACCGCCTCGGCGCCGAAGTCCCTGGGCGAGTCGTCGGGCATCAGGGCGTAGGCCTCGTCGATGAACAGCACACCGCCGGAGGCCCGGTTGAACATCCGACGCACCTTGGGTGCGGTCTGCCCGATGTACTGGCCGACGAGGTCCACCCGGCTCGCCTCCACCAGATGGCCGTTGGCCAGTAGGCCGAGCTCGGCGTAGATCCGGGCCAGCAGCCGGGCGACGGTCGTCTTGGCCGTGCCCGGGTTGCCGACGAAGACGATGTGGCGTGACCGGTCGCTCTCCGGCATCCCGGCAGCGAGTCTGAGCTGGTCAGCGCGGGCTTCGGCGACCAGCCGACGTACCTGCTCCTTGACCGGTTCCAGCCCGATCAGGCCGGCGAGCTCGGCCTGCGGGTCCCCGATCACGATCACGGGGATCTCGCCGGTCGTCTCCTCGTCGCTGGCGTCCACCGATCGAAGCGCGGCCGGTGACTCGATCGGCGCGACGGTCTCGGTCGCCGGCGCGTCACGCCCGGCGAACAACCTGACCATCGGGTTCGTACCCCGGCGCACCGTGAACAGCTCCTCCACATCGGTGACGAACCCGAGGGTGTCCGGTGCGGCCGACGGCCGTGGCGGGCCGGGCAACCCGACCACGAGGCGTGACACCTGAACGGCCATGGCCAGCCACGACCGGCAGGCTTCGATCTCACCGGCCAGCAGCCCGCGGGCCAACCAGCCGCGGTTCTCCTGCAGCCACTCCGCCGCGTCGAACCCCGGCGCCCGTTCCTCGAAGGCGGTCGCGATCTGGTCATAGCGGTCCTCACCCACCGCCACGGCCAGTCCGGCCGGCAGCATCTCCACCTGGTCGGTCAGCGCCATCGACGCCACCACCTCCGCGACCGTCTCGGCCCGGGTGGTGACTGCGGCCAGGTGCTGGTGCGCCGCCTGCAGCCCTTCGTAGGACCAGGCCAACGCCGAACCCCAGCCGGCGATCTCGGGCAGCGCGGCGCGCTCCTGCTCGGTCAGCAGGGTGTGCCGCCAGAACCGGGCCACCTCCGGATAGGTCGCGTGCAGGTGGAACTCGGCCAGTTCGAAGGTGTTGAGGATCCGGTCGTAGATGTTGATCAGCACACCGGCCCGCGCCGACAACGGGCCGACCTCGGCCAGGAACGCCGCGCAGTCCCGGCTGAGCTCGAGGGCTCCCCGGCGGGCGGTGGGGTCGGCGCCTGCGTACTTGAACAGGAACAACGGCCAGTCGGCGTCGGTCAGGTACCAGTTGCGGACCGGCATCGCCTCGCGCCGCTGGGCGGGTGCCAGGTACTCGTCCATCAACTGCTCGGGGAACTGCGCGTACTCGCCGGCGAAGATCGCTACGTAGCCCCCGAGGGACATGGCGAGGTTCTGCAGGAACGGCGCGGCGTCCCGGGTGTGCGCCGGCCAGCTCGTCCACTCCTGAGTGGCAGCCGCCCGCGGGTCCTCGACCAAGGCGTGGACGCGCTGCCGGGCATACTCCCACCAGTGAGACGGGACCGGCCAGGGGTCGCTGACGCCGATGATGTCGACGTATGGCTGCCCGGACATCAAGACCGCGAGGTGATCGGGCAGCACCAGCTGCGACACAGTAGATCCCTCCCCCCGGAACGATTGACGACATTGTCCCATCACTTGGCCGAGTGGGGGCCAACTGAGGTGGGATCGCAACCTGGGGGGAAGACGCGGTGGAAGTTAGGCTAGCCTAAACCGATCAACAGACCGACCGACCGACCGACCGACAGGAAGGATGCGAGCATGCGTGTGCCCGAGCAATACTTCACCGCCCAGGTCCAGCGGGCGTGGTCCTTGACCCCGGCGATGCGGCGCATCGTCTTGGGCGGCACCGGTCTGTCGGGGTTCCAGAGCAGTGGTCTGGCGGACGAGTGGTTCCGTTTCCTGTTCCCGACTGATCCGAACGCCTCCGTCGACCCGCCGAGCGAGCAGCACGGCCACTGGCGGTTCGCCGATCCCCAACCGGACTCGCGGTGGTACACGGTCCGGCACTGGGACGCCGGTCTCCTCGAGCTGACGGTGGACGTGGTGATCCACGGCCAGGGCGTCGCGACAGCGTGGGCCGGCCGGGCCTGCCCGGGTGACGAGGTGGTCATCTCCTCTGCTGTGGGTCGCTACCGACCTCCGGCGGAGGCCGAGTGGGAGCTGATCGTCGCCGACCTCACCGGACTGCCGGCGGCCGGCCGGATCATCTCCGAGCTCCCCACCGGGCGGTGCGCCCAAGCCATCCTTGAGGTCCCGAACGAGGAGTGCACGGTGACATTCGACACCGACGCCGACCTCGAGGTGTGCTGGATCTACAACCCGAGCCCGGACACGATTCCGAGCGCGCTCCACCTGGCGACCCGCAGCGTCGACCTCCGCCCTGAGCCAGGGTACGTGTGGATGGCGGGGGAGGCCGGCTGCTCGCGTGACCTCCGACGCTACTTCCGCCACGAGTTGGGGTGGTCGGCCCAGCGGTACGACATCGCCGGGTACTGGCGCCCCGACGCGGAGAACTACCTGAAGCGCTACGCCCAGATCGAGAGTGACGTGGCGGCCAGCTACGAGGCGTCCCAGCTTGGTGGGCTGGACACCGAAGATGCCCTGGACCGGGTGTTCGAGATGATGGAGGCGCACGGGCTCTGACGGGCTAGGCGTCGGCTCACCGTGGCAGGCGGTGACTGTCGGAAGACGTAGCCTTCCGGGACTAGGTTTGGTCCCGTGACGATTCGCGACCAGGCCCTCCGTGCGCGCGAGGCTTCGTTGGTGCTGGCCGGGGCGACCCGAGCCCGCAAGGACGCCGGACTGGAGGCGATGGCCGACGCGCTGGCCACGGCCGAGACGGAGGTCCTGCAGGCCAACCAGGCCGATGTCGGGAGGGCCGAGGACGCAGGCACGTCACCGGCGCTGGTCGACCGGCTACGGCTCACCTCCGACCGGTTGGCCGGCATGGTCGACGGTCTGCGTTCATTGGCCGCGCTGCCGGATCCGGTCGGGGACGTGGTGCGGGGCTGGACCACACCCGACGGGGTGCAGGTCTCCCAGGTCCGGGTGCCGTTCGGGGTCGTCGGCATCATCTACGAGGCGCGCCCGAACGTGACGGCCGACGCCGCCGGCATCTGCCTGAAGTCCGGCAACGCGGTCCTGCTGCGCGGGTCGTCGTCGGCTGCGGACTCCAACCTGGCCGTCGTGACCGCCCTGCGAGCCGGTCTCGTCGACGCCGACCTGCCCGCCGACGCTATCTCCCTGGTTCCCGGTCCGCGTGAGGTGACGACCGAGCTGATGACGGCTCGTGGCCTGGTCGACGTGCTGATTCCTCGCGGGGGAGCGGGCCTGATCGACACCGTGGTCCGCAACAGCCTGGTGCCGGTGATCGAGACCGGGGTGGGTAACTGCCACCTCTTCGTCGACGCCAGCGCCGATCCGAAGATGGCCGTCGACATCCTGCTCAACGCCAAGACGCAGCGGCCCTCGGTCTGCAACGCGGTGGAGACGCTGCTGGTGCACGCCGACATCGCCGACACCTTCATCCCGTTGGCTCTGTGGGCGTTGTCGGAGGCGGGCGTCACGGTGCACGGCGACGAGCAGGTCGCCGGTTACGGGCCGGTTCAGCCCGCCGGCGAGACCGATTTTGCCGAGGAGTACCTGTCGCTGGACATCGCGGTCGCCGTGGTCGCCTCCCTCGACGCTGCGTTGGCCCACATCAGGCGATACTCGACCGGCCACAGCGAGACCATCATCACCGAGTCCCAGGCCTCGGCTCGACGGTTCACCGGTGAGGTCGACGCCGCCGCGGTATTGGTTAACGCCTCCAGCCGGTTCGTCGACGGCGGGGAGTTCGGGTTTGGGGCCGAGATCGGCATCTCCACCCAGAAGCTGCACGCCAGGGGGCCGATGGGCCTGCCGGAGATGACCTCCACCAAGTACGTGATGACCGGCTCCGGCCAGACGAGGAGATGATCGGACCACCTGCCGTGTTCGTCGGTGACGGACCGGTAGGCTCTCGGCCATGAAGAATTTGCGTGAGCGCAGCGAGTTCCCGACGCACCGAGGTGGGTCATGACCTTCGGACTGACGTTGCTGGAGACCGAGCTGCCCGCTCCCGCGTGGGCGTTCGGCCTCATCGCCTTCGGTCTGCTGTTCATCCTGCTGATGATCACGTTGGCCATCGGCAAGGGCCGTCCACACAGCTAGATGACGTCTGCGACCCGGTCGCCGGCGACCGGACTGGCCCGGCGTCCGCACGTGCCGGAGAACCGCCACTACCGCCTCGGCGTGATGGGTGGCACGTTCGACCCGATCCATCACGGCCACCTCGTCGCAGCGAGTGAGGTGGCGGCGAGGTTCAAGCTCGACGAGGTCGTCTTCGTACCCACCGGCCAGCCCTGGCAGAAGGCCCACCGGGAGGTGTCCGGGCCCGAGGACCGCTACCTGATGACCGTCATCGCCACCGCGTCCAACCCACGGTTCACGGTGAGTCGGGTGGACATCGACCGGCCGGGCATGACGTACACGGTCGACACGCTCAAGGACCTGCGGGCCGAACGGGGCGACGACGTCGACCTGTTCTTCATCACCGGCGCTGATGCGCTCGCTCAGATCCTGACCTGGCGCAACGTCGACGAAGTGTTCGACCTAGCGCATTTCGTCGGCTGTACCCGCCCTGGCGTCGAGTGGGACTCGCCGGCGATCAGTCAGTTACCGCCTCAACGCATTACGCTGATGGAGGTTCCGGCCCTGGCCATCTCCTCCACGAGCTGTCGCGGACGGGTGATGGATCAGGAGCCGATCTGGTACCTGGTGCCGGACGGGATCGTGCAATACATCGCCAAGCGCGGTCTCTACAGTCCGCGGCTGGTCCCGGAACCGCACAGCTAGCCACCTGCACCATGCACCACGGCTAGATCACCCTGCAGCACAAACGGATAGAGGAACTGTGACCGCCACCGAACGGGCCCTGGAACTGACCAGGGTCGCGGCCGAGGCTGCCGCCGACAAGCTGGGCACGGACCTGGTCGCCTACGACGTCTCCGACCAGCTCGCCATCACCGACGTCTTCCTGGTCGTCACCGCCGCCAACGAGCGTCAGGTTGGGGCCGTCCAGGACGGCATCGAGGAGGCGCTGCGGGCGGCCGACGTCAAGCCCGTGCGCCGTGAGGGCGACAAGCAACAGCGCTGGGTGCTGCTCGACTACCTCGACCTGGTGGTCCACATCCAGCACTCCGAGGAGCGCAAGTACTACGCCCTCGAACGGCTCTGGCAGGACTGCCCGAAGATCGACCTCGGGGTCGACGTCCGCCGATGACGGCGGCTCGGCTCATCGTCTGGCGGCACGGGCGGACCGAGTGGAACCACACCGGGCGGTTCCAGGGTCAGGCCGACGTCCCGTTGGACGAACGGGGGCACCTGCAGGCCAAGCTGGCGGCCAGGACCCTGGCGGCCCTCCGTCCCGGTCGCATCATCGCCAGTGACCTCACCCGGGCGCAGCAGACGGCAGCCGCCCTGTCCGAGGTCACGGGTCTGCCGGTGTCGGCGGACCCGCGGCTGCGCGAGATCCACGTGGGCACCTGGGAAGGTCTGACGGCCGACGAGGTCGTGGCCGACGACCCCGAGCGGGCTCATCGGTACTTCCAGGGCGAGGACATCCGCCGCTCGGCCACGGGAGAGACGGTGGCCGAGGTGTCCGCGCGGGTCGCGGAAGTCCTCACCGAGGTGGCCCGAGACGGTGACGACGGGTCGACCGCGGTCGTCGTCATGCACGGTCTCGCGGCTCGTGTCGGCGTCTGTCGGTTCGTCGGTTTCCCGCAGGACACCTGGCGACTCCTCGGCGGGATGCACAACTGTGGGTGGATCTCGTTGGAGCGCCATCGGACGGGCGACTACTGGCGGATCGACGAGTACAACGTGACGGTCGGTCCCGATCGGCAGGATCCGATTTCGTGACCTGGCGGTTGGCGCGCTAATATCTCCGAGGTCTTGTTCGACACGGAGGTGGCGTCGAGACGTTGACGAGGGGCATTGGCGCAGTTGGTAGCGCGCTTCCATGGCATGGAAGAGGTCAGGAGTTCGAATCTCCTATGCTCCACCAGGCCCGACAAGGGAAGTCGCCCCACGTGCTCGGTCGCTCGGCACGCCACAGAGTGGCAGATTGAGTGACACGGCTCATTGCTACGCAGACTTGTCGGGATGCGTGAATAACCGATCCATTACGTGGCGCCCGTCTGCAGCACCGGCCGCAGCTGATGCCGATACACCAGCTCAGTGACCGTCGTCCCCCGGTGCTCCACTAGCTGCGAGATCTGCTCGACCGGCAGCCCGACGTCTGACAGCACGGAAACGAAGGAGTGCCGCAACTCTCGAGGAGTCCATTTGTCGGGATCAACCTGAAGCGCCCTGAGTTTGTTGGAGACTCCTGACCTTGGAAACGAGGATGGTGTCTTGGCGACAAGTCAGGGATCTGGGAGGCTGACGTCTCGTCGGTATTCGCCGGAGGAGAAGGCTGCCGCGGTCCGGATGGTGCGGACGCTGCGAGTGGAGTTGGGAACTGAGCACGGGACGGTGCATCGGGTCGCGTCGCAGCTCGGTTACGGCGTGGAGTCGGTCCGGTCGTGGGTTAAGCAGGCCGATGTCGATGAGGGTCATGTTGCCGGGGTGAGCACGGTCGAGGCGCGACGTGTGCGAGACCTCGAGCAGGAAGTCCGTGAGCTTCGTCGGCCAACGTGATCCTCAAGCGAGCGGCGAGTTTCTTCGCGGCGGAGCTCGACTGCCACCACCGGAAGTAGTCGCGTTCATCGACGCGAACGAGGACGACCTGGTCGAGGGTCGTCCGCTCGGAGTCGAGCCCATCTGCAGCGTCGTGCAGGTGGCTCCGAGTACCTACTACGCGGCCAGGGACCGTGCACCGTCCCCGCGAGCGGTCAGTGACGCGGTCGTGACCCCGGAGCTCGTCGCGCTGTGGGAGGCCAACTACAGCGTCTACGGGGTCCGCAAGCTCTGGAAGGCGGCGTGCCGTGCCGGGATCGACATCGGCCGGGATCAGACCGGCCGGCTTATGC
>JBBRYD010000055.1:0-22306 GCA_038238065.1 Propionibacteriales bacterium | reverse complement strand
TGCCCGAGCTGGACGCCGACCAGCACCACCTGCTGGAAGAGGTGGAGGCTCAGGGTGTATCCATCACATCGGTCGACGCACTCGGTCTGAGCCAGGTGGACGAGGTCAAGGCTGCCCTGGACCGTCTGGTGGGTGCCTTGGCCGCGACCCGTCCCGGGGCGGAAAGTGCCTTGCGTCCCAGCCGCCGAGATCTCATCGCCGACGTCGCGCTGTGGCAGTGCGGCCTGGACCCGCGACTCCTTGCTCTGGCGGAGAACTACATCGGACTGCCGGTCCGGTACTACGGAGCCGCGGTCTACCGTGAGGTCGCCGACGGGAAGACCCTCGGCACCCGGCAGTGGCACCGCGACATCGAGGACCAGCGGATGTTCAAGGTGCTCGTATGGCTCAATGATGTCGGCCCCCGCGGCGGCGCCCTGCAGTACATTCCCAAGCCGCGGACCGGACAAGCGGTGGAAGAACTGCACTACGTCTCGGGGTTCGTCACCGACGAGGCCATGACTCCGGTGGTGCCGCCGGAGGAATGGGTGAAGGCGATCGGTCCACGGTGGACGGCGGTCCTGGCCGATCCTGCTCAGATCCTGCACCGGGCGAGTCCCGCCGAGGACCGGGACCGCTATTCGGTCACCTTCACCTGGACCTCTCGACACCCCGTCAAGACCATGCCCACAGCCGAGGAGTTCTCGGCGGCGGACCGCGCGCGCATCCGGGAGGGCCTCAGCCTCGAGCAGCTCGCGTGCCTGCCGCCCAGTCTGCTCTGAGAGCAGGCTGGACGGCAGGACCTGAGTACCGAAGCCCCCTACTTCACTTCCGTCTCCACCGCGATCGGATGTCCGTTGTTGCTGACACCGATGGCGAACAGTGCGGGTGATGTGGCGCCGCTGGCCCTCAGCTCCAGCCGGTACTGCACGTACCGTCCGCTGGCCTGGACCCGCTGACCGGACTTGACGGTCTTCCACCGCGACCAGGTTCCGTCCGGCACGTTCGTGCTGCCGACCCGCCCGCTCACCGTCAACGTCGACCCGGCCGGCACCTTGGCTCGCCACGCGACCCGGTCCCAGTCGACCATCGCCTGGGCATCCAGCACGCCGGAGACGAAGGTGCCGCTTCGGCCCGCACCGGTGCCGGTCAGCGTGACCGAGCCCTGTCCGGTGTCGTCAACCGCCGCCTGACCCGTGCTGGTGCCCCGCCGGAAGGATGCGGTCGTCTGCTCCACCACACCGGAGCCGATGGTGATGAATCGGAACGTCTTGCTGGTGGTCGTGTTCCCGGAGGCGTCGGTTGCGGTGGCGGCGACCCAGTACGTCCGGTCGAGGTCCAGCCCGGTGAGGGTGACGGTGTGGTCGGTGACCAGCCCGTCGTCCACGACCTTGGCGGTCAGCCGGTCGGCCGACGTGCCGTAGCGCAGGATCGACGAGGTCGGCTCGCTGGTGGTCCAGGTGGCGGTGGCGGACCCGCCGGTCAGCACCGTCACCCCCGGGTTGGCCAGCTTCGGCGTGGCGGTGTCCGCCGCCGCCGTGGTGAAGCTGGCTGGGGTGGCCCCCGACGCCGGGAAGAGCACCGTGCTGCCCGTCGTGTCCTGGGAGGTCAGGCGGTAGTAGTACCGCGTGCCCTTCCTCAACCCGGCCAGTTTCACCCGGTGCTTGCGGCTGGCGTCGCCGAGCTTCGCCTTCGAGGTCAAGGCCCCTGGCGCGGTGCCGTAGCTGACCTCGCTGGTGGTCGGTTCGGTCGTGTCCCAGGTCACCACTGCCGCGGCAGCGGTCCGCGCCTGCGTCGCCACGACGGCGTTCTGAGCGATCGCCGGCGCACCCGTGGCTGCGTACGTGGCCGCGTAGGCACCGGTGGCCGCGGTGAACGAGGCGTACTCGAGGCCCTTGACCGTGCTCTTGGTGAACGCCACCGCGCTGCCGTCCCTGGTCAGAGCCGTGAGCTGGGTGCCGTTGGGCCCTGCGGTGGGGAGCATTCCCGACAGTCCGTTCGCCCCGGCGCCGACCGAGATGCCGAAGCTCAGGGTGTTGGCGGTCCAGGCGATTTCGGTGAACGAGGAGGCGTTGCGACCGTCGATCCAGCTGACCATCTGTTTGCCGCTCACCAGCGGCACCCCGTGGGCCTGGGCCGAAGCGATCAGGTTGTCGTCCTCGAACGTGGTGGCCGAGTCGGTGTGCATGTTGGCGTTGAACGCGCCGTAGTAGCCCAGCGGGCCGGTGGCGTTGTCCAGCAACGCGTTCGGCGTCATCGGGTACGTCTGCCCGGACTCGTCGGTCAGCTGCGACGGTGCCTGGTAGTTGTCGATCATGGTGCCGTCGGTATCGGTGAACCGCATCGGCATCCCGGATCCGGTCATGAAGCCGGGGCGGTCCTGCACCCAGGTGTCGGGCCAGTAGTAGTAGTTGCCGTCCATCCGCATGCCGTTGGCGAGAGCGACCTTCGGCTGCGAGGCCCAGTCGCTGAACGCGATGCAGTGGGTGCGGTTGCTGACCGGGTTGGCCAGGCTCGGGAAGCGAGCGCGCCAGGCCGCGATGTCGTTCGCGTAGAAGCTCTGCAGCGACGACAGCGTGAAGTTGCCGCAGTTGGTGCTCTCGTGGACCCCGATCTCGAACCCTTGAGCCGCGTAACCGGCCGCAGCCGCATTGGAGAGCGGGGTGCTCGGGTAGATGTAGGAGCTGAACCGCGGGCAGGTCCAGTCAGCCACCGAACAACCGGCCGGGCTGTTGGCGAGGTACTGGTCGAAGCGCCCGGCGGTGCCGTTGTTGCCGTGGTCGTCCCCCGTCGCGATGATCACGGCCTTGAGGTTGCGGGGGAAGTACCAGAAGTGCGGCAGCGGTTTGCGGTCCCGGTTCATCACCTGGATCAGGTTGGTCAGCAGTCGCTGCTGCTCGTCGGCCTGCGGGATGGCCACCTTGCTGAGGTTGACCCAGTCCGTCGCGCCCGTGCCGCCGAAGAACATGTCGTCGGAGCGGATCGGGGCGTTCCCGTCGCGTTCCGTCCCGGCCCAGGCCGGGTTGCCCTGCCGGGTCAGCGCGATCGAGCGTGGCAGGTCGAAGGTGAAGGCCGCCGCCTGGCCGCCGTTGCTGCCGACGTCACGCAGGCTGACCGCCGGAGAGGTCGTCGCCGTGGTCGCGGTGGAGTAGAGGGTGGCGATGGCCTGGGCCCCCGAGAGGGTGTAGCGATCGGCCACTCCGTGGTACTGGATGGTGTCGGTCACGATGCCCGCACCCGGTGCCGTGGTCGGATCCACCTTGAGGTAGGCGTCACTGGTGGTCCCGGAGGCCACGCTGAGGCCGAGCAGGCTCGACAGGGTGCTGCCCGGACGGATGGCGATCAGGTTACCGCCGGCGTTCACCCAGCTGGTCAGGTCGGCGGTCTGGGCAGCCGTGACGGGAACGTTGCCCAGCACGACCGTGTCGAACGGAGCCAGCGTCGACGCCGACACGGAGCCGACGTCAACGGTGGAGAACTCGTTGAGTCCTTCGGTCCGGAGGATCTCCGCCAGGTACTTGGAGTACGGGTTGGAGTTGCTGGTCACGACGGCGATCGGCCCACCCGGCCCCTGGTCAGGTGGTGGTGGCGCCGGGGCAGCGGTGCTGAACGTCCAGGTCACGGCCGTCATCGTGTTGCCCGACGAGTCCCGGGCACCGCTCACCTTGGCGGTGTAGGTCGTGGAGGTGGTGAGCGCCGAGCTCGGAGCCAGCGTCTCGGTCTGGGTCGCCGCGTCGTAGCTCAGGGTGCCCGGAACCAGGGCGTTGCTGGGGTTGCGCAGCTCCAGGCTGACCGACGAGCCGACCACTGGCTCGGAGAACGTCGCGGTGACGGCGCTGTTGGTCGGGATCCCGTTGGCGCCGTTGGCCGGCGAGGTGGAGCTGACCGTGGGCGCTGTGGTGTCCGACGCGGTGGTGTTGAAGACGACGTCGACCCAGTAGTTGCTGGACTGGTAGGTGCTGTTGGGGAACCCGGTCGCTCCGTACCGGTAGACGCCATTGGCCCCGTCGGTGCCGTTCTTGAGCGCCGTCAGCGGCCCGCGGGTGGTGGCCGCGGTGGCGAAGTAGCTGCCGTTGGACGAGTAACGTCCGACCGGGGCGTAGTACGAGGCGACGTAGGTGGTGTTGGCCGCGACCGGGATGGGGGACGGCAGGGTGGCGCGCTGCCACCCGGTGGCCGTCTCACCGGTGAAGGTGACCGACGACAGCCGGGTGGTCCCGGTGCTGTTCCACAGCGAGCCGACGTGGGTGCCGGTGTTACCTGCGCCCTTGTAGAAGCGGAGCCCGGTGACGAAGCCTGCTCGGTCGGCTCGGAACCTGAGGCCGACCTCGACGGCCGAGTTGTCGTTGGCGGACGGGGTGCCGGGCGTCACGGTATCGGCCCAGATGCTGCAGAGACAGGCGGTGACCGTGGCAGCGGTGGTGAAGGTCCAGCTCACCGGATCCATCAGGTTGCCCGCCGTGTCCTTGGTCCCGCTCACGTTCACGGTGTAGGTGGTCGAGACCGCCAGCGCCGCGCTGGGGGTGAACGTCCGGGTGCGGGTGGTGGCGTCGTAGCTGGAGGTGCCCGCGACCGCGCCGGCGGCGCTGGACACCGTCATCACGATCGTCGCCGGCTGGACCGCCTCGCTGAACGTTGCCGACACGCCGGTGGTCACGGGCACGTTGGTCGCGCCGGCCGCGGGTTGACGGTCGGTCACCGTCGGCTTCGTGGTGTCGACGGCGTTGCTGGTGAAGACCACATCGACCCAGTAGTTGGTGCTCTGGTAGGTGGTGTTCGGGAAGCCGCCACCTGTCCCGTAGCGGTAGACGCCGTTGCCGCCGTCGGTGCCGTTCTGCAGAGCGGTCAGCGGGGGGTTGGCCACCGCCGCGTTCGCGAAGGCGCCGTTGTCACCGGCGTAGTGACCCTGGGGCGCGTAGTAGGAGGCGACGTAGGTGGTCCCCGCGGTGACCGCGATGGGGGCCGGCAGGCTGGCCTGCTGCCAGCCGGTCGCCGTCTCGGCGGTGAACGTGACGGTGGACAGCCGGGTGGTGCCGGTGCTGTTCCAGAGCGAACCCGTATGGGTTCCGCCGTTGCCGGTCCCCTTGTAGAAACGGATCGCGGTGATGGCGCCGTCGGTGTCGGCGCGGAACTTCACCCCGAGCTCCACCGGGTCGGTGTCGTTCTCGGACGGGTTCACCGGGGTCTGGGTGGCGGTGAAGATCGAGCAGGGACACGTCGCTGCGTCGGCGGGCCGCACCTGGCCCACGACGAGAAACGAGAGGGTGAGGACAAACGCCAGCAGGACGGCCATCCGCCGCGGGTGCCGAGCCGTCACCGGAGGGTGGGGCGGGTGGAAGCGCATGGGATCTCCTGTGACCGTGAGTGCTGGCGTTGGTGGGGCGTGGTTGGTTGATCAGCTGGTGGTGAAGACGACGTCGACCCAGTAGTTACTGGCCTTGTACGAGGTGCTGGGGAATCCGCTGGTGCCGTATCGGTAGACACCGTTCACGCCGTCGGTCCCGCTTTGGAGCGCCGTCAGCGGGCCACGGGCGGTGGCGGCCGTGAAGTAGCTCTCGTTGACCGCGTAGTGGCCGTTGGGGGCGAAATAGGAGGCGACGTAGGTGGTGCCGGCGGTCACCGCAACGGGCGTCGGAAAGCTGGCCTGCTGCCAGCCGCTGGTGCCTTCACCGGAGAAGGTGGCGGTCGCGAGCCGGGCCTTGCTGCTGTTGAGCCACAGGGAACCGGTGTGGCTGCCACTGTTGCCGGTGCCCTTGTAGAACCGGATGCCGGATACGAATCCGTTCTGACTCGCGCGGAACTTCACCCCGACCTCGATCGCTCCCGCGTCCGGGTCCATCGCGACGGCCGGGGTCGTGCTCGCGGCCCAGATGCTGCAGGGGCAGGGCGACGACGACGCCGCCGTGGTGAACGTCCAGGTGACGGGGTCCATGATGTTGCCGGCCGTGTCCTTGGTGCCGGACACCGTGGCGGTGTAGACGGTGGCCGTGGCCAGGTTCGTGCTCGGGGTGAACGTGACGGTACGGGTTCCCGAGCTGTAGGTCGGTGGGGCGCCGGGAACGGAGCCACCTGCACTGCTCACGCTGACGGCGATCGTCGACGACTGCACGGTCTCGCTGAAGGTCGCGGTCACCGAGGTGGTGACCGCGACGTTGGTCGAGGCCGCGGCCGGCGCCTTCGCGGTGACGGTCGGCTTGGTGGTGTCGACCGGTGCGGCGGGTGCCGTGCTGAAGCTCCAGGTGACCACGTTCATGGTGTTGCCGGCCGCGTCACTGGCACCGGTGACCGTCACGGTGTACGTGGTCGCGTCGGCGAGCCCGGCCGCCGGAGTGAACGTCGCCTTCTGGGCCGCCGGGTCGTAGCCCACGGTCCCGTTCACGCTGACCCCGCCCGCGGTTCGGACCACGATCGAGACCGAGGTCGCTCCGACGGGTTCGCTGAAAGTGGCGGAGACGGCGCTGGTGGTCGTGACCCCGGTGGCGCCGGCGGCCGGCCCTTGGGCCGTGACCGTCGGCTTGGTCGTGTCGGGCCCGCCGGTGGCGAACACGACGTCGACCCAGTAGTTGGACTTCGCGTAGTCGGTGCTCGGGACGACGCTGCTGCCGTAGTGGTAGACCCCGTTGGGCCCGTCGGCCCCGTCCTGCAGCGCGGTCAGCGGCCCGTTCGAGACCGCCGTCGAGAAGTAGTTGTCGGTGCTGGCGTAGTGGCCGTTCGGGGCGAAGTAGGAGGCGATGTAGGTGGTGTTGGCCGCGACCTGGACCGGAGTGGCGAAGTTGGCCTGCTGCCAGCCGGTGGACGTCTCGCCGGAGAAGGTGGCCGACGCCAGCCTGCTGCCGGCCGTCGACCACAGCGAGCCCACGTGTGTACCGGTGTTGCCCGCGCCCTTGAAGAACCGGACTCCGGTGATCGTGCCCGCCTGCGCGCTCCGGAACTTGACGCCGACCTCGATCGCTCCGCTGTCCGAGTCCGCCGGGACGGCTGGGAGCGCCGTACTGGGCCAGATCGTGCAGGGGCAGCTGGCCGGGGGCTGCGGTCCAGTGCCCACGGTGACGGTCCGGCCGGCCGACGGTGTTTCCAGCCGTCCGCTGTCGTCGGTGGCCCGGGACTTGATGGTGAGGGAGCCGTTGGCCACCGGCACGAACGTGTAGGTCCAGGCGCCCCGTCCGGTGGCGGGATGCCAGCTCACTCCGTTGTCGACCGACACCTCGACGCCGCCCACCTGGCCGCCACCGGCATCGGTGGCGGTGCCGCTGACGGTCACCGTCTGGTTGACCGGCACGGTCGTGCCGGCACCGGGTGCGGTGATCACCGAGGTCGGTGGGGCGGTGTCGCTGGAGGTCGTGGCGGCGACAAGATCCGCCGCGCGCGTGGTGGGCTGGGCCCCCATGTCGCCCAGCAGGTTGGCCGTGGCCTGGCGGACCGCAAGATCGGAAGCGCTGACGGAGTCGGCCACATGGTTGTCGTCCAGGCCCCAGGCCCATTGGATGGTGCCGGCGCCGAAGACCAGCGCCCCGCTCGGTGCCCGGTAGAGGCTGAGATGGTGGGTCCCGACCCCCGGGGCGTAGTTGGTGCCGTAGTCCTGCAGGTAGTCGTTGGTGCTCGCGGTGGTGCTGGACATCTGGATCAGCCCCGCAGGACGGTAGCCGTTGTCCGGGCTCTCATCCCACTCGTAGCCGAGCAGACCCCGACCCAGGACGGTGGTCTGGGCGACGCCCAGGTTGGCCACTCGGGTGTTGCGCCAGAAGCGCAGGCCGCCGTCAACGCCGCCGACCTTCATGTCCGTGGTGCAGCAGGTCACCGTGAACAGGGTTCCGGTGAGTGCGTTCTCCGGTCGACCGCCGTCGGCGGGTGGGCTGAAGCGAGGGTCGCGCCAGGTCCCGGTCCAGGTGGCGGGGCCGGCCGGGTCGATCTTGTCGTTGGCGTGGGTCTCCTTGTAGGTCACCAGGGTCCGGTTCGCTGTGGTGGTCCCGGACACGCTGTTCTCCCAACGGGTCTTCCAGAACACCTCGTTGCCGCTGAAGAACGCGAGGTTGACCCCGGCGTCGCGGGCGGCCTCGACGTTGGTCCGTTGGTTGCCCGACCAGTACTCGTCGTGGCCCACCGACATGAACGTCTTGTGGTTCTTGATCAGGCCGCCACGCCGGTCGCTGTCCAAACCGGAGGTGTAGCTGACGTCGTACCCGTTCTGCTCGAGGTAGCGCACCGTCGGGTACTCCGCGTTCCAGACGAAGTCCTTCGGAGTCGCGGTGTTGGTGTTGAACGGGCGGTTGTAGCTGACCTTGTACGCCCGGCCGACCGGTGACCCCTCGTAGAGGCTGTTGCCGCCGTAGTTGTTGTACGCCTGCCAGGTGGTGTCGGAGGTCTGGAAGAGCAGGTCGGAGGTGCTGGCGTCGTCGCGCACGATGAAGACGATGTGGCTCGCCAGCGTCCCGGACACCACCTTGGCGAAGTAGATACCCGACACCGCGGTGGCAGGAACGGCCCAGGACGCGTTCTCGGTCCAGCTCCCGCAGTCGATCAGGCCGGTTGCCGACTGGTTGCTGCACGCCGGCTGGGCGGCGTTGGGGCTGGTCGGGGTGATGGAGGTGATCTTCCGGGCACCCAGACCCCCGTAGTAGCCCATCCGGTAGATGTCGAGGTGATAGGTGGTGACGGTGGCCTTCACCTTGAAGCCGATGGTCGCGCCACGGTTGACGCTGATGTCAGTGGCGTATCCCTGCAGGGTGGGACTCCCGGCGCCACTGATGTCCCAGTCGGTGCTCGGGTTGCCGGGCTTGGTGTTCTCGCAGGCGATCTCGTTGACCACCGGCGCGTCACATGGTGCCGCAGAGGCACGCGCGGCCGGGAGCGCGATGGCCAGGCCCAAGCCCAGGACGAGCACACAGAACAAGCTCAGCGCCCGACCGACCGACGACGACCGCCCTGATAACCGCACAGCACCGCTCACGAGACTTCCCCCCGGTCGCTCGTTAGATGGCGTGCACGGGGGCGCCCCTGAATACGCACCAGCACTGTCTGTGCTGTTTCGGCCCGCCCCGATCACGTCTGCAGATAGTGAAACACGTGCGATGGCGGCGTGTGATGCGTTCGAACAAAACATGACCCCGCAGAACCCGCACGACCTCGGCGGGAGATCGTCTCGGTGCTGATCACCCCCGATCTCGGGGGGTCCCCGTCTCGAAGGGGTTCGACCGTCAGACCCGAGCACGCTCCGCAGCGGCCAGTGCGTCCGCCATGTCGCCAGCGGTCAGGTGCGGACCGTAGCCGGGTGTTCCGGGCTCGATCCGCCAGCTCTCCGCCAGCGGGCCCAGGTCGACGGTGTCGAAGCCGAACTCGTCCAGCAGCTCGGTGACCTGGAGGTTGGCGGTGGGATGGTCGCCCGAGATCACCAGGGCGCGTCGGTTGTCGGTGCCGCGGGGTGTGGCGTGGTCGGTGAGGTGGTCGAACCGGATGTGGTTGAACGCCTTGACCACGTGAGCTGCGGGGAGATGGTCCTGCAGCAGGGCGGCGGAGGTGGTGGAGCCGTTGTCCAGCTCGGCGATCTGACCGTCACGCTGGGCGTAGTAGTTGTTGGTGTCGATCACCGTCTTGTTGGCGAGAGGCTCGACGGGAAGTTCGTTGATGACCTTGAGCGGTACGCTCACCACGACGAGGTCTCCGGCGGCGGCAGCCTCGGCGGCGGTGGCGGCGCGAGCGTGCGAGCCCAGCTCCTCGACGAGGTCGGCGAGGGTCTCCGGGCCGCGTGAGTTGCTGACGACGACGTCGTAGCCGCTGGCGATGGCGAGTCGTGCGACCTGGCTGCCGATGTGGCCGGCGCCGATCAGACCGATGGTGTTCACTCCTGAGATCGTCATGCTCTGTCAACCGATACGGTCGGCGCCGGTATTCCCGAGAAACGGGGGTGCCCGACGGCGACCTCGGCTACCCTCGGGCGGCGCTCACGGTTGCCGGGCGATGCTCAGCGCCTCGCCCATGCTGACGGGTCGACAGCCGAGTGACAGGGCGTGCCGGCGGATCTCCGGCTCCGCTCGCCAGCGAGCCAGACCGCGTCGGACCAACAGCCAGGCCGGCTTACGACGCTCGCTGAGGTCACGCACCAGCCGGAAGACGAACGTGATGCTGCGCGGACGGTCGAGATAGAGCGCGTCCACGTCGACCCCGGCGCGCCGACAGGCGGCCACGAGGTCGGGGGCGAAGACCCCTTCGGCCACGAACAGCGGCGCGGCACCCAGGTCGAGCCGCCGGATCTCCGTGCGCGCGTTCGCGGCGATGTCGTAGTGCGGGACGTCGGCCACCCCCAGCAGGCAGAGATCCACGATCGCCGCCAACGCTCCGTCGGCGTCCCAGCTGCCGAGGTCGTCCCAGTCGACGATGCCCAGCGTGTGCGGTAGGGACGGATGGTCGCCGTCGAAGTAGAAGTCGTCCAACGCCAACCTCGGACGGTGACTGAGCTGGGCGACACGCGACTTGCCGCTACCTGACGGTCCGGCCAGCAGGATCACCCGGTGGGTGGTCACCGCGACGTGGCAGCGGTCGACATAGCGGCGATCCTAGTCGTCGACCGGGCGCGGGCGGCGGGCTGGGATAGGGGTAGAGGCGCCCTGGTCCGAGACGGTGCGGCGCCGTCGAGGGCTTCAACAAGACGGGTCAGTGCTCTGGCGTATATTCACCTGGATCAGCCCTCTCCGTGGGTTGGCCAGGGAAAGGGCTGTCGGTTGTTCGAGGTAGATGACATTCGTGACTGGGTGGGCGAGTCGGTGCTGGACCGTGACGGGTCGAAGATCGGCAACCTGGAGTCGGTGTATTTCGACACCGCCACCGATGCGCCGTCGTTCGCGGCGGTGAAGGTCGGCTTCCCCGGAGGCGGCCGGCTGGTCTTCGTGCCCCTGGCCGACGCTCGGGTGGCGCCCAAGCACATCCGCGTGATGACCGACAAGAAGACCGCCAAGGCCGCCCCGGCCATCGACACCGACGGTCAGCTCGACTCCGCCACCGAGCCCACCATCTTCGCGCACTACGACATGCCGTACTCGCTGGGCGCCTCGGGTGAGAGGCGTCTCGGGCGACGCTGACGCTGAGCCTGACCCGCCGCCCGGCTCAGGAGAACGCGGACTCGCCGGTCAGGGCCTGACCGATGATCAGCTGGTGCACCTCGGAGGTCCCCTCGTAGGTGAGGACCGACTCCAGGTTGTTCGCGTGCCGGAGCACCGGATACTCCAGCGTGATGCCCGCGGCGCCGAGGATCGTGCGGCACTCGCGGGCGATCTTCAGCGCCTCGCGGACGTTGTTGAGCTTGCCCAGGCTGATCTGTCGGTGCTCCAGCCGGTCCTCGTCCTTGAGCCGGCCCAGGTGCAGGGCCAGCAGGAACCCCTTCTGCAGCTCCAGCGCCATGTCCGCGAGCTTGGCCTGGGTCAGCTGGTACGACGACAACGGGCGGTTGTACAGGTCGCGCGTCGAGGCGTACTCGATGGCGGTCTCCAGGCAGTCCCGCGCCGCCCCGAGGGCACCGAAGACGATCCCGAAACGGGCTTCGTTGAGGCACGACAACGGTCCCCGGAGTCCGCTGACCTCGGGCAGCACCGCGTCCGCGGGTAGCCGGACGTCGTCCAGCACGAGCTCGGAGGTGACCGAGGCGCGCAGCGACAGCTTGCGGCCGATCTTGGGCGCGGAGAATCCGGGCGAGTCGGAGGGGACGATGAAGCCGCGGATCCGCGCGGAGCCATCGCCGTCGTCCGTCTGGGCCCAGACCACCGCGACGTCGGCCACCGAACCGTTGGTGATCCACATCTTGGTGCCGTTGAGCACCCAGTCGTCGCCGTCGGCCTTGGCGTTGGTCCGCATGCCGGCCGGGTTGGAGCCGAAGTCTGCCTCGGTCAGCCCGAAGCAGCCGATGACCTCGCCCGTCGCCATGCGCGGCAGCCAGCTCTGCTTCTGCTCCACGCTGCCGAACTTCCAGATGGCGAACATGGCCAGTGACCCTTGCACCGACACCATGCTCCGTACACCGGAGTCGCCGGCTTCGAGCTCCAGGCAGGCCAGCCCGTAAGAGACGGCATTCGTGCCGGCGCAGCCGTAGCCCTCGAGGTGCATGCCCAACAACCCCAGCTCGCCGGCCTCCCGCATCAGTCCCAGGTCGATGTCGCCGCGCTCGTACCAGTCGGCGATGTTGGGGCGCACCCGGAGCGCCACGAAGTCGCGGACGATGTGCTGGATGTCGCGCTCGTCGGCGGTCAGCAGATGGTCGACCCCCAGCAGGTCGAGCGGGGAGGTGCGTTCGGCGCTCGGGCGGGGGGTGGTTCGGGTCATGGTCGTCCGATCCCAGCCACGGTCATGGCTGCTTTGTCGATGTCGTCTTCGTCGATCAACACGTGCTGGGCGGCGGCGCCCAGCGGGATGAAGCTGTCCTGGGCGGATATCCGGGCCAGCGGGCCGGAGAAGCCACCCTCCACCAAGGCCGTGACCACGCCCTCGCCGACCCCGCCACTATGCCGGGTCTCGTCCACCACCAGGATCCGACCGGTCGTAGCCGCTGCACGCAGCAGGTCAGCCGCTGGTAGCGGGGCCAGCCAGCGCAGGTCCAGGACGTCGGCCCGAACACCCTGGTCGGCCAGTCGCCGGGCCGCCCGCAGACTCATCGGGACGCCGTTGCCGAAGGTGACCAGGGTGAGGTCCGCGGTGCCGCCAGACCGGTGGAGCCGTCCCCGTCCGATGGGTACGTCGGCCCCGTCGTCCAGGCTCAGCCACTGGCCGTCGCCGGGCGCGTACAGGTCCCTGGTGTGGTAGAGGGCAATGGGCTCCAGGAAGACCGAGACCGTTCCGTCCACCGCTGCGGCGGCGACGCAGGTGCGCAGCATGGCGGCTGCGTCATCGGCCCGCGCGGCGCAGGCGACCACCAGTCCCGGGATGTCGCGGAGCACGCCGACCGCGTTGTCGTTGTGGAAGTGGCCGCCGAAGCCCCGCTGGTAGGCGAGGCCGGCCACCCGGACGACCATCGGGTTGCGGAACCGGCCCTGGGAGAAGAAGGCCAGCGAGGCCGCCTCACCCCGGAGCTGGTCCTCGGCGTTGTGCAGGTAGGCCAGGTACTGGATCTCGGGGATGGGCAGGAGGCCGGCCAGCCCGCCGCCGAGCGCCAGCCCGAGGATGGACTGCTCGTCCAGGATCGTGTCGAACACCCGGGCGGAGCCGTGCCGTCGCGCCAACCCGCGGGTGACGCCGTACACCCCGCCCTTGACGCCGACGTCCTCGCCGAAGACGACCACCCGGCGGTCGGCAGCGAGCAGGTCTCCGAGGGTGGCGTTGATGGACTCGGCCAACGTGTGACCTCCCGCCCGCGTGTCCTGGGGGCTCCGGAACCCCTGGGCGACCTCTTGGACCCGGTCCGCCGAGTGGGGGGCCAGCGGTGCCATGATCTGGGCGGCCGACTCCAGCTGCGGCCGGCCGGTCAGCCGAACCGCCTCGGCCCGGACCTCCCGACCGATCCGGTCGTAGCACTCCAGGGCCTCGGGCAGCGAGGCTCCGGTGACCTCTGCGAGCGCGCGGGCCGTGCCGACGAGCGGGTCGCGGGCGAAGTCGGCCTCGATCTCCCGGGGCAGCCGATAGCTGATCTCCGCGTCGCTGCCGGCGTGACCGAGGAAACGGACCGTGTGCAAATGCAGGAACACGGGCTGCCGCCGCCCCCGGGCCAGGGCCGCGGCCTCGACGATGGCGGGCCAGGCGTTCCGCGGGTCGGCGCCGTCGGCGTGGATGTAGTGCAGTCCCGGCCGGGAGCCGTACGCCGCCGCGACCCAGCCACCGGGCGTCGGCACCGAGACGCCCAGTCCGTTGTCCTCGCAGACGAACAGGATCGGCACCGGCAGGCCGCGGTAGGCGGTGTTGATCGCCGTGTTGATGGCTCCGGTCGCGGTCGAGTGGTTCGCCGAGGCGTCACCGAAGGAGCAGACCACGACGGAGTCCGCCGGCCACTCGGGCTGCACACCGAGCCTGACTGCCCGGTGCAGCGCCAGGGCCAGCCCGACGGCCCGCGGCAGGTGCGAGGCGATCGTCGAGGTCTGCGGGATGATCGCCAGATCCGGGTGTCCGAACACCTTGTGCCGTCCGCCGGCGATCGGCTCGTCAGCCAGCCCCATCAGGCCCTGCAGCACGTCCCGAACGGGCGTCGACCCCGACACCTGATGAGCCCGGGCGACGTAGAAGCCGCCGGACCGGTAGTGCAGCAGAGCCGGGTCCGTGGGCCGCAGAGCCATCGCCACCAGCGCGTTCGCCTCGTGACCGGCGGAACCGATCGTGTAGTAGGCCTGTCCGCGTGACTGCAGCTCGCGCGCCACCACATCGAGCAGTCGGCTGGTCGCCTGGGCCTCGAAGAGCGACCACCAGTCCAGCGTCGACGCCTCGTCGGCCGCGACACGCCGCAGATCCGGCCGGATCAGTGCCCAGTCGGGGGAGAGGGCGCGGCGGAACGCCGCGTCCAAGGCCTCCGATGGGGTAGCTGGGGCGGGCATCCCGCGGCTAGGCGTCGAGCCGGAAGGTGGTGTCCGCGGTGAGCTCGACGGTGTCCATCTGCGCCTTCTGCAGCCGGCCGGAGTAGTCCCAGTTGACCGACTGCCAGCGGGTGAACTGGTCCAGCACCCAGATCCCGGACTGGCGCGAGCCGTTGCCCGACTTACCGTTCCCGCCGAACGGCAGGTGCGCCTCGGCGCCGGACGTCGAGTTGTTGATGCTCACCATGCCCGCCCCGACCAGGTCGCGGAAGGTGAACGCCTCCCGCGCGTCGTTGGTGTAGATCGCCGATGAGAGTCCGTATCCTGGCGCGTTCGCCAGCTCGATGGCGTGGCTGAGGTGGGTGTAGGTGGCCACCCCGACGATCGGACCGAAGGTCTCCTCCCGGAACATCTCGTCCTCCACCCGGACGCCGTCCACCACCACGGGATGGTAGAAGAGCCCCGCCGTGGGGTCGCCGACGAAGCCGTCCCGTGGGTTGTCGGCGGTGATGCGTCCCCGTCGGCCCTGGACCCGGTGGTGCGGCTCGATCCAGTCCAGGTACTCCTCGTACCGATCGGCGAACTTCTGGTCCAGCAGCGGACCCATCAGCACGCCTTGGGTGGGGTCACCGACGGCGGCGCCGGCCACTGCGGCGTTGAAGCGGGACATGAACGGGTCGTGCACCGACTCGTGCACGATGATCGAGCCGAGCGAGGTGCAGCGCTGGCCGGCGGTGCCGAAGCCGGAGAACAGCGCGCCTTCGACGGCCAGGTCGAGGTCGGCGCTCGGGGTCACGACCAGCGGGTTCTTGCCGCCCAGCTCCAGGCAGGCCGTCTGGAGGTGCCGCCCGGTCAGCGCACCGATCTCGCGGCCCACCGCCGACGACCCGGTGAAGCCGACCTTGTCGATGAAGCCTGCGTCCAGTGACTGCTCCAGTCCCGCGAAGGTGGCCGGTCCGTCGGCGTGCACGACGTTGAACACGCCGTCCGGCAGCCCGCCGCCGCGGACGAAGAGCTCGTGGAACGCCGCCGAGATGACCGCCGAGTACTCCGCCGGCTTCCAGACGATGGTGTTGCCGGCCAGCAGGGCGGGAACGATGTACCAGGACGGCACAGCGACTGGGAAGTTGCCGGCGGTGATGATGGCGACGGCGCCCACCGGCTTGCGGAACGTGAACAGCTGCTTGTCAGCCATCTCGCTGGGCACGGTCTGGCCGTACAGTCGGCGGCCCTCACCCAGGAAGAAGTCGCAGGTGTCGACGATCTCCTGCACCTCCCCGAGGGACTCCGCGTACGGCTTGCCGATCTCGGTCGTGACCAGCCGAGCCAACGCCTCGGCGTTGTCCTCGATCAGCCGGCCGATATGTGCGATGGCGCGGCCCCGGATGGGCGCAGGCACTGCGGCCCAGGCGGCCTGGGCCTTGCTGGACGACTCCGCCGCGTGCACGAAGGTGGCCGCGTCGGCGAAGGAGACCTCGCCCACGACCTCGTCCAGTCGGGCCGGGTTGCGGCTGACGAGGGTACGGACACCGGGGACCGAGGACCCGTTGACGACGGAGGTGATCGGGTTCACGACTGCTGCTCCTGTCCTACGGCGACGATCCGGGCGACGGAGCGCCGCAGGGCGGCGAGGCCTTTGTCGATCTCATCCTTGCTCACCGACAGGGCCGGGCGAAAGCGGAGGGCCCGCCGGCCGCAGCCGAGAGCCAGCACGTGCTCGGTCGTGCGCAGGTCCTGCAGGACGGCGTTACGGATCTCGGTCGACGGCAGGTCGACGGCGACCATCAGACCGCGGCCCCGGACGTTGCTCATCGCCGGCCGGCAGGTGGAGGCGAGTTACTGGAGTCCGGCCAGGAAGTAGCGCCCCTGCTCGGCCGCGGCCTCGATCAGGCCGTCGGTCTCGATGATCTCCAGGATCCGGCGGGAGCGGACCATGTCGACCAGACCGCCACCCCAGGTGGAGTTGATCCGGCCCGAGACGGTGAAGACGTTGTCGGGTACCTCATCGACGCGGCCGCCGGCCATGATGCCCCCGACCTGGACCTTCTTGGAGAACGCGACGATGTCGGGGGTGATGCCCAGCTGCTGGTACGCCCAGGCGGTCCCGGTGGTGCCGACGCCGGTCTGCACCTCGTCGAGGATGAACAGCGCGTCGTAGGAGTGCACGAGCTCGAGCATGGCCGCGAAGAACTCGGGGCGGAGGTGGTTGTCGCCACCCTCGCCCTGGATCGGCTCGGCGATGAAGGCCGCGATGTCGTGCGGGGCGGCCTCGAACGCGGCTCGGGCCTGGACCAGGGCGCGCTCTTCGGCCGCGACCACCTCGGCGAGATGGTCCGACAGCGGGTGCACGACGGCCGGCACATCGATCCGCGGCCAGTCGAACTTCGGGAACCGGTCGGTCTTCCCCGGCTCGGTGTTGGTCAGCGACAAGGTGTAGCCGCTGCGGCCGTGGAACGCATGACTCAGGTGCAGGATCTGGCTGCCGAGCGCCCGGTCCCGGCCCTGGGCCTCGTTCAGCCGGCTCTTCCAGTCGAAGGCGACCTTGAGGGCGTTCTCGACCGCCAAGGCCCCGCCCTCGACGAAGAACAGGTGGGGGAGCGCAGGATCACCCAGCACCCTGACGAAGGTGGCGACGAACTCGGCGTAGGCGACGCTGTAGATGTCGGGGTTGGCCGGCTTGTTGGCCGCCACCTCGGCCAGCTCGGCCATGAAGGTGGGGTCGTCCACGATCCCGGGCGGGTTGAGGCCGAGCGCCGCTGAGGCGAAGAAGGTGTAGAAGTCGAGGTAGCGCTGACCGGTTCGGGCGTCGACGACGGAGCTGCCCCGGCTGCGTTTCAGATCCAGGACCAGGTCGAGTGCGTCGGCGATCAGATGACCGGCGAGGGCCTCGTGCACATCGGCCGGTTGCAGGTGGGTGTGTTCGGCCACGACGGACCTCCTCTACTTCAGATAGCGAGAAAATATCAGGCCTCGGACACAATATATCGAAGCAATTGGTGTCGACAACGCGCATCACGCCAACATTCGCTCCCTGGCGGAAGGTGGGCGGGACGGTGTTTGAACCCGGCGCGATCCGAGACAGACTGAGGGCGACGAAGTTCGAACCCATACCCTCGCACTCGGGAGGCCTCAACGTGCGGATGCCTTTCCCATGACGGTCAGTCTGCGGTCGATCGAGACCGCCGTGCCGACGACCGTCTTGAAGCAAACCGAGATCAGGGACATCTTCGCCGGCCCGCCGGGCATCACCCGGCTGGGACGTCGGCTGATCGGTGCGGTCTACGACGGGTCGGCGATCGACACCCGGCACACCGTGATCAGCGAGCTGGAGTCGGGCGGCACGACGGGCGCGCCGGTGTTCTACCACCGGGATACCGGCACGGTCCTGGCCCCTTCCACCGGGGCTCGCAACGCGGTGTACCTCGAGCGCTCACCCGAGCTCTTCCTGCGGGCCGCCCGCCAAGCGTTGGCGGCGGCCGTGGGGATCGAGGCCGACGACATCACGCACGTGATCACGGCTTCGTGCACGGGCTTCTACGCACCGGGACCCGACTACGCCATCGTCCGCGGCCTCGGTCTGGCGCCCTCGACCCAGCGATATCACCTCGGGTTCATGGGCTGCTACGCGGCGTTCCCCGCCTTGCGAGCGGCCCGCTCGTTCTGCCTCGCCGACCCGACGGCGGTGGTGCTGGTGGTCTGCGTCGAGCTGTGCTCGATCCACCTGCACAGCGCCAACGACCCGGACACCATCCTGGCGTCCTCGGTGTTCTCCGACGGGGCGGCCGCCGCGGTGGTCTCGGCTCGGCAGCCTGCGGCCGGAGAGTCGGTGCTCGACCTGGATGGGTTCGAGACCGTCCTGACCCCCGGCGGCGAGTCCGACATGGCCTGGACGATCGGCGACGCCGGGTTCGAGATGACCCTGAGCAGCTATGTGCCGCGGATCATCGAGCGACACATCGCCGGTGCCCTGGCCCCGCTGCTGGCCGCCGACGCACGGGTGGCCGCCCTGCCGTACGCGGGGATCGAGCGGTGGGCAATCCATCCGGGTGGTCGCAGCATCCTGGACCGGGTACAGCACACCCTGGAGCTGACCGACGAGCAGCTGGGACCGTCACGCGAGGTGCTCCGGGAGTTCGGGAACATGTCCAGCGCGACCATCCTGTTCGTCCTGCAGAAGCTGCTGCACTCAGGTCCGGAATCGGAGCGGGTCTGCGCCATGGCGTTCGGTCCCGGGCTCACGGTGGAGACGGCGTTGATGACGCGTCGGACCGGGTGAGATCGCGGCCGAGCACTCGTGGCGCTCGAAACCTCGCCGTCAGAGACGTCCAGGTCCGAGAGCTGATGGACGCCCCGGACTGTGACCTGTCGGCGCTGGAGAACACGTACCGCCAGTTCCGGGTGGTCAACCGGCTGGTGGCGGGGTGGCGGCAGGTCTACACCCAGCGGCTCCGGCCTCTGATGGCCGCGGACCGGACCACGACGCTGCTCGACATCGGCTCGGGTGGCGGTGACGTGGCCCGGGCGCTGGCCTGCTGGGCGGCGCGGGACGGCCGGTCCCTGGAGATCACCGCCGTGGACCCGGACGAGAGAGCCCATGCCTTCGCCTCTCGACAACCACCGGTGCGCGGCGTGGCCTTCCGCCGGACCAGCAGTGCCGAGCTGGTGGCGGCGGGCGCCCGCTTCGACCTGGTCACCTCCAACCATCTGCTGCACCATCTCGACCTGGACGCTCTGGTGGCGCTGTTGGGGGACAGCACGCGGCTGGCCACGCGGCTTGTGGTGCACAACGACATCGCGCGGAGCCACTGGGCGTACGCGGCGTACGCCGTCGGCTCCCGGCCGTTCGGCCGCCGCTCCTTCATCTCCGTCGACGGTTCGCTGTCCATCCGCCGGAGCCACACCGCGGCCGAACTGGCTGGTTTGGTCGGCGACCCGTGGCGGGTGGAGAGCCAGTTCCCGGCCCGGTTGCTGCTGCTACGCGACGATCTTGAGGACGCTCCGGCGGGCGCCTAGCTCGGCCACCGCGGGCTGCGTCACCGGGCCGGGCGCGGCCGCCGGGCGGCGGTCCGTGATGGCCTCCAAGGTGTCGGCGATGGTGATGAGCGGGTCGCCCTGGTCCGCGATCTGGCGCTGCAGCCGCTGAGCCGCCGACCGGTAGCGCGGGTCATCGAGGGCCGAGCGCACGGCGTTGCGGACCCGGGTGGCTGACGGCGCGCCGGTCCGGAGGTTGAGGCCGGTCCCGGACCAGGACACCCGACCGGCCACCTCCGGCTTGTCCTCGGTCGCTCCGGCGACCACCAGCGGGAGCCCGTGGGACAGGGCGCGGTGGACCCCACCGAAACCACCGTTGGTCACGACCACGTCCGTGCGCGGGAGCAGTGAGTCGTACGGCAGGAACTCGGCCACCCGCGCGTTGTCCGGAAGCCGTCCGCCGAGCCGATCCATCAGCTGCCGTACGGGCCGCCCGCCCGTCGACGCCACGACCAGCACCTCCTCGGTGGCCAGCCCGCGGATCGCGGGCACGAGGAGCTTGCCGAGGTCGACGTTGTCCATCGTCCCCTGGGTCACGTGCACCACCGGCCGGGATCCGTCGAGGTCGCCCCACCACCGGGGCAGTGAGGTACGTCGAGGAACCTCCGGCCGGAGCGGGCCCACGAAACGCACGGTCGGCGGCAGCTCCCGTCGTGGGTACTCCATCCCGTCGACCGACAGCTGGAACGTCAGGTCGAACTCGGTGGTCTGGTCGAAGAAGTTGGCCCGACCCGGCGGCACACCGAAGGGCAGCAGTGCCGCGTCCAGCGCGAGCTGAACGGGACGCAACGGGCCTCGCCGCAGCACGGTGTTGAGCAGCCGGTTGCGCCGGCGGGTGTGGGCGGTGGAGCCCGGGTCCAGCCCGGACCCGAACGGGGCGCAGTCGACGCTGGTCAGCGACATCGGGGTGGCGGAGACGCCGACCACGGGCACCCGCTCCACCCCCGGGACGGTGAGCAGCAACGGGAGTGCGCCCAGGAACGCGGACTCGGCGACCACGCCGGCGTAGCGGCCGGTGGCGAGCGCGTCACTCATCGACCGGTATTGCGCCCGGAGCGGACGGATGAACATCCCGATGATGTCGTAGCGTCCGGCGGCGAGCCCTCGGTAGCGCTCACGGCCCGGCAACCAGTCGTCGAGGTGCGCATCGTCGTAGTCCACCTCGCGCGGCAGGGCCCGGAAGCTCAACCCCTGCGACTCGACTGACGAGCGGTACTTCCGTCCGGTGAGCACGGTGACGTGGTGGCCACGACGGCGCAGCTCGCCGCCGATGGCGAGCATCGGCATGACGTGGCCGTAGATGGGTGTGCTGGGCAGCAGGAAGTGCGACATGGTGAGGGTGGCTTCGTGTCCTAGGTGGCGCTTCGACGCAGTGGGCGGCGTCGCCGGAATGGGTGCACCGGGCGGCCGGACCCCGTGCGCGCGACGAGGCCGACGCCGGCGGCAAGAACGAGAGAAGCCACCCGCCACCGCGTCCGGCGGCGCCGGACCAGGGCGGTGTCCTGGCGGCGGATGGCCGGGGCCGGTACCATCCGGCGGCGTAGTGAGAGCCGGGTCAGCAGGTAGGAGTAGGCGTAGTAGTAGCCGAACGAGACGACCACGGTGTGCACCAGGCCCTGCTCCATCCGTCGCGAAGAGGTCAGCACGGGGTTTTCGGCGTCCCAGACCACGGGTCCGCGTCGCCGCAGCCGGCGTAGGAAGTCGACCTCGTCGCCGCCGAGGGTGAGCGCGGTGTCGTACCCGGGGAAGGCGCTTCGCCGGAACGCCAGGTTGGTGGCCGTGACGTAGAAGACGCCACCGTGGACGCGGTGCACGGCGGCAACGGCGGCGAACCACAGAGGCGGGAAGACGGCCGCCCACCACGGCGGATCCTGGTATCGGCAGGGTCCGGCCACCGCGACCGCGTCGTCGTGCGCGCGGAACTGCGCGTCGAGCCGGGTCAGCCACCCGGGGGGCTGCACGCTGTCGGCGTCGGTGGAGACCACGATGTCGCCACGGGCCGCCCGGGTACCGGTCTGCCGGGCGGCGCACACTCCGGGGTGCGGCTCGTGCACGACCCGGGCTCCGTACCGCTCGGCCACGGTGGCCGTGTCGTCGGTGCTGTTGTTGTCGACCACGATCACCTCGAAGCGCCCGGTGAAGTCCTGCTGCGACAGGGCGGTCAGGGTTGCCCCCAGGTCGTCGGCCTCGTTGAAGGCCGGGATGACGACTGACATACGTAGCGACGCGGGCATTCGTCAGCCGTTCCTGCCGGCCAGCCGGACCGGCCGGACCAGACACAGGACGAGCATGCTGACCGCCAACAGCGGGACGAGGTACCCGAACACGTTGGTCAGAGCGTCGTTGTAGGACGCCGCCACCGCCGTGCGGGCCGGGTCCGACAGAAGATGGAGGCCCGAGGGCGTGAGCGCGTCCGGGTCGAGGGCGCCGGCGCCCGAGGTCGACCTGCGGTCGGCCAGCAGGGCGGACAGTCGGCTGGTGAACAGCGTCCCGACCACGGCGGTGCCCAGGGACACGCCGATCTCACGGAAGAACCCGTGGGCGGCGGTGGCAGTGCCCACCTCGTCGGGGACGACGGAGTTCTGCACGATGACGACCAGGATCTCCAGGGCGCACCCCATGCCCAGTCCGAGCAGGAACAGGTACATGAAGACCACGGTGAGCTCCGTCTGCACCGAGAGGGTGGACATCAGTGCCAGCGCCAGCGCTGCGAGGGCGGAGCCGACGACGGGCAGCTCCTTGTAGCGCCCGGTCCGGCTGACGATCTGGGCCGAGACCAGCGTGCTCAGCGCCAGCCCACCGACCAGGGCGAGCAGCGC
>JBBRYD010000054.1:0-22749 GCA_038238065.1 Propionibacteriales bacterium | reverse complement strand
GAGGCGCAGCCCGCGGACGCCGCAGCCCTTTCCGCGCTCAACCGCGCCGTGGTGGACTACGCGGTCACCATCGAGCAGGCGCGGGCCAACAACCGACAGGGCTTTCCGGTCGGCGCCCAGTACCTACGCAACGCCAGCGCCGGGCTGCGGACCGACGCGCTGCCGATCCTCGACAACCTGGTCGCGGCGAACTCGACCCGGGCCGCGGCCGCCATGGGCTCCCACGTCGGGTTGTTCTTCGAGATCATCGGCTTCCTGGCGCTCGGTGGCCTGGTGCTGGCGATGGTCTGGGTCGCTCGCCGGTTCAAACGGCGCCTCAACACCGGCCTCGTCGCCGCCACCGCGGTGGTGCTGCTGACCTGGGTGGTGGGGTTCACCGTGCTGAGCCAGATCGGTAGTCACGTCGACCAGATCCAACGCGGCGCGTTCAGCTCGGTCAACTCCGCGGCCGACGTGCGGATCGAGGCCAACAACGCCAAGTCCAACGAGAGCCTCACCCTGATCGCCCGTGGGTCTGGCGCCTCCTTCGAGAAGGCCTGGGTCGCTTCGGCCGACGAGGTCGGCGCGCAGCTGGCTCGGCTCCCGCAGGACAACCTCAGCACCGCCTGGAAGGCCTACACCGCCACCCACGTCCAGATCCGCAAGCTCGACGACGGCGGTTCCTGGGACCCAGCGGTCCAGCTGGCCACCGGTCGCGGGACGACCTCCTCCAACGCCCGCTTCGGCACCTTCGACACCGCAGCCACCAGCTTCCTCGACCAGGTCAGCCGCGAGACCTCGAGCGGCCTGGCGTCTCCCCAACCGCTACTGGTCGTGTTCGCCGTACTGACCTTTCTGGCCGGCCTGGGTGCTGCCTTGCTCGCCCGATGGGGCCTGGCGGCCCGGCTGAAGGAGTACCGATGAGCAGCACGGCCACCCGCGGCCGGACCCGCCCGGGCGCGCGACCAGAACCGCTGGTCATCCTGGTGCTGATCCTGCTGGCCGTCGTCATCTCCGGCTGCTCGGTGTTCGGCACCTCGCCCACCCCGCTCCCCACCCCGGCGGCGACGGCCCAACCGACGGCCGCTGCCTCGACAGCTGCACCGCTCACGTGCACCAACGCGACGGCGTCCTACCAACCGAGCGGTGCCCTGCCGGCGCCGACGGCCCTCCCGGCCGGGTCGACGATGGCGACGATCCGCCAGCGTGGCCGGCTCATTGCGGGGGTGTCGGCCGACACCTACCTGCTCGCCTCCCGTAACCCCTTGAACGGCAAGATCGAGGGCTTCGACATCGACATGGTCAAGGCCATCGCCAAGGCGATCTTCGGGGACGAAACCAGGTACGAGCTGCGGGTCATCACCGCCGCCCAACGGATCCCGTCGCTGACCGACCAGACCGTCGACGTGGTGGCCAGGGCGATGACCATCAACTGTGCGCGCTGGACCCAGATCGCCTTCTCGACCGAGTACTACCACGCCGGACAGAAGATCCTGGTCCGCAAGGGCTCCAGGGCCACCAAGATCGGCGACCTCAACGGTCAGCGGGTCTGCGCCCCCATCGGCACCTCCAGCTTCGACAACCTCAAGAAGTACGCGCCGAAGGCGATCGCGGTGGGTTCGGACAGCCACACCGGCTGTTTGGTGCTCTTCCAGCAGGGCTCCGTCGCCGCCATCACCGGCGACGACACCGTGCTGGCCGGTCTGGCCGCGCAGGACCCGTACGCAGTGGTGCCCGACCAGACGGCGTTCTCGGACGAGCCGTACGGCATCGGGATCAACAACCGCAACGTCGACCTGGTCCGCTTCGTCAACGCCCGGCTCGCCCAGATGCGGCAGAACGGTGAGTGGACGACGATCTACAACCGTTGGCTCGCGGCTCCGTTGGGACCGGCGCCCGCCCCGCCGAAGGCCGTCTACGGCAGGGACCCGTGACCGCGACCGGCACCGGTCAGATCGCGGGCACCACCGCTCCGCCCGCGCCGGGACGGCTGGGTGTCGCGCTCGACCCGACCGCCGCCCAGACCTATCTGGACGCGCTCGGGCGCTGGCGTGACGACCGACGCCGCGAGCTCGAACAGCTGGACAAGGCCGCGCTGTCCTCGCCGGAAGCCAGCAGCCTGACCGGAGACATCATGTTGTCGATGGCCCTGTGGAAGGCGGCCTCCGACCGCTACGACCTGCTGGCCGCGACCTGGGACGGTGGCCGGGTCGGGGTCAGCGAGCGGGAGCGGATGTCCTCGCTGGTCTGGGGCCGTCTGGACGCCACCCTCGATCCGTCGGCGCTGGCCCGGAGCTCGGCTCCCGGGTCGCTGTCGGCCACCGGACTGACCGTGTCGCTCCCGGAGGCGTGCCGGCTCTCGGATGCGTTGGCCGGCCAGCTCCGGGTGCGGCTCGCGGTGGACCCTTCCGGCCTGGAGGTGGCCGAGCGGCTGCGCCAGCTGCGTGCGCAGATGGAACGTATCCGGGACCAGGTCGACCTGGAGCCCGCCGGAGCCGGCCAGCAGGAGGCCGCGGCGGCGCAGGCGCGTTACGGCCGGCGGCTCAAGGAGATCACGGAGAAGGCCGCCCGCGGCGGTGACGTCGGCGGGCTGCTCGGTCCGCTGGAGATCGAGGCTTCCCGTTTCGAACGCGACCTGATCGTGAACGGTGCCCTCCGGCGCCAGTCCAGTGCGCTGGTCGAGCAGGCTCGGGCGTTGCGGGCTGACCTGAAGATCCGCACCGGCGCGCTGCAGATGCTGGTCGACCAGTGCGTGGCCGCAGTCGAGCCGTCCCCGAACTACGCCGTCCCCGACATCGACGCGCTCGGGGCGGTACCCAACACGGCGGCGGCCCTGAGCACCTATCTGCACCGGCTGCAGCAGGTGTCCCGGGCGATGACCCATGCCCAGGACGCCTACACCCAGGCGTTGCGGGAACGCGACGAGCTGGGGAGCCGCTGGCAGGGCTACCGCGCCAAGGCCGAGGCCCTGGGTCTGGGCCGCGACCCCGACCTCGCCCTGGTGGACCAGCTGGCCGGGCGGCTGCTGCAGCGCCAGCCGGTCAGGATGATCATCGCCACCGAGGTCGTGGAGCTCTACCAGACCTTCGTCCGGGCGGCCCAGCCCGCTCTTTCGCGCACCAGCCGCCCGTCCAGGGAGACCAGATGACCCGCTGCACCCAGCCCGGTTGCCCCGGCACCATCGTCGACGGCTACTGCGACGTCTGCGGCAGCCCCGGGCTTTCCGGGCCGGCTCCGGCGGCGGCCCGGCCTCCGGGAGCCTGCACCCAGCCGGGCTGTACGGGCACCGTCGTGGACGGCTACTGCGACGTCTGCGGCACCCCGGGTGTGTCCTCGGCCGGCGGCCTGGCCACGCCCGGGCTGCCCACCCCGGCCCCCCGCCCGTCCGCGTCGGCCCTCGTCGCGGCCGGCGCGTCCGGGACGGCCGCCGGCGCGTCCGGGTCGGCGGCCGGCGTGGGATCGACCCGGACCCGGGCGTCCAGCCGGCTCGACTCCGCCGCGCTCGGCTCGTCCCGAGCGACCGCTAGCGGCTCCCAGATCACCCGCCGCGTTCACTCAGGCTCGCAGCGACTGCGATCGGCGCGGCTCGGCGCCGGGCTCACCCAGGTGCCGCCGGCCCCCGAGATCGACGCGTCCAAGGCGATCCTGGTCAACCCCGAGATCAGTGAGGACAAGCGGACCTGCCCCAACTGCGGCCAGCCGGTCGGCCGGGGTCGCGACGGGCGCCCAGGACGCACCGAGGGGTTCTGCCCCAACTGTCGCAACCCGTTCTCGTTCACCCCGAAGCTGAAGGCCGGCGACTTCGTGGCCAACCAGTACGAGGTGGCCGGTGCCCTCGCCCACGGCGGGCTGGGCTGGATCTATCTGGCCCGCGACAAGAACGTCTCCAACCGCTGGGTCGTGCTCAAGGGCCTGCTCAACTCCGGCGACGCCGACGCCCTGGCCGCCGCCATCGTCGAGCAGCAGTTTCTGGCGCAGGTCGAGCATCCGCTGATCGTCGAGATCTACAACTTCGTCACCCACGAGGGTGCCGGCTACATCGTGATGGAGTACGTCGGCGGCACGTCGTTGAAGCAGATCCTCAAGGCGCGGATGCAGGCGGCCGGCGGAGCCTACGACCCGCTGCCGGTGGACCAGGCGATCGCCTACATCCTGGAGGTGCTGCCCGCGTTCCAGTATCTGCACGACCTCGGGCTCGCCTACTGCGACTTCAAACCCGACAACCTGATCCAGGTCGGCGACGCGGTCAAGCTGATCGACCTCGGCGGTGTCCGCCGGATCGACGACGACGACTCCGCCATCTACGGGACGGTGGGTTACCAGGCGCCGGAAGTGGCCACCCAGGGGACCACGGTGGCCTCCGACATCTACACCATCGGCCGTACCCTCGTGGTGCTGGTGATGGAGTTCCGCGGCTATCAGACCAGGTTCATCGCCAGCCTGCCGCCGGTCGAGGAGACCCCGCTGTTCCAGCAGCAGGACTCGCTCTACCGGCTGCTGCTCAAGGCCTGCGCTCCCGATCCCGCTGACCGCTTCGCCTCCATCGACGAGCTGCGGGTGCAGCTGCTGGGCGTGCTCCGCGAGGTAGTGGCCCAGGGCACGGTCGGCACCGCGCTCACCTCGGCGGCGTCGGTGCTCTTCGAGGCCCCGGCCATCACCAGCGACGCCCTGGAGTGGAACGAGCTGCCCGCGCTGCGCTCCGACACCAGCGACCCGCAGTACGCCTGGCTGAGCAACATCGCCCTGGACGACCCGGCCGAACGGCTCGAGGCCCTGCGCGCGGCACCGGCACCGTCGGCCGAGGTGCAGCTGGCCCGGGCCCAGGCGGCGCTGGAGATGAGGCGCCCCGACCTGGTCGACCGGATCGTCAACGAGATGCTGACCGACGACCCGTGGGAGTGGCGCGCGGTCTGGGTGGGCGGGCTGGGTGCTCTGCAGCGTGGCGACTTCGCCGCCGCGAGCAGCTCGTTCAACGCGGTCTACGGACAGGTGCCCGGCGAGCTGGCACCCAAGCTCGGACTCGCTCTGGCGTGCGAGCGGGCCGGGGAGGTGGACATCGCCGAGGGTCTCTACCGGATCTGCGCCAGCACCGACGCCAACTACGTGGCACCGTCGGCCTTCGGGATGGCTCGGATCCGGGCCATCCGCCACGACACGCCCGGCGTGGTCCAGGCCCTCGACCTGGTGCCGTCCACCAGTCGAGGCTTCATCGAGGCTCGGCGGCAGCGCGCCACCCGGCTGTACGAGTCCGGCGGTGGACTGCCGGCGCTGGCCGAGGCCATGTCCAGCCTGCAGGGCGTCCGGCTTGACCCGACCGAGCAGGCGCAGCTCACCGCCCGGATCCTCGAGCAGGCGCTGGCGGAGGTGGGCGCGTCGGGACCCGGCACGGTGAGCATCGGCCCGTACCGGGCCGACGACGCGTCGCTGCGGGACGGCCTGGAGCACACCTACCGGGTGCTCGCCGGCTCGACGACAGACCAGCAGGCGCGTTACGCCCTGGTCGACCAGGCCAACGCCGTGCGAAGGTGGACCCTGCGATGACCAACGAGACCCCCATGTCGAACGCCGGCCCGGCCACGAGCTCGGCGGCTCGTTCGGCGGCCTGCCCCCACTGCGGTGCGGCCGTCACCCCGGACCAGAGCTTCTGCGAGGCCTGTGGCTTCGAGCTCTCCCCGGAGGTGTCGGCAGCGGCGGTGACGCCCGACGGGCTGGAGTCCCCGATCACGCTGTCCCGGTCGGTGCGGCACGAGCCGGCCGCCGTCTCGGAGCCGGCCGTCACCGTCCGAGCGTGCCAGACCTGTGGTGGGGTCGTCGGTCCGGACGGCTACTGCCAGACGTGCGGCACCAAGGCGGTCAGCGAACGCGACCACTACACCGAGCAGCCGGCCCCCTGGGTCGCCGCCTGCTGTGACCGAGGCGTCCGGCACCACCGCAACGAGGACGCCACGGCCATCGCCGCCAGCGCTGCGGCCGGGTCGCGTGCCGTCCTGGTGGTCTGCGACGGCGTGTCCACCTCACGCGACTCCGACGTGGCCAGCCTGGCCGGCGCCCGAGCCGCCCGCGATCTGCTTGTGGCGCAGCAACCGGCCGGTCTGGGGCACCCGGCCAGTCGCGCTGCCGCCACCGCCAGTGCGCTGGAAGCCGCCACCGCCCGGGCCAACGCAGCAGTGATCGAGCACACCGCTCCCGAGAGCGACAACTCCGCGTCCTGCACCTTCGCGGCTGCGGTGATCGAGGGCGACCTGATCGTCTTCGGTAACGTCGGTGACAGCCGGGTCTACTGGCTGCCCGATGTCGCAGAGGCCGAGCCGGCGGCCGAGCTGAGCCTTGACGACTCCGTGGCCCAGTTCCGGATCTCGGCCGGGGTCTCCCGCGAGGAAGCCGAGAACGGTCCGCAGGCGCACGCGATCACCAAGTGGTTGGGCCGTGACTCTCCGGACTTCCAGCCTCGGACCGGCTCCATCACCGTGTCCGGCACCGGCTGGCTGATGGTCTGTTCGGACGGGCTGTGGAACTACTGCTCCGAGGCCGTGGCCCTACAGTCGCTGGTCGACGAGCTCGGCGGAGCGACGGCGGAGCCGCTGCCGTTGGCGGAGTCGCTGGTCGGCTGGGCCAACGCCCGCGGCGGCAAGGACAACATCTCGGTCGCGCTGGCTCGTCACCTCGGGGCTCGTCGGCCTCTATCATCACCAGATACACCGACTGCACCGAGTACGGCATCACCAGACGCACAGTCATCAGACCCACCATCACCTGACCCACAGTGACCAGATACACAGTGACCAGACAAACAGTGAACACCGCAGAGGAAGTTGACCATGGCTGAGTTCACCGCCGCCGTCTACCAAAACGAGTTCCTGCCCGACGGCGGCACCGACGTCAACGCGATCGTCACCGTCAGCTGTCTGGGTGCCGGCGCGGCGGGACGCAGCGGGTCGGGCGAGGCCGGCGAGATCATCATCGTCGACACCTCCGGCTCGATGGGTCGGACCAAGCTGGAGGCGGCCAAGATCGCTGCTGCTGCCGCCGTCGACCAGATCATCGACGGCACCTGGTTCGCGGTGGTCGCGGGCAGCCATGCCGCCTACCTCGCGTACCCGCCGGCCCAGGCCGGCGCGGGCATGATCAAGATGGACGCCAGCACCCGGTTCTCCGCGCAGCAGGCGATCAGCCACTTCCGTGCGGACGGCGGTACGGCGATGGGCACCTGGCTGACGCTGGCCGGCCGGCTCTTCGACTCGATCCCCCTGCTCACCAAGCGACACGCCATCCTGCTGACCGACGGGGAGAACCACAACGAGCTCCCCGAGCAGCTCAGTCGGGCCATCCAGGGTGTCACCGGACGGTTCGAGTGCGACTGCCGCGGGGTCGGCGTGGACTGGCAGGTCGCCGAGGTCCGCCGGATCGCGCAGGCGCTGTTGGGGACCGTGGACATCATCCCGCAGCCGGAGCAGATGGCTCAGGTGTTCGCCGACCTCATGCAGGAGTCCATGGGTCGGGGGGTCACCGACGCCCAGCTGCGGGTCTGGGCCCCGCTCGGCGCGCAGGTCAGCTTCGTCCGGCAGGTGGCTCCCACGGTGGAGGACCTGACGGCGCGCCGGATCGAGGTCAATGCCCTGACCGGGGCCTACCCGACCGGGTCCTGGGGCGACGAGTCCCGCGACTACCACGTCAGCGTCCGGCTGGCCGCGAAGGCGATCGGTCAGGAGCAGCTCGCCGCCCGCGTCCAGCTGGCCATCGGCGACGAGGTGATGGCCCAGGGTCTGGTCAAGGCGAAGTGGTCCTCCGACGACGGACTGACCACGCGGATCAACCCGGAGGTCGCGCACTACACCGGGCAGACGGAGCTCGCCGAGGCCATCCAGGACGGGTTGGCGGCCAAGGCCGCCGGTGATGAGGCCACCGCCACGACCAAGCTGGGGCGGGCGGTCCAGCTGGCCGCTCAGACCGGCAACGAGGAGGCGACGACCCGGCTGCGCAAGGTGGTCGACATCCAGGACCTGGACACCGGGACCGTCCGGCTCAAGCGGTCGGTCGACAAGGCCGACGAGATGGCGCTGGACACCGCATCCACCAAGACCACCCGGATCAAGGGCTGACGCGTGCTGCCCGACCAGAGGACCCCATGACTTCGATCTGTCCCAACGGGCACTCGTCGACCTCCGACGACTACTGCGACGTCTGTGGTGCACCCATCGCTTCGGACACGAGGGAGGGCGCTCCGGCGGCGGCGGCAGCATCTCCCGCCGTGGTGTCGCGCGCCGTCGCTCCGTCGGGGGTGGTGTGTCCCAACTGTGAAACCCCCAACGTCCCGGACGCGCTGTTCTGCGAGGCGTGCGGCTACGACTTCACCACCGGGACGATGCCGCGCTCGGTCGTGCCGCTGACCCCACCGGAAGGGGACCACGCGGACGCCGCCGTTTCTCCGGGCGAGGTGCCGCCCGGGGGGGACGCGCCGCCACCGGAGGAGGACCTGAGCCTGCCGGGTGAGGCCGTCGCGAACGTGTCGGCGGCAGTGCCGTTCAGCTGGGTGGCCGAGGTCTGGATCGATCCCGCCTGGTACGAGGCGCAGGAGAGCCCGGACGCGCTACCCTCCGCGGGGCTGCCGGCCGTGGTCCCGCTGCGCAACAAGTCGATCCTGATCGGTCGCAAGTCCAAGAGCCGCAACATCAACCCCGACATCGACTGTGAACCCGATTCCGGCACCAGCCGACGTCAGGCGCAGCTGACCACCGACGGCACCCGCTGGTGGGTGGAGGATCTGGAGTCGTCCAACGGCACCTTCGTCGGTGCCGCCAGCGAGCCGCTGCCGGAGGACCCGATCCCGGTCGGACCCAAACGCGAGCTCAAGCCTGACGACCGGATCTATCTGGGCGCCTGGACCCGTTTGGTGATCCGGCCGGCCACCGAGGACGAGCTGACGTCGTTGGGTTGACCCGCAGGGCCCGTTCCCTCTCCGCCGTGCGCGAACAGGATGCTGCTTCGACCGACAGATATGGCACGGTGGGTAGCAGACGAACGGCGTCGCGCTTCCCGCACCCATCCGCGGGCCAGACGTATGACTCAGCCAGGAGGAACAGTGGAGATCAAGGTCGGCATCCAGCACGTGAACCGTGAGATCGTGGTGGAGACCACCGAGTCGGCGTCGTCGGTGGAGGAGGCCTACACCAAGGCGGCTGCCTCGGGCGGCGTCCTGACCCTCAACGACGAGCGCGGCCGCAAGGTGCTCATCCAGGCCGGCGTCATCAGCTACATCGACATCGGCGAGGAGAGCTCTCGCCGGGTGGGTTTCGGCGGCTAGTCCCCATCCGACGTCGCCGACAGCCGCTCGCCGTTCTCGGCGGGCGGCTGTTGTTCGTTCCTGCTCGGTCAGCCGGCCCTAGGCCTGCAGACCGAGCTTGGCCATCCGCTTGGTGTGGGTCTCGATCAGCCGGGAGAACATCCGGCTGATCGCGGCCAGGTCCATCCCCGGACGGTCCACCGTCCCGGTGAGCAGACTGGTGAGCGCGTCTCGGTCCGCCGCCACCCGCTGGGCCTGGCTCAGGGCTTCACCGACCAGCCGCCGCCCCCACAGGGCCAGGCGGCCGGCGACCTTGCGGTCAGCCTCGATGGCGCGCACCACCTTCTGCACCACGTAGTCGGCGTGGCCTTCGTCCGACAGCACGTCATAGACCAGGGCTCGGGTGACCGGGTCGACGAAAGCCGCCACCTCCCGGTAGAAGTCGTTGGCGAACCCGTCGCCGACGTAGGCCTTGACCAGTCCTTCCAGCCAGTCCTTCGGCTTGGTGTAGTCGTGGTAGGTGTTGAACGGCGTATGGAACGGTTGCATCGCGACCATCACGTCGACGTCGAGATCGGCCAGCCGGTCACGCACCCGGCCCAGATGGTGGATCTGCTGAGCAGCCAGGGTCGCCATGTGCACCTTGTCGGCGAGGGTGGGTGCCAGTCGCCCGTCCTCGGCCAGCCGCTCGAACGCCGTCAGCTCCCCGTAGGCCAAGATCCCGAGCAGGTCGATCGCGCCCTGACGGTACTCCCGGTCACCGCTCAGTGCTGCCCCGTCGTCGGCCGCGACGTCGTAGGCGCTCAGCGGCTCATCTCCGGCGAGCTCGTCAGCGCGTTGGTCAACCATGGTCGAAGCGTAACGCGGAGGCCGAGCACGAGCAGGGCCACAGTCGTCCGGATCAGCGCCGTGGCCGCCGCCGACGCCCCGGGCCGGGTGGGCAGCCGCTAGGGTCCACCTCATGACGGCGGACCAGCCGGCGTTCGTCCTGCACGAGCACCACCGACCCCGACACCACTTCGACCTGCGTCTCGAACAGGATGGGGTGCTGAGGTCCTGGGCGCTGCCGCGCGGACTGCCGACCACCTCGACGAAGGATCGGCTGGCCGTGGCCGTGCCCGACCACGACCTGGACCACCTCACCTACACCGATGAGGACAAGGGGATCGCCGACCTCGGATGGTGGGAGGAGGAGGATGCGAAGGACCGGCGGTTCATCTTCGTGTTGCACGGGCGTGACTCGACCCGTCGCTACGCTCTGATCCGCACCGACCGCGACTGGCTGCTGCATCTGACCCAGCACCAACCCCTGCCTCCGGACGGTCGGCTGACCGGGAATATCGCACCGTCAGGCTAGACTTATACACAATGCATCGTTGAGTGGGTCCCCCGGATCCTCCGCAGTTGCCTTTCTGAGCACGTGTCGTGTGGCCAAACCCTTGGTCGTTTCACCCGATGGGGGCCGACGCGCCGGATCGGCAGGAGATCGCTCGACGTCCAAGTATGTAAAGGCGAAGAACCTGATCAACGAGAGCTTAGAACCCGACGCCATCGAGGTCGAACCCGTGGCGCAGCAGACGTTCACCGACCTCGGTGTGCTGCCCTCCCTGGTGGCGGCGCTGGCCGACGTCGGCATCGTGCACCCCTTCCCCATCCAGTCGATGGCCATCCCGATCGCCCTGACCGGTACGGACATGATCGGCCAGGCGCGGACCGGAACCGGCAAGACGCTGGCTTTCGGCCTCACCCTGCTGCAGCGCATCGTGGTCCCCGGCGAGCGCGACTACGACTCGCTGGCCAAGCCCGGCGCACCCCAGGCGCTCGTGGTCGCTCCCACCCGGGAGCTGGCCAGCCAGGTCGGCAAGGACCTGGCCGTAGCGGCGTCGCACCGCAAGGCCCGAGTTCTGACGATCTACGGCGGAGTGGGCTACGACGACCAGCTCGACACGCTGAAGAACGGCGTCGACGTCGTGGTCGGGACCCCCGGTCGCCTTCTCGACCTGGCCGACCGTCGCGCACTCGACCTCAGCCACGTCAAGGTGCTGGTGCTCGACGAGGCCGACGAGATGCTCGACCTGGGCTTCCTGCCCGACGTCGAACGACTGTTGGCCAAGACCTCGGAGCTGCGCCAGACCATGCTGTTCTCGGCTACCATGCCGAGCGCCATCGTGTCGCTGGCCCGCCGCCACCTACGCCACCCGGTGAACATCCGCGCGGAGTCCGGCGACGACGACATGATGGTCCCCGCGACCGCTCAGTTCGTCTACCAGGCGCACGACCTCGACAAACCCGAGGTGGTGGCCAGGATCCTGCAGGCCGAGAACCGTAACCGGGTGATGATCTTCTGTCGCACCAAGCGCTCCGCCCAGCGGGTGTCCGACGACCTGGCCGAGCGCGGCTTCGCTGCCACGTCCATCCACGGGGACCTGTCACAGGTGATGCGGGAGAAGGCGCTGGCCAAGTTCCGCTCCGGCAGCATCGATGTCCTCGTCGCCACCGATGTGGCGGCCCGCGGCATCGACGTCGAGGGTGTCACCCACGTCATCAACTACGAGTGCCCCGACGACGAGAAGACCTACGTCCACCGGATCGGCCGCACGGGCCGCGCCGGGGCGTCGGGCGTGGCGATCACCTTCGTGGACTGGCCTGACCGGACGCGCTGGAAGGTCATCAACAACATCCTGGGGCTGCCGTTCGAGGAGCCCGAGGAGACCTACTCCACCTCCCCGCACCTCTACCACGACCAGGGCATCGAGCCGGGCACCAAGGGCCGGATCAACGACGCTCCGGTGGTGTCCGCCGCGCCGCGATCGCGCGAGAGCCGCAACGACTCACGGCCGCGGACCGACCGGAAACCGGCATCGGACCAGCCGCGTTCGGAGCGCAACCGTCGCCGACTGAAGAACGGTGTGGCGGTGGATGGTTCGAGCGATACCGTGGGCCCAGCGTCCTCTGCCGCTGAGACTCCTCCCGCTACGACGGCTCAGGACACGACCGGCGGTGACAGCGAGAGCCACCCGACCCGGCGCCGCCGCCGCCGACGCTCGTCATCCGCCCCAGGACCCGCAACCGACTAACGGGCCAGGCCGACCGGAACCCCGGTGACCACCAGGTTGCTGGAGTAGCCACCGCGGCTCCGGTCATAGCTCCCCGCGCAGGTGATCAGCACCAGCCGGTGGTCACCGGTCTGGTCGAAGGCCAGGCTGTCCGAGGACAGTGCGCGTTTCGCGACCAGCTGGACCGAGACGATCCGGTACGTGGCGTGATGACCGTCCCCGCCGAGCGAGACCACGTCGCCGACCTCGACCCGACGCAGCCGAGCGAAAAACCCCAGTCCCTCGGTGGCCGAGTCGACGTGCCCGGCGATCACGGTGGACCCGAACGGGTCACCCGCGAAGGCGCTGCCGTCCCACCAGCCCACGTGCCGCACGTGCTCGGGGACCTCGAGCACGCCGTCAACCGTCACGGCCGGTTCCACGCCGGCCCGCGCACCGCCGGGCAGGGTGACCGACTGCGGCTGGAAGCGGACCCGACTGCTCTTCGCGGCACGACCCTGACGCGCCTCGGGGACGGCGGTGGGCCTGGGCACGGGCTGAGCCGACCGACCGGCCGGGGCCCCCTGCTCCTGGCCGACGCTGGCCGGCAGTACCGACACCGGCCCCGCACACCCCACCAGCAGGAGCGCCGCGACCAACGCGCCCGGAACGCTGGACCGCCGCCGGGTCGTCAGGGTGCTACGGGTAGCGGCCGCGGTCACCGGACCAGGTTGTAGTAGTACGTCGTCGTGACGCCCGCGGCCTGGCCACCCGTCCCGGTGTTGACCTTGGAGGGTTTGGCCGAACCCATGCTCGCGGCGGTGAGCACGTGGACCGCGACGTTCATGGTCTTCTTGCTCGGATCGCCGATCGCGTAGACCCGGTTCAGCGCTCCGCCCTTGACGGTCAGGTCGACCGGCCCGAAGTAGATCGGCTTGTCCTGGCCGGCTTTGACGATCTCGACCTTGTAGGTGGCAACCGGCACGACCAGGCTCAGCGTCTCTCCGTTCGAGATGTCGGAGAACAGCACCTTGTTGTTGACCTGGACGTCGGCGGCCGGTACCGCGGCCGTGTGCGAGACGGCGAGTGCGGCCTTGTCCTTCGGGACTGCCCAGAGGTCGTTGAGGTAGGCGGTGATGGTCGCGTCTCCCGTGCCCTGAGCGGGCAGGTGCACCACGACGTCCGAGCTGCGCTTGGGCTTCACCGACACCTTGCGGGAGATCAGCACCTTGCCCCCGGTACGGATGGTCACCGTCCGTTGACCGCCGGCGACCTTGAACGGTCCCACCAGCGCCGCCGTCTTCACGTTCGTGGCCACCGACCGACCGTCGATGGACACGTCGACGACCTTGCCGGGAAGGCCCTGAACGACGTACAGCTCGCCGTCGTCGGCCGCGAAGCTGGGAGCGGCAGCGGTGCCGGCCAGGGCCAGCGTGCCCGCGATGAGCAGAGCCAGGCTGGACCAGCGCGGCGACATACGTACTGAGATCATGTTCTCCCCCGAGAATGACGTCATCGGACCAACTACCGAGCCCTTGCAGGATACATGCGCGGGCGTGCTCGCGCGGGCAGACTGTTCAGGCCGTTGGTTGAGCTCGCCATGAGCCGCCGGTCAGGCCGCCAGCGGGCCCGCCAGCAGCTTGACGGCCAGCTCACGGTAGGCCGCGGCGCCCTTGGAGCTCCGCGCCGACGTCAGGACGGACCGTCCGGCGGCCGGCGCCTCGGCGAACCGGACTGACTTGGGGATGGCCGGCATCAGCACGGGCACGCCGTAGTCCTCGCCGATCCGATCGAGCACCAGCTGGGAGTGGTTCGTGCGGGAGTCGAACAGGGTAGGTAGCACCCCGATGACCTCGAGCCGCCGGTTGGTCAGCTGTCTGACGTCATGGATGGTGTCCAGGAGCTGACCGACTCCGCGATGGCTCAGCGTCTCGCACTGCAGCGGGATGATCACCCCGGACGCCGCGGTCAACGCGCACGTGGTCAGGATCCCCAGAGACGGCGGACAGTCGAGCAACACCACGTCGTAGCGCTTGAGCACCGGGGCCAGCGCCTTCTTCAGGATCTGCTTGCGGCCCGTCCGCATCAGCAACAGCTGCTCGGCCGTGGCCAGCTGGATGGTGGCGGGAAGCAGGTCCGGGCCGTCCTCGGTGGGGATCGCCACGGCGGCCGCTCGTGCCTCGCCCACCAGCACTTGGTGGATGGAGGCTGCGATGGCGTCCGGATCGTGGCCCAGGGAAAACGTCAGGCAGGCCTGAGGATCCAGATCCACCAGCAGGACCCGCTGACCGAGCTCGGCCAGCGCCGCCCCCATCGACGCCACAGTCGTGGTCTTGGCCACCCCACCCTTCTGGTTGGCGACCGCGATCACCCGGGCCTTCCTGGGCCGACCGTCGGAGGGCGGGAGCGGCTGCGTCTTCGGTCCGGTGGCCATCGGTCACCATTGTGCCCGAGGGTGCCGACGGATGGGCCCTTGGCCACCACCTCGCGGGGCCCGAGATGTACCGCTGCCTGGGTCAGCGGCCGGCACCTGCGCTGGAGCCCATCCGGGACAGGATCTCGGAGAGCACCGCCGGATCGGTGCTGTTGCAGCCCAGGTCGTGGTCGACCTTGCCGCTACCGTGGTAGTCACTCGACCCGGTGGCGAGCAGACCCAGCCGCTCGGTCAGCCGCCGCAGCCGGTGACGGGCGTCGGCGTCGTGGTCCTGGTGGTCGACCTCGAGCCCGTCGAGCCCGTGGTCTTCGGCGAGTCGGGTGAGGACAGCCGGCGGCAGGACGCGTTCCCGTCCCCGGCCCCACGGATGGGCGATCACGGCCACGCCGCCGGCCCCGTGCACCAGATCGATCCCGTGGGCGATGTCGATGGCGTAGCGAGGGACGTGGGCCGGACCGCCATCGGCGAGGAACCGGTCGAAGGCCTCCGTGCGGTCGGCGACGTGCCCAGCGGCGATCAGCGCGTCAGCGATGTGCGGACGACCCACCGAGGGGCTGCCGGCGACCTGATCCATCACCTGGTCCTCGGAGACCCCCACACCCAGCTCGGCCAGCTTGGCCAGCACCGGCAGCAGCCGTTCGGTCCGGCCGCTGCGGACGCGGATCATCTCCGCGGCCAGCGCGGGGTCGTCCGGGTCGGGACCGTAGGCCAGCAGGTGCACGCTGCGTCCCTGCCTTGCGCAGGAGAGCTCCATCCCGTGGACCAGCTGGATACCCACCCGCTCGGCCTCGGTCGACGCCTCGGCCAAACCCGCGAACGTGTCGTGGTCGGTGAGCGCCACGGCGTCCAACCGAGCCCCGGCCGCCTTGGCCAACAGCTCAGCCGGCGAGTCGGTCCCGTCGGAGACGCGAGAGTGGGTGTGAAGGTCGATCCGCATGGTCAAGACCTATCACGGGCTCGGTAACACCCCCGCGTTGCTCACACGGCCGCGGGCAGCAACCCACGGACGATCCGCAGACCGACCGACATCCGGGCCAGGTCGGACTTGCCGCTGCACATGGCGCGCAAGCTGCTCACCGAGTGACCGACCGCCACGTTGTCCCGCTCCCAGGCCTGGACCCGATCCTCCGCCGTGCCGTCGCCGCCGGTCGCGAGGACCTGAGCGGTCAGCTGCGCGTGCACCGAGTTCAGGTCGTCGCGCAGCGCAGCCCGGGCCATCGTCTGCCACCGGTCGTCGCGCGGCAGCTCGATGATCCGGGTGAGCAGCCGGTCGAGACCGAGACGCTGGCCCACGGTCAGGTGGACGCGGGCCACCTCGATCACGTCGCGATCGCGTCGGTTGGCGATCTGCACGATGGTCAGGGCCGCGTACGCCGCCGGCAGCACCGCGGTGGCCTCGGCCACGTCGACGGGCACCCCGACGTCGAGATAGCGGTGCAGCCGCTTGACGTAGGCGTCAGCGTCGCGACCGAACAACAGCTGCGGGAGCTCGCGCTGCACGGTCTGGACCCCGACGGCGAGCGCATCCACCGCGGCGCCGATGTCGATCGGACGGCGCCGGTTGTTCACCAGCCACCGGGTCGCACGCTCGATCAGCGTGCGCACCTCCATCCGGAGCCGGGTCTGCGCGTCAGCGCCGATCTGGTGGTCGAGCTTCTCGATGGCCAGCTCGTGCTCGCGGGCGGCGAAGATGGCCCGAGCCGCGATCTGCGCGCGGATCACCTCGGCGGCCGGTGCGCCGGTCTCGCCCGAGAGGCGGTGGAAGCACGTGATCCCCGACTGGTTGACGAAGCCGTTGACGACCCCGGTGGTGATGATCTCCCGGTGCAGCCGGTGCTGCGGCATGACATCGGCATACCGGCTCCGCATCGCCGTGGGAAAGTAGTTGATCAGCCGGTCGGCGAGGTAAGCGTCGTCCGGCAGGTCGGTCTCCAGGATCTCCTTCTCCAGGACGATCTTGGTGTAAGCCATCAGGGTCGACAGCTCCGGCGCGGTGAGACCCTGGCCGCCCGCGCGACGAGACTCCATCACCTCGGCGCCCGGCAGGAACTCGAGGTCCCGGTCGAGCAGCTTGCGGTCCTCGAGCCGCTCCATCCAGTCCTCGTGCACGCCGGCCATGGACGGTGCCTGGTAGACGCTGTTGGCGAGCGCAAGATTCTGGTCGTAGTTGTGCGCCAGCACCAGCTCGGCGACCTCGTCGGTCATGGAGGCCAGGAAGACGTCACGGTCTGCGGTGTTCAACCGGCCGGCCGTCACCTCGCTCTGCAGCAGGATCTTGATGTTGACCTCGTGGTCGGAAGTGTCCACCCCCGCCGAGTTGTCGATGAAGTCGGTGTTGATCCGACCCCCCTGAGCGGCGTACTCGATCCGGCCGAGCTGGGTCAGCCCCAGGTTGCCGCCCTCGCCGACGCTCCGGGCCCGCAGGTCACGGCCGTTGACGCGGAGGCCATCGTTGGTCTTGTCACCCACCTCCGCGTTGTTCTCGGTGCTCGCCTTGACGTAGGTCCCGATGCCGCCGTTCCAGAGCAGGTCGACGGGGGCCTTGAGGCAGGCGGTGATCAGCTCCGCGGGCGACAGCGCCGCGACCTCCGGGGCGATCCCCAGCACCTCGTGCATCTGTGAGGTGATGGGGATGGACTTGAGCGTGCGGGGGAAGATGCCGCCACCCTCGGACACGAGGCCGGGATCGTAGTCGGCCCAGCTGGACCGGGGCAGCGCGAAGAGCCGCGACCGCTCGTCCCAGCTCCGCTCGGCATCGGGATGGGGATCGATGAACACGTGCCGATGATCGAACGCGGCCACCAGCTGGGTGTGCCTGCTGAGCAGCATGCCGTTGCCGAACACGTCCCCGCTCATGTCGCCGACCCCGACGCAGGTGAAGTCGTCGGACTGCACGTCCAGACCCAGCTCGCGGAAGTGTCGGGTGACGGACTCCCAGGCGCCGCGTGCGGTGATCCCCATGGCCTTGTGGTCGTAGCCCGCAGAACCACCAGAGGCGAAGGCGTCACCCAGCCAGAAGCCGGCCGAGGTCGAGATCTCGTTGGCGATGTCGGAGAACGTCGCCGTCCCCTTGTCGGCGGCCACCACGAGGTAGGGGTCGTCCGCGTCGTAGCGAATGACATCAACGGGCGGCACCACGCGACCGTGCACGATGTTGTCGGTGACGTCCAGCAGGCTGGAGATGAACAGCTTGTAGCAGGCCACCCCCTCGGCCGACCAGGCGTCGCGGTCGGCGTTCGGGTCGGGCAGCGGCTTGCAGAAGAAGCCTCCCTTGGCACCCACCGGGACGATCACGGTGTTCTTCACCATCTGCGCCTTGACCAGGCCCAGCACCTCGGTCCGGAAGTCCTCCGCCCGGTCGGACCAGCGCAGCCCACCCCTGGCGACGGCTCCGAAACGCAGGTGGACACCCTCCACCCGTGGGGAGTAGACGAAGATCTCGAACGCCGGCCGCGGCTCGGGCAGGTCGGGGATCTCACGCGGGAGCATCTTGATGGTGACCGCCTGCCGGTCGGCCTGGAACGCGTTGGTGCGGATGATCGCGACGATCACGGCCAGGAACGAGCGGATGATGCGGTCGTGGTCGAGGCTGGCCACGTCGTCGAGAGCGGCCTCGATGGAGGCGACCAGCGCCTCGCTCCGCTTCCTGCGTGGGTCTGGGCCGAGAGCCAGCTCGGGGTCGAAGCGGGTCTCGAACAAGCCACTGAGCAGCCGCGCCAGGTCGACGTTGGCGGTCAGCGCCTGCGCGATGTAGGTCTGGCTGTAGGTGGTCCCGGCCTGCCGCAGATAACGGCCGATGACCCGCAGGATGCTCACCTGCCGCCAACCCAGCCCGGCCCCCATCACCAGGGCGTTGAACCCGTCGGGCTCGCTCTGCTGGGTGTAGGAGGCAGCGAACGCCGACATGAACCGGGAACGGTCGTCGGCCGACCAGTGCTCCGCCACCGCAGCCGCACCGCCGGGGACCCGGAGGCCGAAGTCGTAGATGAACGCGCGTTCGTCGTCGCCGAGGGTCAGCTCGTAGGGTCGTTCGTCGATGACGTCGACGCCGAGCAGGGACAGGTGAGGCAACACCGTGGACAGCGACAGTGACGCGTCACGACGGAAGATCTTCAGGCGCAGGTCAGCCTCGTCGAGGCTCTTGTCCGGGGCATACATCGCCATCGACATGTCAGCCTCACGCCGCAACGCGGTGAGGGCATCCAGGTCGAGGACCGCCTGCTTGGCGTCGTAGTCCTCCTTGTAACCCTCGGGCAGCACCCCGACCAGCCCGGCCAGCCGGCCGGCTTCGGCGTGATCAGCGATCTGGTCGGCGAACTCGTCGTTCCAGGACCGGGTGGCCGCGGTCAGCTCACGCTCCAGCTCACGGACGTCGATCTCGTCCATCGCCTCGCCGACCGCCATCCTGACCACGAAGCTCAGCCGGGCCAGCACCGACTCGGTCACCCGGGCGGTGTAGTCGATGGACGCGCCACCCAGCTTGCGCATCAGCAGGTCCTGCATCCGGTTGCGGACCGTGGTCGTGTACCGGTCGCGGGGCAGGAAGACCAGGCAGGACAGATAACGCCCGTAGGTGTCGCGGCGGACGAAGAGTCTGACCTGCCGACGCTCCTTGAGGTGGGCGACCTTCTCCACGATCGGCGCCAGCTCGTCGATGGTGGCCTGGAACAGCTCGTCGCGGGGATAGGTGTCGAGCACGTCCAGGATCGCCTTGCCGCCGTGGCTCTGGCTGTCGTAGCCCGAACGGCGGAGCACCTCGTCGGCCTTCTGCCGCAGCACCGGGATGCCGAGCACGGATTCGGAGTAGGCCGACGAGGCGAACAGCCCGAGGAAACGCCGCTCCCCCGCCACCCGGCCGTCCGCCGTGAAGAGGCGGATCCCGATGTAGTCCAGGTACGTCGGGCGGTGGACCCGGGACTTGTAGTTGTCCTTGGTGATGATCATCAGCGCATGCCGGGTGCCGGGCTGGGGCAAGGCGTGGAACGACCCGGGAGCATCCTGGTCGGCGCGCAGGATGCCCAGTCCAGTGGCCGGCACCGGGTCGAGGCTCGGCTGTTCGCGGTCCGGGTCGAAGGTGTACTCGCGGTACCCGAGGAAGGTGAAGTGGTTGGAGCTGAACCAGCGCAGCAGCTCCTGGGCGAGCAGGGCCTCGTCACGTCGACCGCCCACGTTCGCATCGTCGCTCAGCAGCTCGATGGTCTCCTCGGACCGGACCATCATCTTGGCCCAGTCCTCGACCGCCTCGCCGACGAGCCGGAGCACCTCGAGCAGACCCTCCCGCAGCTCGGCGACCAGCAGCTCGCTGGACTCCGAGCCGGCCGGCGGCAGCACCTCCAGGTGCATCCAGGACTCCCCCGACACCGACGGGTCGCCGCGCACCTCACTGGACTGCACCAACCCCCGCAGGGCGCCGACCGCGTCCCGCCGGACCAGAAACTGTGGGTGGAACACCTCGCGGATGCTCCACCCCTGACGCAGTACCTCCATGGTGACCGAGTCCACCAGGAATGGGTGGTCGTCGGTGACGATCTGGATCACGGTGGAGCCACCGGCGGTCCAGCCGTCGTCGGACTGGCTGGGCGTCCTGATCGCGATCGTCGAGCGGGCCGACGGACGGTTCACGGCCAGCCGGTAGTGGCTCTCGACCAGCCCGAGCAGGTCGTCGACCCGCCGCTCCTCCATGTCCAGGGCGTCCACGTGGCGGAAGTAGTGCTTCAAGAAGATGCGGACCGCATCGGGGTCCTGGCCGAGCTCCGCCGCGATCGCCGCGCCACGGTCGGCCATCGCCGTGATCTTGTCGGCCTTCTCCTGCTCCAGCACTACCTCGAACGTCGTCACGCCTGTCCCTGTCCGTTCCGCATCGACTGCCCTGTCGTCGTGCTCCCTCACCGACATTAACCCTTGGCGGCGACAGTCAGGGGCCTGTTGGGCGCAACCGGCGGGAAATCCCCGGTCCGGCTGGGACGGTGAGCCATCATGGCCACATGGACATCTCCGCACGCCTCGAGTTCAGCGCCCCACCGGCCGACGTCTACGCCATGATGACCGACCGGGCCTACCTCGAGGAAGTCTGCGTGGCCAGCGAGTCGCTGAGCTTCGACGCGTCGGTCGACGGCAACGTCACCCACACCAGCCGTACGTTCCCCGCCCCCGCCAACGTCGCGCGCTTCACCGGCCCGACGCTGACCGTCAAGGACGACACCACCTGGAGCGCTGCCGCAGCCGACGGCTTACGGACGGCCGACGTGCGGCTCACGGTGCTGGGTCAACCCGTCAAGATGTCGGCGACGATGAGGCTGACGCCCGGCGGTCAGGGCTCGGTGGTCGTGCTCGACGGCGAGCTCAAGGTGGCGATTCCGCTGATCGGCAAGAAGATGGAGCAAGCCTCCGCCCCGGCTGTGCTCGCCGGGTTCCGCACCCAGCAGCAGGTGGGCGACGCCTGGCTGAGCCGCTAGACCGCCTTCGCGGTGGCCGCTTCCTCGCGCCGTTTCTTGGCCGCCTCGACCGAGGCGCGCAACGCCGCGACCAGGTCGACGACCTCCGCCTCCTGCGGAGCCTCGGCCTGCTCGACCAGCGGGACGCCACCCGCCTTGGCCTCCACCAGCTCCTCCAGCGCCTCCCGGTAGGAGTCGGTGAAGTCCTCGGGCCGGAAGTCACCGGCCAACGCCTCGATGAAGGACTGGGCCATGGTGACCTCGGCATCGGAGACCGTGATGGTCTCCGGGGGCGCGGCGAAGGCGCTGTCGCGGAGCTCGTCCGGCCAGAGCATGGTGTGCATCAGCAACACGCCGTCCTTGGGCCGGATCAGCGCCAGCGCCTCGCGCGAGCGGAGGGCGACCTTGACCACCGCGCACTGGCTGCTCTTCAGCAGGGCGTCGCGGAGCAGGACGTACGGCTTGATGCCGGGCCCGTCAGCCTGCAGGAAGTACGTCTTGGCGAAGTAGGTGGGGTCCACCTCGTCCTCCGCGACGAACTGCACCACCTCGACCGACTTGGTGGTGGTCAGCGGCAGCGCGTCGAAGTCCTCCTTCTCGAGGATGACCATCCGGCCGTCGGGCATCTCGTATCCCTTGGCGATCTCGGTGAAGGGGATCTCCTGCCCGTCCTTCTCACAGACGCGCTTGTACTTGATCCGGCCACCGTCCTCGGCGTGCACCTGCCGGAAGCTGATGTCCTTCTCCTCGGTCGCCGAGTAGAGCTTGACCGGGATGGTGACCAGGCCGAAGGAGATCGCGCCCTTCCAGATTGAGCGTGGCATATCCATAGTCTGCCCCATCGCGGCTGACCCGGGGCCAACCCGGCGACGGATGAGAGAATCACCGGAGACCAACTGGCGTCCAGGATCGTGCGCATCCGCGTCGAGGACTCCGGACCGGTTCCGACGTCTCCGTCGAAAGGCCGTCCGGCCTTCATCACCGTTAGGTGATCACCGTTGAGGAGCACTACATGAAGTACGTCATCCTGATCCACTCCAACCCACTGCCGTGGGGCCACCCGACCAGTGACTTCGTGGCCGAACACCAGGCGTTGCCCCAGTCCCAGCGCGACCAGCTGAACGCCGACTTCGAGGAGGCGATGACCGAGATGACCGACCGTGGTGAGCTCGTCGGTGGCGAGGCGCTGGGCGACCCGTCCACGGCCAAGCTCTACCGCTGGGGCAACGCTCACCCACTGGTCAGCGACGGTCCGTACTCCGAGGCGAAGGAGCATCTGGCCGGCTTCTTCCTGATCGACGTCGAGAACCAGGAACGCGCCGAGCAGCTGGCCACCCGGTTCGCCGGTCCCGGCGAGACGGTGGAGCTGCGGCCGGCCATGGGGCCGGGTGGCGACGACCAGTGATCGACCGGGTGCTCGAGGAGGTGTGGCGGCTCGAGTCGCCACACGTCCTCAGCGCCCTGCTCCGGCGTCACGGTGACCTGGCCGACTGCGAGGACGCGGCCCAGGAGGCGGTGGCCGCGGCGGCCCGGCAGTGGGCCCGGGACGGCGTCCCGGACAACCCGCGCGGCTGGCTGATCCGAGTC
>JBBRYD010000053.1:0-23207 GCA_038238065.1 Propionibacteriales bacterium | reverse complement strand
GCTGCCGGGTGCTTGGACCATCAACCCGTACCGGGGCTGCAGCCACGCCTGCCTCTACTGCTACGCGCGCAGCACCCACCGCTATCTCGATCTCAACACCGGTCAGGACTTCGACAGCCAGATCGTGGTCAAGGTGAACGTGGCCGAGGTGCTGGCCCGCGAGCTCGCCACCCGGAGGGAGCTGCCGGAGCAGGTCGCACTGGGCACCAACACCGACCCCTACCAACGGGCCGAAGGTCGTTACCGGCTGATGCCCGGCGTGATCGAGGCGCTCCACGACCGGGGGGTGCCGTTCTCGATCCTGACCAAGGGCACCCTGTTGCGTCGTGACCTGCCGTTGTTGCGCGAGGTTCACGAGACCACCGGGGTCAGTCTGGCCATGTCGATCGCCGTCTTCGACGAGGAGCTGCAGCAGTCCCTGGAGCCGGGGACGCCCACCGCGGCGGCCCGGCTGGCCACCGTCAGGAAGATCACCGAGCTGGGAATGGGTTGCTCGGTCTTCCTGGCTCCGGTGATCCCAGGACTGACCGACAGCACCGAGCACCTCGACCGTGCGCTGGCTGCGATCAAGGAAGCCGGCGCCACGTCAGTGCTCTTCACCTCGCTGCGGCTGGGACCGGACGTGAAGGAGTGGTTCCTGGCCTGGCTGGAGCGCGAGCACCCGGCCCTGGTGCCGCGCTACCACGAGCTGTACCGGCACGGCTCGAGCGCCGAGGAGAGCTACCGGACGACCCTTGACGTACGGATGACCCTTCTGCGTCGACGCCACGGACTGCTGGACGCCCCAGCCGAGACACCGGGCAGTGACCGGGACCGTGGACGTGCGGCGGCTGCCCGGTTCAGCCTGCGGCGGTTCGGTCCTCGCCCGACGTCAGGCACCTCCTCGGCTCCGGCCGACCATTCGATCACCGAGACCACCGACCGAGCGATCCATCTGCAAGCCTCGGACCAGCCGCAGCTCTTCTGAGTCCGTTCCCGAGGTACCAGCTCGCCGGCGCCGGGACACGCCGGCCGGAGATATCACGGCGAGTCCTCGGCGTCGGTATCAGAATCCGGTCCTGACGCTCCAAAGATCCATGAAGCCCGGCCGCCGGGGTCGGGCTGCGTCGATCGGAGTCACCATGAACGAACTCGCACCTGTCGCCGGACGGTTCACCCGTTCTCACGAGGGTTACGTCCACCCCGCCAAGCTCGACGCCTGGGAACAGGCAGCCCTCACGCAGGGACCCGACGAGATGCGTCCGGTCTGGCCGGGCGGCTCGATCTCGGGCTGTGACGACGGCTGGGACGACTGCGACATCTGAGTCGCCCGACCGCACCGGACATCCCCGCACGCCACCACCCTCCGAACCGTCGAAGGAGAAGCGATGATTCCCATGGCCATCGTCACCCTCGCGGGAGACCTGCACGCCTACGTCATCCGTGAGCGGATGCGGGAGCTCCACGGAATCGAGGTCGCCATCGTGGCTGCGGACCAGATGTCCGGTGCCGGCGGTCTCAGCTGGGACTCCGAGGCCGCCGTCCCCGCCATGCTGCCCACCGAGGACGGCGGCCGGGTCGAGGTGTCCGCCCTGCGTCTGGTCTGGTGGCGACGCTGCGCCGGACGTCCTGAGGTGCCGGCGGCGGTGGCTGACCCGGCGATGCGCAAGCTGGTGGTCAGGGACAACCGGGCGGCGCTCCGAGGGACCCTGCTGGCCGGATTCAACGGGACCTGGTTGAGTGACCCGTACGCCACCGAACGCGCCCAGAACAAGCTGTTGCAGCTCACGGTGGCGCGCGAGGTCGGCCTGACCGTACCCCGGACGTTGGTCAGCTCGGACCCGGTGGCGATCCGCGAGTTCGCCCGGACCCACGGCGGCTCGGTGATCGCCAAGACCCTCACCGGTCTGCTGGGCACCTCGCTCGAAGCGGGACGGGTCGGTCTGGACTCCCTGGACCGCGACGCCGAGCTCGAACTGTCCGCCACCATCTACCAGGAGGAGGTCCCGGGCACCGACCACCTGCGGGTGATGGTGTTCGGCGACGAGGTGCACACCGCCCGGATCCGCAGCCGTGAGCTCGACTGGCGGCTGGCCAACGACATGGACGTCGAGCCGACCGGCATCGACGACTGGCTCGCGGGCGCACTCCGCCACGTGGTCTCCCGACTCGGTCTGCGGATGGGGATCTTCGACCTCAAGCTGCGCCCGGACGGTCATCCCGTCTTCCTCGAGATCAACCCCCAGGGTCAGTTCCTGTTCGTGGAGGGCATGTCCGACATGCCGCTGGGCGCGGCGTTCGCCCGGTTCGCTGCCGACGAGCTGGCCCTGATGCCGGCCTGACCGAAGGTGGGTTCTCGCAGGTGTGTGGGACTGCTGGGACTGCTGGCCCGCGACCGGGTGGCGCGGGCCGGAGTCTGGGGCACACCGATCGAGCAGCAGCGGACCGGGACCCTTCGGGGTCCTCTACGCTGACCCCGTGACCGACCTGCCTTTCACCGACCTGTCGCCGGTGGACGAGCCGTGGCGCCGCATCGACGGGCTCGACCCGCGACCTTCGAGGTCTTTGCGCCGGGCTGGGCCGAGTGAACCGTGCGAAGCCGGGTGAGCGCCGCCGATCCCACCTTCCCGGCCCTGCACATCCGGCCCGAGCGGGGCTGGCTCAACGACCCCAACGGGGTGTGCCGGATCGACGGCCGCTACCACGTGTTCTTCCAGTTCAACCCGGACTCACCCCGGCACGACGCCATCCAGTGGGGCCACGCCAGCTCGACCGACCTGCTGTCGTGGCGCTCCGAGCCGGTGGCCCTGCACCCCCGTCCGGGCGAGCTGGACGCGGCCGGCTGCTGGTCCGGCTCCGTGACCGACGACCACGGCGTGCCGACCGCGGTCTACAGCGCGGTCCCCGACCACGCCCACAACGCCCAGGTGGTGCTGGCCCGCAGCGACCGCCGGCTGCTGGAGTGGCAGCAGGGGACCGTGGCTGTGGTGGGTCCGCCGACCGACCCGGCCATCTCGGACGTCCGGGACCCGTTCGTGTTCATCGCCGGCGGCCACCGGTACGCGATCCAGGGTGCCGGTCACCCCGAGGGGCGGCCACAGATCCTGGCGTACGGCTGCGATGACCTGAGCGCCTGGACCCCGCTGGGGGCGCTGCTCACCTTCGACGACCCGATCGCCGCGCGGACCGCGCCCGCCCAGATCTGGGAGTGCCCCAACCTGCTGCAGCTCGGCAACCGGTGGCTGCTGATCATCTCCTTGTGGCAGTGGTCGGGCACGACCCACGTACTGGCCGGCGTGCGCTACCTGATCGGGGACCTGCACGCTGGTCCCACCCGGTGTTCCTTCGTGCCCACGTCGGGCGGGGCGGTCGACGACGGACCGACCTTCTACGCCCCTCAGGTGCTGGCGCTGCCGGACCGAGCGCTGATGTGGGGCTGGGCCTGGGAGCAGGGCCGCACCGAGGAGCAGATCGACCTGGCCGGCTGGGCGGGCGTGCTGACGTTCCCGCGTGAGCTGTCCATCGTCGACGACCGGCTGGTGACGCGGCCGGCGACCGAGCTGGTCGGGTTGCGGCGGGAGCAGCTGAGCTGGTCGTCGAAGGTCGGCATCGGGGTGGTCGCCTTCGAGATCGAGGCGTCAGGACCGGTCAGCCTGGTGCTGGTCGAGGAGGGCCGGGAGGACGTCGTCGTACGGGTGGACGGGGTGGCCCGGATTTTCGTCGACGGCAGCCTGGTCGAGGTCTTCACCGCCGGCCCGCCCTTCACCACTCGGGCCTATCCGAGCGCTGACCGCTCCTGGACGGTTCGGGCCGAGCCGACCGACGCCGTGGTGTGGAGGCTGGGTCTCTGACCCGTCAACGCGGCACTTGACGAACTGTCAGTGCTGGGGTGTACCTTTGGTCTAGTTCGAACAAGCGTTCGATATCGGCACTGGGAAGGGCTGATCTCGAGCAGAGTTCGGGCGCTGGCGCTGTGTTCGCGGCACGCGCTTCCGGCTTGCCTCAGTGCGGATGGACCTCGACCCCCATCCGCACTGAGGCCGCCAACCCGGGTCGAGCTCCACCCCGTGGCGATGACCTCGCTGCGGGTGACACCGATGCTCAAGGGGAAGTAACCACATGCGCTCATACGACGAACCCATCGAGGTCCAACGCGGCCTGGTGGCCGGCCTGGAGGCACCCGCCCAGTTCCTGTGGCGTAACCGGCTGTGGATGGTCAAGGACATCCAGAACCGCTGGGTGGAGACAGGCGCCTGGTGGGACGGCCCGGCGGCGCGCGCGCTGCGCGGCGAGACCGCTGACGACGAGGGCGACCTGCTGGCCGAGGAAGAGGTCTGGCGCGTCGTCGCCGGTCAAGGTCGGGTCGGGGACCAGGGCGTCTATGAGCTGTCGCACGCCTGGGGGACCGGGCAGTGGCGTCTTCGCTCCGTCATGGACTGAGCGTGACCACGACCCAGCCGTCTTCCATGACGACTCTCCGGATGGATCTCCACCGAGCTCGGACCACCCTGATCGAGGCGGAGCTGTGCCCTCAGCCCAGTGAGCGGTTCCTGGCCGCCCACCTGGCCGCACTACGGGTGGCAGCCATCGTGCTGGCGATGCGGGCCCGCCCGGGCCGCGCCAGCAGCCGACCGCGCAACGCCTGGGTGGTGCTGGCCGAGGTGGCGCCCGAGCTCGGCGAGTGGGCGGCCTACTTCGCGGCCGGCCAGGGCAAGCGGGAGGCCGTCCGCGCCGGGGTCACGGCCATCATCACGTGCCGCGAGGCCGATGACCTGGTCCGTGACGCACACACTTTTCTCGCTCTGGTGGAGCGGGCCCTGCCATGACCGATCCCTTCGTCCACCTCCGCGTGGCCTCCGGATACTCGCTGCGCTACGGCGCCTCGCACCCGTCGACCCTGGTCGAGCGGGCCGCCGAGTACGACATGGACACCCTGGCGCTGACCGACCGGGACGGGCTCTACGGCGCGGTCCGCTTCGCCAAGGCCTGCCTGCGGGCCGGCATCGCCCCGGTCCTCGGCGTCGACCTGGCGGTGCCGTTCGCGCTGCCCCGGCTGGGCCCGACCGCACCCGGCCGACTGTCGTCTCGGACCCCCACCCGGGGTGGCGCCGTGCGTGACCTGCGGCTGCCCCGAGTGGTGGTGCTGGCTTCCTCCAAGACCGGCTGGGCCGCGCTCTGCCGGCTGGTCTCGGCCACCCACCTCTCCGGCGCCCGCGGTGAACCGGTCAGCAGCGCCCAGCTGATCGCTGAGTGCGCCGCCTCCGGTGAGGTGGTGGTGATGCTCGGTGCCGACTCCGAGGTGGGTACGGCGCTGGCTGCCGAACGCCCGGAGATGGCCGAGGAGGCGCTGCGCCAGTGGCAGGAGATCGTCGACACCCCACAGCTGGCTCTGGCCGTCACCCACCACAACGGTCCCGGTTCCGGCCTGGGTTCGCTCGGCCACGCCGCACGGATGCTGGCCCTGGCCGACCATCAGGGCGTGACGGCCGTGCTGACCAACATGGTGCGGATGAGTGACCGGCACCTGGCGCCCACCGTCGACGTGCTCGACTCCGTCCGCCGGCTGGTGGCCCTGGACAGCCGGCACGTGGATCGGCGCAACGCCGAGGGATACCTCAAGTCCGGCAAGGAGATGCAGCTGCTGGCCGACGAGGTGGCCCTGCACGCCGGTCGGGGCGAGAGCGGTGGCCGGCACCTGCTGGCCCAGACCCGGGCGCTGGCCACCCGCTGTGTCCTCGACCCCGTCCGCGACCTCGGGCTCGGCGAGACCCACCTGCCGGAGCTGTCGGTGCTCAACGGCGCCGGCGAGGTGATCAGCCAAGGGTCGAGCGACGGCCGTGGTGAGGCGCTGGCGGTGCTCCTGCAGCGCTGCGACGCCGGCATCGCCCGCCGTTACGGCGCGCCGTCCGACCAGGTCACCCAGCGGTTGGCGGCCGAGATCGACGTGGTGCGGCAGATGGGTTACTCGTCGTACTTCCTGACCGTGGCCGACGTGGTCGACCTGATCAAGGAGATGGGGGTGCGCTGTGCGGCCCGCGGCTCCGGGGCCGGCAGCCTGGTCAACTACCTGCTGGGCATCTCCGGCATCGACCCGCTGCGGCACGGGCTGGTGATGGAACGGTTCCTCTCGCCTTTGCGCCAGGCCCTGCCCGACGTGGACATCGACGTGGAGTCAGCCCGCCGGCTCGAGGTGTACGACAAGATTCTGGCCAACTTCGGCGGCGAGCGGGTGGCCTGTGTGGCGATGCTGGACACCTACCGGATCCGGCACGCGGTCCGTGACGTCGGTGCCGCACTCAGCCTGCCGCCCGGCGAGATCGACGCCATCGCCAAGGCGTTCCCGCACATCCGGGCCCGCGACGCCCGCTCGGCGCTGCGGGACCTGCCCGAGCTCCGGGCGGCCGGGCTGGGGGAGCGGCGGATGGACCTGCTGTTCTCGTTGGTCGAGTCCCTCGACGGACTGCCGCGCCACATCGCCCTGCACCCGTGCGGGGTGCTGCTGAGCGACGCCACGCTGCTCGACCGGACGCCGGTGGAGGCCAGCTTCGGCGGATACCCGATGAGCCAGTTCGACAAGGACGACGTGGAGGACCTCGGGCTGCTCAAGCTCGACGTACTGGGCATCCGGATGCAGTCCTCGATGGCCCACGCGATCACCGAGATCTCCCGCACCGAGGACGTGGCCGTCGATGTAGATGCGATCGAGCTCGACGACCCGGACACGTTTGCGCTGATCCGCACGGCCAAGACCCTGGGCTGCTTCCAGATCGAGTCGCCGGGGCAGCGCGAGCTGATCGGCAAGTTCGCGCCCGAGACGTTCAACGACATCATCATCGACATCTCGCTGTTTCGCCCCGGCCCCGTCAAGAGCGACATGGTGACCCCGTTCCTGGAGGCGCGACAGGGCTGGAAGGCACCGTCCTACATCCATCCCAGCCTGGAGGAGCACCTGCGCGAGACCGCCGGGGTGGTGGTCTTCCACGAGCAGGTGATCAAGATCATCGCGACCCTGGCAGGCTGTGATCTGGCCCATGCCGATGAGGCGCGCCGGGGGCTGGGTGACTGGCAGGGCAAGGTCGAGGTCAAGGCCTGGTTGATCCCGCGGGCCCGAGCCCGGGGATACTCCGAGCCGGTGATCGACAAGATCTGGGACGTGCTGGAGGCGTTCGCCTCCTTCGGGTTCTGCAAGGCCCACGCGGCCGCCTTCGCGCTGCCGACCTACCAGTCGGCCTGGCTCAAGGCGCACTACCCGGCGCACTTCCTGTCCGGGGTCCTCACCCACGACCCAGGCATGTATCCCAAGCGGCTGATCCTGGAGGAGGCCCGCCACCTCGGGATCGCGATCCTCAGCCTCGACGTCAACGCGAGCACCGGCGTCTACCGGGTCGAGCGGGTCGGGCGCTACGACGAGCCACCGCCGCAGGTGATGGACTCCCCGCCCCGGCTGGCACCCGGTGCGGGACTGCCCGACGGCCGCGACTTCGGGATCCGGCTGTCGCTGGCCGACGTGAAGGGCATCAACGAGACCGAGATCGACCGAATCGTGGCAGGTGCCCCTTATCGTTCGCTGTCGGACTTCTGGTTTCGCACCCGGGTGTCGCATCCGGTGGCGGAGCGGCTGGTGCTGGCCGGGGCCTTCGACTCGATCTACGGCATCGGTGCGGCCACCCCGGTGCGCCGCCGCAACCAGATGACCCGTCGTGACCTGCTGCTGGCCGTGGCCGACCTGCAGCGCAGCGCCCAGGCCGACGTCCGGGCGGCGTCGCGGGCTCGGGGTCTGCGCCGGACTCCGCTGGCGTCGGCGGCGCCCTCGCCGAGCGCGGCAACAGATCCGGGTGGTGCCGCCCGGGCTGACCCCCGCGGCGGCGCGTCCACCCGGGAGCGTAGCCAGCGGTTCGGCGACCGGCGGGAGATCCCGGGTCGAGACGTCGCGAGTGCCCGGTTCCCAGGAGCGCTCGACGGCGCGTCCGCCGACGCGGGTCTGCGGCCCGACCCGCGCGACCTGGCCCGGGCCCAGTCGGCGGCCACCGGGCCGGCGCGACCGCAGGAGGTGCAGCTCGCCTTCGACTTCGGGGAGTCCGACGACGACGAGTTCGTGCCCTCGGGGCTGCCGGAGATGACCGACGCCGAACGGGTCCGGGCCGAGCTCAGCATCCTCGGCCTGGACGCCAGCCGACACATGGTCGACTTCTACCTACCGTTGATGAAGGAGCTCGGAGTGGTCTTCTCCGCCGACATCTTGTCGGCGCGCAGCCGCAGCGAGCTGTTGATCGCCGGGGTGAAGGTCGCCACCCAGACCCCACCGGTCAGATCCGGTCGTCGGGTGGTCTTCCTGACCCTCGACGACACCACCGGGCCGGTGGACGCGACGTTCTTCGAAGACGCTCAGGGTCCGTATGCGGCGACCCTGTTCTCCTCCTGGATGTTGCTGGTCCGTGGCGAGCTACGGCGGACCGGTCCACGCGGGGTGTCGGTGCGAGCCACCGGCTGCTGGGACCTCAACGCGCTGTTCTCCTGCTGGCGGACGGCGATGGATGAGACAGGAGATCCCGCCCGCAGCCTGGAGGCCGTGCACGACCTGATGGCGGAGGTGCCGATCGGGTTCGCTCCTTCGACGAGCTCAGGACAAGCTCCTCCGACGAGCGCAGGACACGGTGAGGTGGGCGATGGGTCCACACCGGCACCCAGTGGCTCCGGCCGCACCCAGCCGGGCCAGGCTCGGTCAGGCAGCGAGCCGCACGAGTCCAGTGGTGACGCTCAGGAACACACCCGGGCCGGCGGCATGGGTCGGCGTCGGGTGCTGGTCCATCCGAGCGGGTTCCGGCAGTCGCCGTACGCCGACATCAAGCCGGCGGGCATCCCGGTCACCTCGACCCGGACGGCGGATGCCCTGCCAGCCACCATGGCCGGGTCAGCCGCCCAGCCCGACGGCTCGGCCGGTCCGCCGACCAAGCCGGCTGGCGGTCCGACCAAGCCGGCTGGCGGTCCGGCCAAGCCGCCCGTCCAACCCGCCAACCTGTCCGACGGTGGGGCTGCCGATGCCCCACGCAAGCTATGGCACTCCAGCCAGGGAAGCTCAGGTCGCTGATGCAGACGCTCACCGGTCAGGCCAGTCACACAATTCGGGCGCTAGGCTTCGGCAGACGACCCGCAACCAGCCATCCGGGCTGGATCGAGCCCGAGGAGGAGACGATGGCCGAGCTTCGCCGCCGCCGATCCGTCTCCCAGGCTTATCTGCTGGACCTGCTGATCTCCGAGCTCACCGCGTGGGAGGCCGGCGACAGCCGTCCTCGTGACGTGGTCGACCTCGGCGGCGGGACCGGTGGGATCGCGACCACGCTGGCGGGCCTCGGCCACCAGGTGACGGTGATCGACCCCAGCCCCGACGCGCTGGCCTCGCTGGAGCGCCGGACGACCGACAACGGGCTGTCGGGACATATCCGCGGCGTGCAGGGCGACGCCAGCGACCTGCGCGACATCGTGGGTCTGGCCGGTGCCGACGTGATGATCTGCCACCGGGTGCTCGAGGTCCTCGACTCGCCGGCGGACGCGCTGGAGGCGATGGCCTCGGTGCTCCGTCCCGGCGGGGTGCTCAGCCTGCTGGTGCCCCAGCGGCACTCGCTGGTCCTCACCCAGGCGCTCGGTGGCCACATCGCCCTGGCTCGACGGACCTTCGCCGACGCCAACCGGTTCGACTACGACCAGGTCATCGACCTGGTCAAGGCGTCCGGCTTCACGGTGCTCGCCAGCCACGGCATCGGAGCGATCGCCGACCACGTGGCGGAGTCGGTGATCGACGCCGAGCCGGGGGCCTACGCCGAGCTGGTGGCGTTGGAGGCCGAGGTCAGCTCCGACCCGGCGTTCCGGGCCCTGGCGCCGCTGGTCCATGTCTTCGCCAGCACCAGCACCGAAGCTCTTCCGCCGCACCTCGATCGATGATCCGCCACAGACAGGACGCCTGAGCCTCAACCGAATCACGTGAACCCTCCGATGAGCGTCATCATGCACGTCGATATGGATGCCTTCTACGCTTCCGTCGAGCTGCGCCGCCGCCCCGATCTGCGCGGCACGCCGGTGATCGTGGGTGGGTCCACCCGCGGCGTCGTCCTCTCGGCCACGTACGAAGCACGCGCTGCCGGTGTCCGTTCCGGAATGCCGTCGACCCACGCCCGACGGCTCTGCCCTGGAGCCACCTTCATCCAGCCGGACTTCGACACCTACGCCGACGTCTCGAAGTCGATCGTCGCCGTCTTCGAGTCGGTGACGGCCGTGGTGGAGTCGGCGTCCATCGACGAGGCGTTCCTCGACATCACCGGGTCCATCCGCCACCTCGGCAGCGCGGCCAGCATCGGGGAGTACGTCCGGGCGGTAGTGGCCGACGAGCAGCAGATCACCTGCTCGGTGGGGATCGGGCCGACCAAGTTCGTCGCCAAGCTGGGGTCCCGGGCGGCCAAGCCCGATGGGTTGGTCGAGGTCGGACCCGATGACGTCATCTCCTTTCTGCATCCCCTGCCGGTCGAGGCCATGTGGGGGGTGGGGGAGGCCACCGCGGAGAAGCTGCATCGTCTCGGCCTCTTCAGCGTCGCCGAGCTGGCTCACACGCCCAAGAGCACTCTGCAGCGCGCCTTCGGTCCGCACGCCGGCGCCATGCTCAACGACCTGGCCTGGGGACGAGACGCCCGACCCGTGGTGGTCCGCGAGCCCGAACGCAGTGTGGGCTCGCAGGAGACCTTTGCCCGCGACACCGACGATCCCGAAGTGGTGAAGCGGGAGCTGCTCCGGATGTCGGACCGGACCGCCAGCCGGCTCCGCAAGGCCCGACTGCTCAGCCGGACCATCGCCATCTCGATCCGGTTCGCCGACTTCACCGAGCTGACCCGCTCCGCCACGCTCTCCAGCCCGACCGACGTGACCGACGAGATCCATGCCCAGGCGGTGGCGCTCTACGAGAAGCTCGGCCTGCAACGAGCCCGGGTCCGCCGCGTGGGGGTCCGCGCGGAAGGCCTGGTCGAGGCTCATCTGGCCTACCGACAACCCCAGCTGACCGACCCCGAACGAGGCTGGCGGGAGGCCGAACAGGCCATCGACGCCGCCGTGGTGAAGTTCGGCCCGACTGCGGTTCAGCGAGCGACGCTGACCCGCCGCCGGCACGCTGTTCCGGTCGATGCCCAGGATCACATCACAGGAAGGGACTGATTCCAGGAATTGGTTTCGCTTAGCCGTGACGCCGCCTAAACTGGGGCAAGATTCGACGAAACCGGCGAGCCGCCAGCAGATACTGCCCGACTTCAATGGTAGGGACCCGTATCCAAGCGGTCGAAGCTACTCATACAGTGGAACCGAAGACCGGGTGCCCCTACGGCACGCGCACAACGAGACGGCGGGAGGTGGCCAGTGGCCCTTTCAGAAGAAGAGCAGCGGCTTCTCGATCAGATGGAAGCAGCGTTAGCCGCCGAAGATCCCAAGTTGGTGAATGCACTCCGGGGTACCGGCACGCGACGCGTCCACCGACGACGAGCGGCCATTGCGGGAGTCGGCTTCTTCGTCGGCCTCGGGCTCCTGATCACCGGGATGTCGACCCAGCTGTTCCTCAGTGTGATCGGCTTCGTGATCATGGTCGCGGCTGCCGTCATCGCCATCTACTCGTGGCCACACGTGGGCACGGGCAGCGACCCCGGCCGTCCCACTGATCGTGCCAAAACGCCTCAGCCGTCGGGCCCTGACGACAGTCAGGGATTCATGGACAAGATGGAAGAGCGCTGGCGTCGACGCCGCGACGAAACCGGTTTCTGACCCTCAGCCTCTCCTCAGTGCGAACGTCCCGGACTTCGGTCGGGGCGTTTTTGCTGTTTCCCCCCACCGCTCGCCTCCGGGCCCGCGGTCCTAGGCTCGACCCGTGCCTGGACCGCGAAGGTCGAACCGTTGACGGGGCGTCGCGACGATACGCCGATGCTGGTGCTGGACGGTGACTACTCCGACCCTGACGTCATCCGGGTCGACGACACGTACTGGATGATCACCTCGACCATCCACTGTTCGCCCGGAATGGCTGTGCTCAGCTCGACCGACCTCCGGCACTGGCGCCACGTCGGCCACTGCATCCCCGACCTGCGGGTGCTGGGACCGGCCTACGAGCACGCCGCCATGGGCTCTCGCTTCGGTCGGGGCGTCTACGCCGGCTCTCTCAGGTTCCACGACGGGCGCTACTGGGTGCACTTCACCACGGTGGACGAAGGCATCTTCGTCACGACAGCCGAGCATCCCGCCGGTCCGTGGACGGAGCCGTTGATGCTGTCGGACGAGAAGATGTGGGACGACCCGTGCCCGCTGTGGGACACCGACGGCACCGCGTGGCTGGTGGCCAGCAACCCGGGGCCCGCCAGGTGGTTCAGCTATCTGATCCCGATGAGCCCGGACGGCCGCAGTATCGCGATGGACCGGCGACAGATCATCGACGCCACGCAGACCAGCGAGGGCAACAAGATCTTCAGTCGTCAGGGTACTTACTACGTGCTGCACAACGAGGTTCACAGCCACGGTGACCGGCTGGCCGTGATCATGCGCTCGACCAGCATCCACGGTCCCTGGCAGAAGCGGACCCTGCTGCGGGGTCTCGGTCCCGACCGGTCCCGAGAGCCCAACCAGGGCGCCCTGGTCGACCACCCCGACGGAACCTGGTCGTTCGTCACCCACCACGGCCGCGGCGGCTACGCCGACGGCAGACCGGTCAGCGTGCTGCCGGTGAGCTGGGAGGAAGGCTGGCCCGTGGTCCTGACGCCTTCCGGCCCGGGGCTCCTCAGCTGGGGCGATCTCGACGTCTCGGGGCTGGGCAGCGTCCAGCGAGACGACAGCTTCGCGTCCGGCTCCCTGGCTCCGCAGTGGGAATGGACCAATGCGCCGCTCGACGACCACTGGTCACTGACCGAATGCCCAGGAGCACTGCGTCTGCGGGCGCGACCCAGCGCCCGCGGCGACGGCTTGGCCACAGCCGCGAACCTGCTCACCCAACGGACCAGCGCTCGACCAGGCTGGGCTCGGGTCGTGGTGGAGGCGGCTGGTCTGACAGAAGGCGCGTCGGCCGGACTCTGCCACTACTCCACCCACAATCCCGTCGGTATCGGTGTGCACCGCACAGCGGGGGTGCTGCGGGTGGGTATCACGGTCGGGGCGGACACCAGCCTGGGTCCCGAGGTGCCGGATCGGATGGTGCTGCGGACCGACGTCGGCGCAGCTGACCACGCCACGTTCTCCTACAGCCCCGACGGCGACGCGTTCGTCCCCTTGGGAGACTCCTACCGGCTGGAGTGGAGCTCCTACCGTGGGTCCCGGCTCGGCCTGTTCGCCTACAACGAGCTGGCCGACGCCGGCGTGGCCGACTTCCGTGAGTTCCGGTACGAGCTGAGCTGACGGTGGATCCGCGCTGGGCGGACCCTCCGCGGCACGTGGCGGATCAGCGCGTCCGGCGGAACAGCGACGTCGGGATCAGGAACGCTCGCAGTCGACGCCGCCGGGACTGAGGTTGGGCGATGCCGCGCCGGATGTCGTGCGCCATCTCGGGCAAGGAGCGGGTGGCTTCCTCATCGGTGAAGTGCTGGGCGTAACGAGATCGCTCGACGAGGGTGGCGACGCGCGTCATGGTGTCCGAGTCGGCGCTCTCCAACCGGTCTCCGATCTTGCCGCCGATCACGCGGGGTGACCCTTCGGGCCACGAACCGCCGTAGTCGACGACGGTGTCACGGATCTCCCGCCACGCCGCCTCCACCCGTTCCTCGGGCGGACCGCCGACGGTCAGCCGTTCGCTCCGACGCCGGCCCCGGATCGTGGCCGGAGCAGCCAGGATCAGCAGCACCAGCAGCCCGATGCCGCTACCCAGCAACGTGCGGGCCCACGGGAAGCTGGTGTCCACGGTGCCACCGACCGGCTGCTCGTTCAGGTTCCGGCTCGGCGCCGAGGAGGGTGCACCTCCCGAGGCGCTGGCCGAGGAACTGGGAGTGTTCGACGGGTCGTTGTTGGGGCCGTTGTCGGTCGCCGTGGTCCACGAGGGAGGCGAACCCGTCACCGAGCCGGGAGTCGGCTCGAACCGCACCCAGCCGAAGCCGGAGAAGTAGAGCTCGGGCCAGGCGTGCATGTCGCGGATCGAGACCTTGTAGTGGTCGCCCTGTTTCTTGCCCGGCAGGAAGCCGACCGCGACCCGGGACGGGATGTTCACGATCCGGGCCATCATGGCCATCGAGGTGGCGAACTGCTCGCAGTAACCCTTCTTGTCCCTCAGCAGGAAGTTCTCGAGGGCGCGGTATCCGCTGCCGGGGAGAGTTTCGGTGCTGTACGTGAACTGGTCACTGCGCAGGAACTTCTGGATGGCGGCGGCCTTGAGGGCCGGGGTGTCGGCGCCGGCGGTGACCTCACGAGTCAGGTTGATCAGGTCGTCCGGCAGATCACTGGGGATCTCGCCGGTGAACGACGAGTCGACCGGCGTGCCGGCCAGGGCCGAGGACAGGGTGTTGACCCCTGGTGCGATGTCCACGCTCTCCACCGAGTACGACAGGTTGCTGATCGCGTTGCTGCGATCACCACGCCCCATCGAGAGCATGACCAACGACTGGGGGTCGTAGCCCCAGTTTCCCGGGGCGTTGATGCTGCGGGGCGCGAAGGGCAGCGGCAGGTACTCGGACTTGAAGTCCAACACCTTGATCGTCGTGGTCCGCCGCTCGGTGGGCTCGGAGCTGAGCCCGGGGATCAGCGGCAGCTGTTCGCCCTGGGCCAGCTGCATCGGGACGTTGGCCCAGCCGGCGGAGCTGAACTTCGGCAGTGACGCCATCCGCAGATACTGCCCGCCCGGCTTGTCGGTGGTGTAGTCGATGACCTCTTTGTCCTGCGGCTGGGTCAGGTTCCGCCGCAGATCGAGGGTGGGGTCGGTCAGCTGCAGCGGACCGTTGCCGCCCGACCCGTTGCCGAAGCCCAGACCGGACAGCGAGAAGGTGGGCAGCAGCATGCCCAGCACTACCGTCAGCACCAGGGCGGGCGCCCCGATCAGGCCGGCGGCACGCCAGACCACCGGAGTCGCCGTACCGTGGCCCTCGGCGGAGTCCGACGACAACCCACGGGTCCACCGGGCGGTGGTGTTGAGGCCCTCGGCCACCAGGATGGCCAGGAAGCCCAGCGCGATGCAGGCGAAGGCGAACACGCCGGTGTCGGTGCTGAGACCGACGGCCGGCACCAGGAACAGCGTGGCCAACGGAGCGATCGACCAGACCGGGTGACGCAGCCCGGACACCATCAGCTCGGTGATGATCATGATCAGCCCGATGGCGCAGACGAGGATGAGCTTGACGCCGTCGTTGGGGGCCATGGGTGAGGCTTGGCTCTGCATGTGCGCGATGCCGGCCGCCCACTCGGCGACGAAGTGCGCATACCAGGGTTCGCCCTCACCGGGCAGGCTGAAGCTCTCACTCAGCACGAATCCCGACCAGACGACCAGCTGGGTGGCCAGCACGGCCACCGCCCCCAGATGGGCCCGGCGTGCCACCACCGTGACCGTGCCCAGGAGCAGGATCAACAGCCAGCTGACCCCGAGGAACGAAGCGTCCTGCGTCAGCGGGGACAGGGTCAGGGTGGCCAGCAGCACGGCGAGAGTCACCGCGAGGGTGCTGCGATCGGAGGCGCGCATCAGACCGGGGTGCCGAGCGTCTCGAGGCTGGACCAGGCTTCGGCCACGCCCAGACCGCGCGGCACCTCGATGACCCGCCACTGGTTGTCGCGCAGGATCTGCATGGCCACCTCGTGCTGGCTCGCTTGGCGTTCGTTGTCGGGGGTGTCGGCGAAGGTGCCGACGTCGAGCATCAGGGCCAGACCCTGGGCACGGTTGCGGCGCACCCGGAGCAGCGACGAGGCGTCCTCGGCGTCCATCCGGCCCATGATGGCGATCACCAGCTGCCCGGCCCGATCCATCGTCGCGGCCTCGACCGCGTAGTGCATCGTCGAGGTGATCCGGGGGCGCAGATCGGTGAGCCGACTCATCACGAGCTGTTGGGACGCTGAGCTGTGCTGACCCATGCTGCCGCTGATGTGCAGCGGTCCCTCGGCCTCATAGATCTCGATCCCGAAGCCGTCGTCGAGGAAGTGGGTGGCGATGGAGGCCGCCGCGGAGATGGCCCACTCCATCGAGTGGTTCATCCCCCGGCCGGCGTGAGCGCCCGCTCGGGTGTCGAGCATGATGCTCGCGCTGGGATCCCACGACTGCTCCTCGCGGCGAACCATCAGCTCGCCGCGGCGTGCGGTGGAACGCCAGTGGATCCGCCGGACGTCGTCGCCCTGGTGGTATTCGCGGACCAGGGCGTCGTCCTGGCCGACCACGCCGATGCGGTGTGGTCTCGCCTCGCCGGTACTGCCAGCGCCACCGGCCGTCCGCATCGCGGGAAGCGGGACCACCTGCGGGGTCACCATCACGTCCGAGGTGGCGACGAACTGGCGGTCCAGCCGCACCAGGCCGAAGGGGTCGGTGGTCCGGACCATCAGCGGACCCGTGTTGAAGCGGCCACGGACCCGACCGAGCAGTGGGTACTCCACCTCGCGCCGCCAGCTCAGGTCGGCCTTGTCCACCAGGAAGCGCGGATGCGGTCCCAGCTCGCGGGGCACGGCGTCGTCGAGCATCAGGATCCCGGCCGGCAGGCGGCCGTCCTGACCGAGGGTGATCTTGCCCCGCATCGGCGTCCCGAGGGGCACCTGCGCCGGTTCGACCGACCGCTCGCACGACATCCGCAGCCGCGCTCGCGAGACCAGGACGGCCGCGATCGCCGGCAGGGCGAGCAATAGGAGTCCGAGTCTCATCACGTCTCGCTGGCCGGCGAACATCGAGATGATGACGATCAGCACGCCGATGATGACGAAGACCCGCCCGCGGACGGTGAGCAGCTGCCAGAGCTTGCGCACCGCTATCTCCGGTCGGGGATACGCACCGACTGGACGCAGTGCGCGATGATGTCGGTCACCGTACGTCGGGCCAGCTGAGCGTCGGTAGAGGGCAGCACGCGGTGCGCCAGCACCGAGACGCCGAGGGTGGCGATGTCGTCGGGACTGACGTAGTCGCGGCCGGACAGGGCGGCGTAGGCCCGGCTGGCCCGGAGCAGCTGCAGGGTGGCGCGCGGCGAGGCGCCCAACCGTAGGTCCCGCGAGTTCCGCGTGGTGTTGACGACCTGGACCAGATAGTGCTTGACCGCGGGGCTGACGTACACCTGGCGGACGGCTTGGATCAGGCCGCGCACCGTGGCGGCGTCGGTGACCGGCTGCAACGCCGCGAGGGGGTCGGAGGACCCGTGGGAGTCCAGCATGTCGAGCTCGGCGCTCGGCGTGGGGTAGCCCATCTCGATCCTGGCCATGAACCGGTCTCGCTGGGCCTCGGGCAGGGGATAGGTGCCCTCCATCTCGATCGGGTTCTGGGTGGCGACCACCATGAACGGTGCCTCGAGGAGATAGGTCGTGCCGTCGACGCTGACCTGACGTTCCTCCATCGACTCCAGCAGCGCGGACTGGGTCTTGGGAGAGGCGCGGTTGATCTCGTCGCCCACCACGATGTTGGCGAAGATGCCACCGGGCTTGAACTCGAAGTCGCGGGTCTCCTGGTTGAAGATCGACACGCCGGTGATGTCGGAGGGCAGCAGGTCCGGGGTGAACTGCACTCGACGGACCGAGCAGTCGATGGAGCGACCCAACGACTTGGCCAGCATGGTCTTGCCCACGCCCGGCACGTCTTCCACCAGGAGGTGGCCCTCAGCGAGCAGCACGACGAGAGCCAGGTCGACCGAGCTGCGCTTGCCCTCGATCACGCCTTCGATGGCGGTCCGGACCTTACCCATCACCTGGACGACGTCGCCCAGCGAGAAGCTCTCGCTGACCACCTCTTTGTCGTAGCTGAGAGTCACTACCCCTCCGTGCGCGATGGCCGAGGCTGCCCTACGGCAAGGCCCCAGCTGCTCGTCCGCGGCCCGACCGGAGCGCGTGACCTAAACCATACGTCGTCAGCCAGAAGCTGAACGCAAAAATCTACCGTCGCTTGCTGAGAAGGCCGCCGCGTCCGACAGCGATATCTCGGCACAATCCCGTTCGCAACGCCGGTAAAGGGTGAGTTGTGGAGTGTTGTGGAGTAGAGTGGCGCGAAGTGGAGTGAATCGGCCCGAATGTGGAGCAAAGCCCCGGTGGTGAGGAGGTGCGGTACGTGTTTCTCGGTACCCATACTCCGAAGCTCGACGAGAAGGGACGGTTCTTTCTGCCGGCCAAGTTTCGAGATGAGCTGGCGGACGGACTGGTCATCACCCGTGGCCAGGACCGATGCCTGGCGATCTGGCCGATCGCCGCGTTCGTCGAGCAGACCACGGCCCTGAGGAATGCACCATCCAGCAACAAGCAGGTCCGGGACTACCAGCGCATGCTCGCGTCGGGAGCCTCGGATGAGACACCGGACAAGCAGGGCCGCGTGACGATCCCCCCTCATCTGAGGGCGTACGCGGCGCTCGACAAGGAGTGTGTCGTGGTGGGTGCGATCAACAGGGTGGAGGTCTGGGACAGTGCCGCATGGGAGCAGTACTCAGGTGAGCAGGAGTCGGCCTTCGCCGACATGAACGACGACGTCTTCCCGGGTCTCTAGGGTGCGCGAACCGCCCTGGCGAACCGGACGACGCCGATAGATCGACAGGACCCGCGTCCTGAGGCTTCAACCCGCAGGTCCGATCAGCTGACACACCTTCCCCGGTGCCAGGTGAACTTCCCGCGGATCTCGGGTTGAAACCCCTCGACGCGAGTCGCGGGACGACGTGACACCGAGGTCGCGTCGCCCTGACAGCACAGCACAGCAGCCGTACGTGTCCGCCGGACGCCCGAAGGGGTCGAGATGTCTCAGGTCGAGCGCCACACGCCGGTGATGCTGGCTGAGGTCGTTGCCGTCCTCAGCCCCGCGCTCGACGACCCGCAGGGCGGCCCCTCGTTCCTGGTGGACTGCACGCTCGGCCTGGGAGGGCACGCCGAAGCGCTGCTCACCGCCTGCCCGCAGGCGCATCTGATCGGGCTGGACCGCGACCCGCAGGCGCTGGCTCTGGCCACCGAGCGGCTCGAGCCGTTTGCCGACCGGATCACCCTGGTCGAGGCGATCTACGACGAGCTCCCCGACGTCCTGGCCGACCTCGGACATCCCACGGTGCAGGGCGTGCTGCTGGATCTGGGCCTGTCGTCGCTGCAGATCGACGAGCCGGAGCGCGGGTTCGCCTACGCCGTGGACGCTCCGCTGGACATGCGGATGGACGGCAAACAGGCGCTGACCGCCGCCGAGGTGCTCAATACCTACAGCGCCCGCGACCTGGCCCATGTGCTGCGTACCTACGGCGAGGAGCGCTTCGCCGACCGGATCGCGCGCCGCGTGGTGACCGAACGGGCGCGAGAGCCGTTCAGCACCTCGGCCCGGCTGGTGTCGGTGCTCCGTGAGGCCATCCCGGCCGCGACGCGCAAGACCGGTGGTCATCCCGCGAAGCGCACGTTCCAGGCCCTGCGGATCGAGGTCAACGCCGAGCTCGACGCCTTGGAGTCGGTGCTTCCCAGCGCCGTCGCCGCTCTCGCGCTGGGCGGCCGGATCGCCGTTCTGGCCTATCACTCCCTCGAAGATCGGTTGGTCAAGCAGCTCTTGTCAGTCAAGTCCCACGACACCGCCCCCCGAAACCTGCCAGTGGTGCCGCCTGGCTACGGCCCCGAGCTACGGCTGCTGACCCGGGGGGCTCAGCGACCCACCGAGGCGGAAGCCGAAGCCAACCCCAGGGCGGCATCGGCGCGACTGCGCGCCGCCATCAGGATCGAGGAGGCAGCATGAGTGCGCTCTGGGCTGCCAACCCCGATTGGCATGACGTCCCGGCGGCGAGCGAGGACGGTCATCGCCCTTCCTTGCGCGCCGTGCCCCGTCCTCGACCGCGGTTGGCCAGGACGCCGTTCGTCCTGGTGCTGATCGCCGTTTTCGGGCTCGGGATGACCGGGCTGCTCATGCTCAACACGACCCTGCAGAACCAGGCGTTCCAGTCGGGGACGCTGAACCGGCAGGCCACCGAGCTGGCATACACGCAGGCTGATCTGGAATCCCAGATCGACGTGCTGGCCGCACCCCAGGAGCTGGCTCGACGCGCCTCGGCGTACGGACTGCGACCCAACCCGTACCCGGCCTTCCTCGTGTTGCCCCAGGGCAAGATCGTGGGAAAGCCGAGACCGGTCACCGGTCACGAGGTGCCGACGCTGGTGATCAAGACCCCGGCGGAGCTCGCGGCCGAGAAGGCGTCGGCCTTGGCTCGGCAACGGGCCCTGGTCGCTGAACGGGCCGCCAAGGCGAGGGTCGACGCCGCCGCCGCGAAGGCCAAAGCGGCCCAGCAGAAGATCGACGACGCGCAGCGGGCGGCCGACGCCCGGACGGCCGCTGCGGCCAGAACGGCCGCCGCCGCCAAGAAGGCAGCCGCCGCCAAGAAGGCAGCTGGCGCCAAAAAGGCAGTGGGCGCCAAGTTGGCAGTAGCGAAGAAGAACGGAGCACGTGGCTGATGGCAACCGAGCGGCGACCGCACCCATCCCGGCGCACCGACCAGCCCACACGAAGTGCTGCCGCAGCTCCGAGACCCCGGTCATCCACCGGTCGCACCGTGCGCGCCGGCTTCACCGAGAAGCCGCGGAGCAAGCCGAAGGCCCGCTCCCGTGCGGGCCACAGGAGCCCCGCTGCCGCGGTCAAGGCGCCGACCCGGATCCCGCTGGCTCACGGTCCACGCCGGCTGCGCATCGTGTTGGTCGTGATGGCCATCTCCTTGTCGCTCTGCGCGGGTCGGCTGCTGCAGCTGCAGGGCTTCGACTCCTCGTTCTATGCGACCGCCTCGGCCGAACAGCTCACCAAGACCCTGCCGCTGCTGCCCTCGCGCGGGGACATCACTGACCGCAACGGACTCGTGCTCGCTTCCACCGAGGCCGCGGTCGCCGTCACCGCTGACCCGGTGCTGACCACGCCCAAGGCGTTCCAGATCGCCACGGTGCTCAGCGCCTACCTCCACCTGGACAGCTACCGGCTCTACACCCTGCTCACCAAGCCCAACACCCGCTTCGTCTACCTGGCCAAGAAGGTCCCGGCGCTGACGTACAGCAAGATCGCCGCCGAGCTGACCTCGAAGAAGCTCTACGGCGTCTTTCGCGAGAGCGACCCGATCCGTACCTACCCGGGTGGCTCGGTGGCCGCCTCGGTGGTGGGTTACGTCGACGCGAGCGGCAAAGGCAAGGCGGGTCTGGAGCGCTCGATGAACGCCGAGCTGGCCGGCGTCGAGGGTAAGGAGATCTACGAGAGCGCCCCGAACGGCAGCAAGATCCCCCTGGGCACCACGTCCGTCACCCCCGCCGTCAACGGCATCAACTACCAGCTGACGATCGACTCCGAGCTGCAGTGGATGGCCGAGCGCCGGATCGCCGCCCAGGTGAAGGCGATGAAGGCTGATTCCGGCTTCGCCATCACCATGAACGTCAAGACCGGGGAGATCCTCGCGATGGCCAACGCGCCGACCTTCGACTCAGCCGATCCCGCCGCGGCGAACACGAAGGATCAGGGCGCGAACCGGGCCATCGCTGACCTGTACGAACCGGGCAGTGTGGAGAAGATCCTCACCTCGGCGGCGCTGCTGGACTCCCACAACACGACGGTGGAGAGCCGGGTGAAGATTCCCGAACGACTCAGCTCGGGCGGCCGGTCCATCAAGGACTCGTTCAGCCACGGCACGCTCTACTACCTGATGCGCGGCGTGATCGCCAAGTCGTCGAACATCGGCACCATCTTGATGACCCGGCTGATGGACAAGCAGCGCCTGCACAACTATCTGGCGTCGTTCGGCCTCGGATCGCGGACGGGCGTCGAGCTGCCGAACGAGGTGTCGGGCATCTTGCCGAAGGGCGACATGCAGAACCTCACGCGCGACCAGATCGCCTTCGGCCAGGCGGTGTCGGTGACCGGCGTCCAGGAGGCCGCCGCCATCTCGGGCATCATCAACGGTGGCGTCTACAACCCGCCCACGGTGATCAAGAGCTCCACGGACACGACCGGCAACGCCATTCCGGTGGACCGCCGTCAGGCTCGGACCATCATCTCCCCGGAGGCCTCGGCCGGGGTGCGGGACCTGATGCGCGCAGTGGTCGACACGCCCAACGGTCAGAAGAACCTGGTTCTGGAGAACTACCAGACCGGCGGGAAGACGGGCACGGCACAGCGGCCCGACGAGAAGTGCGGGTGCTACAAGGGCTACGTGACGTCCTACGTCGGCTTCGCCCCGCTCAACGACCCGCAGATCCTGACCTACGTCGTGGTCAACAACCCGCGAGCCGGTGACACGGGCACGTCGGTTGCGGCGCCGGTCTACAAGGACATCATGAACTTCGCGCTGCCCCGCTACGACGTGGCACCCAACACGACGAGGCTGAAGGCGAAGCCGATCGAGTACCGGCACTGATGAGGCGGCCACCGAGTCTCGATTCTGTCGATCTCGCCAATCCTCGGTAGCGTCGGACCCGTGTATCCACGCCCATGCGCCTCAGGTGAGCGCGTCACGGCGCTCCGACCCGGAGCGACGCGTGGAGTACCGCTGGCGGAGCTGCGCCGGCTGGCCGGCGCAGCGGGGTCCGTGGAGCCGACCGAGCTCGGCGTCGTCATCACGGGCGTGACCCTGGACTCGCGCCTGGTGAGACCGGGCGATATCTACGTGGCCCTGCCGGGCCGGAGCCAGCACGGCGCACGGTTCATCCAACAGGCGTTCGAGGCGGGCGCTCTCGCCGTCCTCACCGACGTGTCGGGCCGCGACCAGGTCCCGGAGCCGGGACTTCCGCTGCTGGTGGTTGACGACCCCCGCCGGGCCATGGCACCGATCGCGGCGGAGATCTATGGCCGACCGAGCGCAGCCATGACGATGTATGCGGTGACGGGAACCAACGGCAAGACGACCACCTCGTTCCTGCTCGACGCGGCACTGCGCGGTGCCGGTCTGCACACCGGGGTGATCGGCACCATCGGGTTTCTCCTCGACGGTGCTGCCCTCGACGCCACCCGGACCACGGTGACCACTCCGGAGTCGCCCGAGCTGCAGGCCCTGCTGGCGGTGCTGGTCGAGGGTGGTGTGCAGGCCTGCGTGATGGAGGTGTCCTCGCACGCGCTCACCCTGGGCCGGGCCGACGCCATCACCTTCGACGTC
>JBBRYD010000052.1:0-23355 GCA_038238065.1 Propionibacteriales bacterium | reverse complement strand
GCACTGGATCCGGATGCCCTGGGCACCGGCGCGCATCGCGCTCTGCTGGGCCTTGCGCATCGCGCGCCGGAACTGCACGCGTGAGGCGAGCTGCTCGGCGACACCTTGAGCCACGAGCTGGGAGTCGGTCTCGGGGTTCTTCACCTCGAGGATGTTCAGCTGCACCTGCTTGCCGGTCAGCTTCTCCAGCTCACCGCGGACGCGCTCCGCCTCGGCGCCGTTGCGGCCGATGACGATGCCCGGACGTGCGGTGTAGATGTCGACGCGAACCCGGTCACGGGTGCGCTCGATCTCGACGCTGGAGATGCCGGCGCGGGTGAGGCTGCTGATCAGCAGCTTGCGGATCTTGACGTCCTCGCCCACGTAGGACGAATAGAGCTTGTCGGCGTACCAACGGCTCTTGTGGTCGGTGGTGATCCCGAGGCGGAAACCGTAGGGATTGATTTTTTGACCCATGCTCAGGCTCCCTTCTGCGAGTTCTTGTTCGAGGCTTGCTCCGCGGCGCGGGGTTCGACGACGACGGTGATGTGACTGGAACGCTTGAGGATACGGCTCGCGCTGCCCTTGGCCCGGGCGCGGATCCGGCGCATCGTGGTGCCTTCGTCCACGAACGCCTGCGAGACGAACAGGTCGTCGCTCTTCAGGTTGTCCGAGTTCTGGGCGTTGGCCACGGCGCTGGCGAGCACCTTGTAGACCGGGTCGCTGGCCGCCTGCGGGGCGAACTTCAGCGTGACCAGCGCGTCATCGACGCTCATACCGCGGACCAGGTCGACGACCCGGCGCGCTTTGGTGGGCGACACCCGGACCTGACGCGCAACGGCGTAGTTACCCGGCCGGTCGCCCAGCAGGGTGGCGCGGCGGCTGGGCCGCGACGAGAGAGAGCTCATAGTGATCTCAAATTCCTTTACTCGAGTCGCGCCGCTCAGCGGCGGCGAGACTTCCGGTCGTCCTTCTCGTGTCCGCGGAAGGTACGGGTCGGCGCGAACTCGCCCAGCTTGTGACCCACCATGGAGTCGGTCACGAAGACCGGCACGTGCTTACGGCCGTCGTGCACCGCGATGGTGTGTCCGATCATGTCGGGCACGATCATCGAACGGCGCGACCAGGTCTTGATGACCGTCTTGGTGCCCTTGGCGTTCTGCACCTCGACCTTCTTGGCGAGGTGGTCATCGACGAAAGGACCCTTTTTGAGACTGCGTGGCATATCTTCCTAGCTCCCTGCTCAGCGCTTCTTGCCGGACTTGCGACGGCGGACGATCATTCGGCTGCTCGCCTTGTTCTTGTCGCGGGTGCGGCCCTCGGCCTGACCCCACGGAGACACCGGGTGACGACCACCAGAGGTCTTGCCCTCACCACCACCGTGCGGGTGGTCGATCGGGTTCATGGCCACACCGCGGACGGTTGGGCGAACGCCCTTCCAGCGGCTGCGGCCGGCCTTGCCCCAGTTGATGTTGGACTGCTCGGCGTTACCGACCTCGCCCACCGTCGCGCGGCACCGCACGTCCACCAGTCGCATCTCGCCCGAAGGCATCCGCAGCGTGGCGTTCTTGCCCTCGCGAGCGACCAGTTGGACACTCGAACCGGCGGACCGAGCGATCTTCGCCCCGCCACCCGGTCGCAGCTCCACCGCATGCACCGTGGTGCCGACGGGGATGTTGCGGAGCGGCAGGTTGTTGCCCGGCTTGATGTCGGCGGCCTCGCCGGCCTCGACCACAGCGCCCTGACCCAGACCTGCGGGAGCGATGATGTACCGCTTCTCGCCGTCGGCGAAGTGCAGCAGTGCCACTCGCGCCGTCCGGTTCGGGTCGTACTCGATGTGTGCGACCTTGGCCGGCACGCCGTCCTTGTCGTAGCGCTTGAAGTCGACGAGCCGGTAGGCCTGCTTGTGGCCGCCCCCGATGTGCCGCGTGGTGATCCGACCGGTGTTGTTACGGCCGCCGGTCTTGTTGTTCGGAACCAGCAGCGACTTCTCCGGGGTGGACCGGGTCAGCTCGACGAAGTCAGCAACGCTGGAGCCGCGACGGCCCGGCGTTGTCGGCTTGTACTTACGGATACCCATGGTTTTCCTTTACTCAGTCTGACCGGTCAGCCGACCGGGCCGGAGAAGATGTCGATCCGCTCACCATCGGCGACGGACACGATCGCTCGCTTGGTGTCCGGACGCTTGCCGACACCCGCCCGCGTCCGACGCTTCTTGCCGGTCCGGTTGAGCGTGTTCACGCCGGTGACCTTGACCTTGAAGATGGCCTCGACGGCGATCTTGATCTCGGTCTTGTTGGCGTCCGGGGCGACCAGGAACGTGTACTTGTTCTCGTCCAGCAGTCCGTAACTCTTCTCGCTCACCACAGGGGCGAGCAGGATGTCGCGGTGGTCGCGGATCTTGAGTGCCTGCTGACCTCGGGTCTGCACTCCGTTGGACGGGCTCACTTGGTCTCCTCCTCATCGGTGCCGTCGACCAGGGTTTCCTCGCCGGCCTCAGCCAGCTCGTCCTCGCCGGAGTCCACGATCACGGTGTCGCCGGGGTGGGCCACTGTGTCGTCGCTGGACTCGACCACGACGGACGCGGTCGGGTCGACCTCCACCGTCACGGTCGGGGCGGCCAGCTCGTCGTTGGTGGGCTCCAGCGATTCTTGCTCGACCAGCTCGTGGGCCTCGGACTCGGTAGCAACCGCCTTCGCTGACTTCCCAGCGGCAGGACCGGCGATGAACGCGTCCAGGGCCACAGACGTGAACACGATCTCGTCGTTGACCAGTACGTCGTAGGCGTTCAGCTGGTCGACGGCCAGCGCGTGGGCCGTGGCGACATTACGCAGGCTCAACCAGGCGGCGTCCTCGTCCCGGCCCAACACGACGAGCACCTTGGTGGAGGTGGTCGCGGCGGACAGGGCTCTCAGCACCGCCTTGGTGGACGGGGTGTCGGCGCCCACGAGGTCGCTGACCACGTGCACCCGACCTTCGCGGGCCCGGTCGGACAACGCGCCGCGCAGAGCGGCGGCGATCATCTTCTTGGGGGTCCGCTGGACGTAGCTGCGGGGCGACGGTCCGTGGACGACGCCACCACCGACGTACTGCGGTGCGCGGATCGAGCCCTGACGAGCGCGACCGGTGCCCTTCTGGCGGTGCGGCTTACGCCCACCACCACTGACCTCGGCGCGCGTCTTGACCTTCGACGTGCCCTGCCGGGCGGCGGCGAGCTGGGCCACGACGACCTGGTGGATCAGCGGGATGTTGGCGGTGACGTCGAAGAGCTCGGCGGGAAGTTCGGCGGAGCCGCTCTTCGCACCGGTGGCGTCCAGGACATCAACAGTTCGGGTCTCGCTCATGCGAGCTCTCCCTTCTTGGAGGCGCTGCGCAGCACGACGAGGCCACCCTTGTTACCGGGGATGGCGCCCTTGATCAGGATCAGACCACGGTCGGCGTCGACGGCGTGCACGGTCAGGTTCTGCACGGTGACGCGATCGACACCCATCCGACCGGCCATCTTCAAGCCCTTGAAGACACGACCGGGGGTGGCGCAGCCGCCGATGGAACCGGGCGAGCGGTGCTTGCGGTGCACACCATGGCTGGCGCGCAGACCGTGGAAACCGTGGCGCTTCATCACGCCTGCGGTCCCCTTGCCCTTGCTGACCCCGGTGACGTCGAGGACGTCGGCGGCATCGAACACGTCGGCACCGAGCTCCTGGCCCAGGGTGTACTCGCTGGCGTCGATGGTGCGGATCTCCACCAGGTGCTTGCGCGGGGTGACTCCTGCCTTCTCGAAGTGACCGGCGGAGGGCTTGGTGACCTTCTTCGCCTTGATCGCGCCGAAGCCCAGCTGGACGGCGTTGTAGCCGTCATGGTCAGGCGTGCGCACCTGGGTCACGACACAGGGCCCGGCCTGAACCACGGTGACCGGAACGACACGGTTGTTCTCGTCCCAGAGCTGGGTCATGCCGAGCTTGGTGCCCAGCAGACCCTTCACTTTGCGTTCGGTGTTCATGTATCGATCCTCAGAGCTTGATCTCGATGTCCACACCGGCCGGCAGGTCGAGACGCATCAGCGAGTCGACTGTCTTGGGCGTGGGATCGATGATGTCGATGAGCCGCTTGTGCGTACGCATCTCGAAGTGCTCGCGGCTGTCCTTGTACTTGTGCGGCGACCGGATCACGCAGAACACGTTCTTCTCGGTCGGCAGCGGCACCGGGCCGGCGACCTTCGCACCCGTACGGGTCACCGTGTCGACGATCTTGCGCGCCGAGGAGTCAATGACCTCGTGGTCATAGGCCTTGAGCCTAATGCGGATCTTTTGTCCCGCCACAGTTGCGTCCTTCGTCTCGTACTACCGGCTGAATCACTTACTGTCGTGCTGGCGCTGCCTGCTGCTCCGACCCCCGCGGTCGGGTGTGTCGGCATCGTGACGACACAACACACCCGAGAAACCGTTGGCCAGGGGTAGTGCCCAACCCAAGAGGCCGGGCTTCACAGAGTCTCACGGTTCGGCAGCCACAGCGAATCAATCACGCAGCACACCCCGGCGACCCCGTCGGAGCAACCGTAAGATTCTGTCAGACAAGCAGGACCCACGCAAATCATCTGCGTGGACGACTGCATCACTGTACTCGGTCTCCCGAGCGAGGCCCAATCGCCTGGATCCACACCCTTTCCTCGGTTTCACAGCCCCTATAGAGGGTGTGAAAACCGTGCGAAGGGGGTGGATGACCTGCCGGTCCCGTTATCCACAGATTCCTGTCGCGCTCTATGGTCGACGCCGGCCGGAATGGTCGGCTGGATCGGTGAACACCGTCAGCCTGGCGCGAGACCTCGCGGCCCAGGGGCTCAGCCCCGACGAGATAGCCCGACTGAGTCGGACCGGCGAGCTCGAACGGGTGCGTCGCGGGGCCTACGCGCCCCGAACGACGGTGGCCGACGATCGCGAACGGCATCGACTGCTGGTGGAGGCCACGGTGCGGCAGACCTCGGAGGCAGCAGTCGTCAGCCACGGGTCAGCCGCCGCGCTGCACGATCTGCCGATCTGGTCCGACGGGTTGACGCGGGTGCACCTGACCCGGGACCGCCCGACCGGGGCGAAGGTCCGGCGCTACGTCCACCAGCACAGCGGTCCGCTGGCTCCAGACGAGGTGACCGAGATCGACGGGATCCGCGTCACCACGCTGGCTCGGACCGTCGTGGACCTCGGACGGTCGCTGCCCTTCGCCCGGTCGGTGGCGGTCACCGACGCTGCGCTGGCCCGTGGCCTGCCGGTGGACGCGCTCCACCAGTCGCTGGTGGGAGCGGCCGGACGGACGGGCATCGGTGCGGCACGCCGGACGGCCGCGTTCAGCGATGGACGGAGCGAGAGCGTCGGGGAGTCGACCAGCCGTGTCGTGCTCTTCCAGTCCGGGGTGCCGACTCCACAGCTGCAGTACGAGGTGTTCGACCTGACCGGCGGGCTGGTCGGACGTTCTGACTTCTGCTGGGAGGAGCAGCGAACGCTGGGCGAGTTCGACGGGAAGGTCAAGTACGGCCGGCTGTTGAAGCCTGGGCAGGCCGCCTCCGACGTGGTGTGGGCCGAGAAGCTGCGCGAGGATCGACTACGCGACCTGGGCTGGCAGGTCGTCCGTTGGGTCTGGGACGACCTCGCCCGCCCGCGCGCGCTGGTCGAGCGTCTGGAACGCGCGTTCCTTCGCGGCAGCCGACGCTAGACCTGGCGGCCATCCACACCCTTTCCTCGGACGCGCACCCTCTATAGGGGCTGTCGATCCGAGGAAAGGGTGTGGATGCGCCGACCTCAGGGTCAGGCGCGCCGGAGCTGCCAGACCACGTCGCGACCGAAGGACCAACAGAGGCTGCCGAGGGCCATCCCGAGCAGAGCATCGGAGGGCCACCTCGGTACGTCCGGGACCAGGCCGAGCGTGAGGGTCAGCAGGAGCGCGACCCCCTGGACCACCGCGACCACCTTGCGCCGGTAGCTGAAGTAGAGCCGGATCCGCAGAGCAGGCACCACCCAGGACGACGCGACGTAGAGGTAGCGCATTCCTCCGATGGCCAGCACCCACCAACCCACCAGGGCCAACGCCGAGACGGTGACGCTGAGGCACATCAGCAGAGCGGCGTCGGTTTCCATGTCGAATCGGGCTCCGAACGCGCTGACCTCACCCCGGACCCGAGCCACCCTCCCGTCCACGCCGTCCAGCAGAAGGCAGGTCGTCCCGATCACCACCAGCGTCACGTGGCCGGGTCGGCTCAGCTCACCGGTGAACGCCTGGGTGGCCAGTCCGGCGGCCCAGCTGGTGCCGACCACGCGCATCAGGGTGACGGTGTTCGCCAGACCGAAGGACGCCTGTGACCAGTGGCTGCCGATCAGACTGGCGGCGAGCAGGATCACCAGCACACTGACTACGGTGGCCGGTGCCGCCAGGACCCCGGTGGTTCCCGCCACCGCCAGTCCGGCGAGGGTAGAGCCCAGTGCTACGGCGAGAGCCCGCCACGGCCGCTGACGACCGGTCACAGTGAACTCAGGCGAGCCAACCATTTTCGGTCGCGATCCGGACGGCCTCGGCCCGCGAGGCCGCCCCCAGCTTGCCCATGGCCGAGGAGAGATGGTTGCGCACGGTGCCTTCGGACAAGAACACCAGGGCGGCGATGGTCCCGGTCGAACCACCCCGAACGGCCGCCGCCAGCACCTCGGCCTCCCGATCGGTCAACGGCGACGACCCCATACTGAGGCTCGCCGCGGCCAGGGTGGGGTCGACCACCCGCAAGCCCCGGTGCACCCGCCGGATCCCCTCGATCAGCTGGTCGGCGGGTGCGTCCTTCACCATGAACCCGACCGCTCCGGACTCCATCGCCCGGCGCAGGTAACCCGGTCGACCGAACGTGGTCAGGATGATCACGCGCACCGCGGGGTCGCGGGCGAGGATTCGGGCCGTGGCCGAGATCCCGTCCTCCACTCCCCCGACCCCGGGCATCTGCACGTCCATCAGCACCACGTCCGGGGTGTGCTCGGCCGCCAGCGCGACCGCGGCCGCGCCGTCCGCGGCCTGGGCCACGACCTGGATGTCCGGTTCGAGCTGCAGCAACGCGGTGAACGCCTGCCGGATCAGCGCCTGGTCGTCGGCCAGCAGCACCCGGATCATGGTGCGGCCGCGGGCTTCAGTGACGCGTCCAGGGCCGGCGGCGCTCCGGCAGCGAACAAAGGATCCAGCGCCTTTGGGTGCGAGTCCAGCTCCGCCCGTACCTCGGTCCCTGCGCCGAGACGGGACCGGACGAGCAGCCGTCCACCAGCAGCCTCGACGCGGGCGGACAGCCCCTGGAGCCCAGATCCGCAGGTCGTGCTGGAGCTGACAAAACCAGACCCGTCGTCTCGTACGGCCACGGCACCGGCGCTGACTTCGATGGTGCAGGTCGTCGCCGCACTGTGCCGTACGACGTTGGTCACGGCCTCCCGCACCACGTAGCCGAACACCTCGCTCCGCTCGTCGGGCATCGGCTCGATCGCCGTCGGGACCTGCGCGGCCACCCCGGCGGCGAGCAGCACGGACCGGGCGCTGGCGATCTCGGCCGGCACCCGGACCTCGCGATAACCGGACGCCGTCGAGCGGACATCACCGAGGGCCTGTCGCGCGATCTCCTCGACATCGGCCATCTCCGCCCTGGCCGCTGCCGGGTCGAGCTCGATCAGCCGGACGGCCAGCCCCGCCTTGATCGAGATCGCCGTCAGCGAGTGACCGAGGATGTCGTGCAGGTCCCGGCCGATCCGTTCCCGTTCAGCGGCGACGGCGAGGACCGAGACCCGCTGCCGCGACCGGTCGAGCTTGCGGGACAGCCGCCCGCTCTCCATCCCACCGCCCGAGGCCCAGCCGACGAAGAGCCCCGTCAGCCCGATCGAGAGCGCGGCCCACTCCTGGACGTACACCGCGAGAACCAGCACCACCAGACCGATGGCCAGGATGGCGACCCGGGACTGCCGCCACGGGATCAGGGTGGACAGGATCACGGTCACGTAGATCCCGTAGTAGAGGAAGCCCCAGCCCATGAAGGGATAGGTCGAGAGCAGCAAGGCCATGAAGCCGGCCACGTAGACCCACCGGATCGTCAGCGACAGATCGCAGACCCAGGCGGCGCACAGGTAGCTGGCCGCGATCAGCACCAGCTGGCCGATCCGGATCACCCACTCCACCTGGGTCGGGTTGCTGTCGATCAGGGTGCCGACCGAGAAGATCAGGAAGACCAGTCCAGCGGCATAGATCCAGACGAGGTTCTGCCGGGCCCGGCGCCACGACCACGGAGGTGCCGCATCCTCACCCCTGTAGGCCCCCGGGGCGGCCGCAGGGTCCTCCGACTCGTCGAAGGGCTGGAGCCGGAGCACGCCGCGCCACGTTCCCCTCGCCATCACACACCCTCCGGGTCGACGGTTCTCGGTCGCTCAGCGTTTGCTGGTGGCCGCTGCTCGACGATAACCCAGTGCGCCCAGCACGGTCAGTCCCGCGGTCCAGGCCAGCAGCACCCAGACACCCGTCCAGGGAAAGGCGGCTCCGGAGAGGAACGGGTAGCGGCCGAGCTCGGCCAGCCAGTACGACGGCAGCGTGTACGCGAGGTGCCTCATCAGGCTGGGCATCACCTCTACGGGGAACCACAGGCCGCCGAGAAGGGAGAGCATCAACAGCAGCAGGGTGGTGAAGCCCTGCACCGCCTCCGCCTTGACCCACAGCCCGACCACGATACCCAGCACGGTCAGCGGCACCAGGCCGATCCACATCAGGGCCAGCGAGGCCAGCCAGACGCCGACGGGCGCCCGGACGCCGCCGATGACCCCGCCCGCGACGAAGACGAGGACCAACGCCGGCAGGACGATCACCATGATCACCGCAGCCTTGGACCAGAGAAAGGTACGCGGCGGCAGCACCGTGAGGGTGAGCTGACGGAACCAGCCCGACCGACGTTCCAGCGCGAGCTGGGCGCCGCCGCTCATGGCCGCGCCCAGAGAGCCGTACGCGGCCATCGAGACCATGATCAGCGCGGCGTAGTTGAGCCCTCCCCCGACGTCCGCGCCGCCGAAGATCTTCGAGAACACCACGTACAAGATGACCGGCATGGTGATGGAGAAGATGATGAAGCCGACGTTCTTGATGGTGAGAAGCGTGCTGAACACCGTGTAGTGCAGCGCCGGTGGCAGCCGCAACGACGTCGCATGGGGGACGGTGGTGGGCGCGTGCCCGGTGGTCGTGAGGGTCATGACTGCTCCTGAGCGGTGAGGGCGAGGAACGCGTCCTCGAGGTTGGCTGACGCGATCTCGATGTCGCGAGCCTCCGGATACTCACCGAGCAGGGCGCGCAGGGTGGCGTCGGAGTCGGTGGTGTGGATCAGCAGCCGCGCACCTTCCAGCCGGGTGTCGACCACGGCCGGCAGCGCTGACAGCGCGGTCGGCCCCATCTCGGCAGCCGCGATGCTGATGGTCCGGCCGGCCACCTGTGACTTGATCTGGGCGCCGGTCCCGTCGGCCACCACCCGTCCGGCGGCGAGCACCACGATCCGGTCGGCGACCTGGTCGGCCTCGTCCAGGTAGTGGGTGGCGAACAGCACGGTCTTGCCGTCGGTGGTGAAGGTCTCCATGGAGGCCCAGAAGGCCCGCCGGATCTCCACGTCCATGGCCACCGTCGGCTCGTCGAGGATCAGCAGGTCGGGGTCTCCCATGATGGCCAGCGCGTAGCGGAGCCGCTGCGCCTGACCACCCGACAGCTGGTCGGTCTTGGTGTCCAGGAAGCCGCCCAGGTCAGCACGTTCGATGATCTCGCGGATCGGGAGTGGATGCCGGTGCAGCCCCTGCATCAGCCGCAGCAGCTCACGGACCTTGGTGTCCTGCAACAGCGCACCACCCTGGAGCATCGCCCCCACCCGACCCTGCTTCAGGGCCGTCACCGGGTCGAGCCCGAACACCTCGACGGTGCCGACGTCCGGCTGCGTCATCCCCAGGATCATCTCGTTGGTGGTCGACTTGCCGGCGCCGTTGGGGCCGAGAAACGCCACGATCTCCCCAGGAGCCACGGTCAGGTCGAGCCCGCGGACGGCGTGCACGCCGGCGAAGGACTTGGTCAGTCCGGAGAGCCGGACGGCGGCGACGTCGCGGCTCGTCGACGCTGGGGTGAGAGCGGTGAAGGTCATGTCTGAAGCCTGTACCGAACGTCGGCGCGCCGCCACGAGTGCCGTCACGTCCTGACGATGACAAATGTCATCCCGGATCGGGGCGCGAGGACGAGCACCCCCTAACCTGATCTCCGTGACTGTGAGAGCGGGGGTGGCTGCCGGACATCCCAGTACGGCCCGGGCCGGCGCCGACATCTTGGCCGGCGGCGGTAGTGCTGCCGACGCCGCGGTCGCGATGGTGCTGGTCAGCTGTGCTGCGGAGACGATCTACACCGGGCTCAGTGGCGGTGGTTTCGCCACCTACTTCGACGCCGTCACCCAGGAGACCACGTGCGTGGACTTCTTCGTGGCCGTGCCGGGACTCGGCGGCGGCCGTCCGGGACCGGGTGTCCCGATCGAGGTCGTCTTCGTCGGGCAACGGATGCCGTACGAGATCGGCCCGCCGACGGTGGCCGTGCCGGGCGTACCGGCGGGGACCCACCACCTGTGGCGGCGTTGGGGACGGCTGGACTGGGCCGACGTCGTCGCCCCGGGGCGGCAGGCGTCGCTGGGCACCGCCTTCCCCGCCACTCATGCCAAGCTGTTGCCGACGGTGGCTCAGGCGATGGTGGTGGGCGAAGGGGACCGGGTCTACCGCGGGCCGGGGGGCGAGCTGCTGCAGACCGGTGAACAGCTCGTCCACGCAGACCATCACCGCGCCTACGACCTGCTGGCCACCGACCCGGCCGCGTTCTACACCGGTGAGTACGCCGAGGCGATGCTCGCCTCGATCGCCGACGGCAGCGCGATGAGCGCGGCCGACCTGGCCGCCTACCGGGTGATCGAGTCGGCTCCGTGGTCGGTGTCGTTCCACGGCTTCACCGTGCTCGCCCGAGGCGACGACCTCGACGACGTACTGGGGACGCTCGGCCGCGCGGCCGCCGGCGTCAACGCTGACCCGGTCAGGTCCGGGTCCGCCGCGCTGGCCCTGGTCGAGGCACTCCGGGGCCCCGACCGTCGGGCCGAGACCACCAACGTGGTTGCGGTGGACCCCGAGGGGAACGCCTGCGCCGTCACCACCAGCCTCGGTCTCGGATCGGGGATCTGGGTGCCGGGCTACGGGGTGCACCTCAACTCGATGCTCGGCGAGGGGGAGCTGATCCGGGAGGTGCTGGAGCCCGGCGTCCGGATGGGTTCGATGATGTCGCCGCTGGTGGCGCTCGACGACTCCGACCGGCTGGTGCTCGCCGCCGGCGCCGCCGGTGGCAGCCGGATCCGTCCGGCGCTGGTGCAGTCGGTGCTCCGCATGCTCACCGGCGCCACCCCTCAGGAAGCCATCGACGCCCCCCGGCTGAACGCGCAGCCGGGGACGGTACGGCTGGAGCCCGGCTTCTCCGACGAGGTGATCGCCCACCTGCAGGCCGCCGGCAACGAGGTGTTGGTGGCCGGCGGCATCGACGCCTACTTCGGTGGGGCGTCGGCGGTCAGCGTGCTCGGCGGCGGCGCAGACCCGCGGCGCAGTGGAGCGGTCATCATGCTCCCCGCTTCCTGAGCCGGGACCCCCCAACGCAGAACTGGTCCGGCTCCCCGCGGGAGCCGGACCAGCGTGCGACCGGAGTGCTACTTGGACGCGTTGGCCGCGCGCCGCTTGTTGAAGATGTCGAAGGCCACGGCGAGCAGCAGCACGAAGCCCTTGATGAAGGACTGCACCTCACTGCCCAGACCGAGCAACGACATGCCGTTGTTCAGCACGCCCATGATCAGACCACCGATCATGGCGCCGGTGACCGTACCGATACCGCCGGTGACCGCCGCGCCACCGATGAACACGGCGGCGATGGCGTCCAGCTCGAAGCCGGTACCCGCACCCGGCAGGGCCGAGTTGCTGCGGGCGGTGAAGGCGATGCCGGCGATGGCCGCCAGCACCCCCATGTTGACGAACAGCAGGAAGTCGACCTTCTTGGTGTTCACGCCCGACAGCTGCGCCGACAGCAGGTTGCCGCCGCGGGCGTAGACGTGACGCCCGAACACGAAACGGTTCATCACCGTGCTGTAGATCAGCACCAGCAGAGCCAGGATGACCAGCACGATCGGCGTACCGCGGTAGCTGGCGAGCACGAAGGTGATCGCCAGGATGAACACCGCCGTGAAGGCCGCCTTGACGAAGAACCAGACCTGCGGCTCGTCCTCCAGGCCCATCTTGACCCGTTTGCTGCGCTGCCGGAACTCCTGCGTGACCAGCCCGACGGTGGCCGCGAACCCGAGGATCAGCGTGAGCACCTCGAACGTCGACTTACCGCCGGTGAGGTCGGGCAGGAAGCCCGAGCCGATGGCGACGTACTTGTCGGGGAACGGCGTGATGGGGACGTTCCGCAGCACCATCTGGGTCAGACCTCTGAAGGTCAGCATGCCGGCCAGGGTGACGATGAAGGCGGGGATCCCGACGTAGGCCACCCAGAATCCCTGCCAGGCACCGATCAGGGCGCCAACGCCGATGCCGGCGATCACACCCACCCACCAGGGCAAGCCCCAGTTCACGATGAAGATCCCGCTCATGGCACCCACGAAGGCGACCACCGAGCCCACCGACAGGTCGATGTGGCCCGCAATGATGATCATCACCATGCCGATGGCGAGAATCAGCACGTAGGCGTTCTGGTTGATGATCGAGGTGACGTTACGCGGGGTGAGCAGCGTGCCGCCGGTCAGGATCTGGAACAAGATGATGATGGCGATCAGGGCGATGAAGATGCCGATCTGGCGCAGCCGGGCGGCCAGGAACGACAGTACTCCGCCGGACCCCTTTTCGTGCGGTGGCGGGATGACCGGGGAATCTTCGCTGGTCTGTGCCGTAGAAACTGTGGTCATCGTCGCTACTCCTTTTCCTGGGTCATGTACTGCATCAGTTCCTCGGGGCGTGCTTCTTTGACGTCCACCTCACCGGTGATCCGGCCCGCGGACAGGGCGTAGATCCGGTCGCAGATCCCCAACAGCTCGGGCAGTTCGGAGGAGATCACGATGATCGCCTTGCCCTCGCTGGCCAGGGTGTTGATGATCGTATAGATCTCGTACTTCGCACCCACGTCGATCCCTCGGGTGGGCTCATCGAGGATCAGGACGTCGGGGTCGGCGAACATCCACTTGCTCAGCACGACCTTCTGTTGGTTGCCGCCGGAGAGCTTGCCGGTCAACACACCGACGTTGGGAGCCTTGATCCGCATACTCGTGCGATAGTCGTTGGCCACCACGGTCTCGCGGTTGGAGTCGACCCAGCCACGACGCGACAGCTTCTCCAGCGCAGCGCCGGAGACGTTGCGCTTGATGTCGTCGATCAGGTTGAGGCCGTAGCGCTTGCGGTCCTCGGTCGCGTAGGCGATACCGCTCTTGATCGCGTCGTGCACCGTCTTCAACTGGATCAGGTGCCCGTTCTTGTACAGGTTCCCGGTGATGTTGGCCCCATAGGAGCGACCGAAGACGCTCATGGCCAACTCGGTCCGCCCGGCGCCCATCAGGCCCGCGATGCCCACAACCTCACCAGCGCGGACGTAGAGGTTTGCCTTGTCGACCACCTTGCGCGAGTGTTCGAGCGGGTGAGCAACGCTCCAGTCCTCGATCCGCAGCACCTCGTCGCCGATGTCGGGCGTCCGGTCGGGATAGCGGCTCTGCAGGTCGCGGCCGACCATCCCGCGGATGATCCGCTCCTCGGAGATGTCCTCACCGTCGAGGTCGAGAGTCTCGATGGTGCGACCGTCGCGAATGACCGTAACCTGGTCGGCGATGGCTTTGATCTCGTTCAGCTTGTGGCTGATGATGATGCTGGTGATCCCGTGGTCCTTGAGCCCACGGATCAGACCCAGCAGGTGTGCGGAGTCCTCGTCGTTGAGCGCGGCGGTCGGCTCATCGAGGATGAGTAGCCTGACGTCCTTGCTCAGGGCCTTGGCGATCTCGACCAGCTGCTGCTTGCCCACGCCGATGTCGGTGATCTTGGTGATCGGGTTCTCCGCCAGTCCCACCCGCGCGAGCAGCTTGGCCGCCTCGAGGTTGGTGGCGTTCCAGTCGATGGCACCGAACCGCTGCCGCTCGTTGCCGAGGAAGATGTTCTCGGCGATGGACAGAAACGGGCTCAGCGCCAGCTCCTGGTGGATGATGACCACGCCCGACTTCTCCGAGTCGCGGATGCCGGAGAACGCCACCGGCTTTCCCTCGAGGATGATGTCGCCCTCGTAGGTGCCGTGCGGGTAGACCCCGGACAGCACCTTCATCAGGGTCGACTTCCCGGCCCCGTTCTCGCCGCAGATGGCGTGCACCTCCCCGCGTTCCACGGTGAGGTTGACGTCCTGCAGCGCCTTGACGCCGGGGAACGTCTTCGTGATGTTGACCATCTCGAGGATGGAATCAGCCATGGAGGTCTTCCTTCGTGGTGCTGACCGTGCTTCGGGTGGACCGAACGTGTCCTGAGCCTATTCCCAAAACTGCCCTGAGCCTGTCGAAGGGAGATTATGCCCCTCGACAGGCTCGAGAGGGTGTGCAGGAGGGCTAGGCGCCCTTCTGGACACCTTCCAGGGTGTAGTAACCGGAGTCGACGACCTCTTTCTTGAGGTTCGCCTTCGTCACGATGACCGACTCGTGCAGGTAGGCCGGTACGACCTTGACCTTGTTGTTGTAGGTCGTGGTGTCGTTCGTCTTCGGGGCCTTGCCGGTGAGGATGTCGTCGACCATGGTCGAGGCGGTGTTACCCAACAGCCGGGTGTCCTTGAAGATGGTCGAGTACTGCCTGCCGTCCAGGATCAGCTTGTCAGACGGCTTCTCGGCGTCCTGACCGGTCACGATCGGATCGGGGATGCCCGCCGACTTGGTGGCGTTCAGGATGCCGCGGGAGATGCCGTCGTAGGGCGAGAGCACCCCGTCGAGCTTGGTGTTGCCCTTGGAGTAGAACCCGTTGAGGATGGTCTCCATCCGCGACTGAGCGGTGTCGAGCTTCCACTGCTGGATCGCGGCCTGCTGGAACGAGGTCTGACCGGAGACGACCTTCAGGGTGCCCTTGTCGATGTAGGGCTGGAGCACGGACATGGCGCCCTTGTAGAAGAAGGTCGCGTTGTTGTCGTCCGGGCTACCGGCGAACAGCTCGATGTTGAACGGGCCCTTCTTGCCGGTGGCCTTGCCTGCCGCGTCGAGGATGCCCAGACCGGTGAGCAGCGAGGTGCCCTGCTGGATGCCGACCTTGTTGTTGTCGAAGGTGACGTAGTAGTCCACGTTGGGTGTGCCGTTGATCAGCCGGTCGTAGGCGATGATCTTCACGTTGTCCTTGGCGGCGTCGGCCAGCTGGGTGGTCAGCGCGGTGCCGTCGATCGAGGCGACGATCAGGGCCTTGGCCCCGTTGTTGAGCATCGACTCGATCTGCTGCTGCTGGTCCGGGACCTTGTCGTTGGCGTACTGCAGGTCGACCTTGTAGCCCATCGCCTCGAGCTTGGCCTTGACGTTGTTGCCGTCGTCGATCCAGCGCTCAGAGGTCTTGGTGGGCATGGCCACGCCGACCAGGGCGCCCTTGTTGTCGCCCGCGGCGGGGGTGGCGTCACCGCCGCCAGCGGCGCGGGAGCCTCCACACGCCGTGAGACCGATCATCAGCGCTGAGGTGGCCGCGAGGCCGGCCAGCAGTTTTCTGTTCTTCACTTACTTTCCTTTCGGTTGAACGTCTGCTGCACCGTGCTGGACAGCTGACGAGATGACGCGTCGACCCGTCGCGTCAGACGCGACCGGCAGGATGGAGCTCGAGGATGACGACCAGAGGGATGACGACGAGGGCGAGCCGGCGTCCGACAGCACGTCTGTGCTGGGACCACGATGAGAAACAACCAACTGCCCGACTCCGTCGTCGTCATGGGTCTTGGGCGGCGCGTGCCGCCGACACCTGAAGATGTGACCGGTCACATCTAACCACATGGTTGACGGATCACCGATCTGATCCACCGACGTGCGGGTCGCGGTTGGGTAACGACTCGTCAGACGCGGGCGGTCGACTCCCGGAGCACCAGCTGGGGGGTCAGCGGGCGCGAACCGCCGGGCCCGATGTCCACCGACGCGCCCAGCAGCCGGGCCACGCACCGTCGCCCGAGCTCTTCGAAGTCCTGCCGGACCGTGGTCAGCGGCGGCCAGAAGTGCGCAGCCTCGGGGATGTCGTCGAAACCGACGATGCTCACATCGCCGGGCACGTCCAAGCCGACACTGCGGAAGGCGTGGATGAGGCCGAGAGCCATCTGGTCGTTGGAGGAGAAGATCGCGGTGACGTCGTCCATCCGGGCCAGCTCGCGGCCGGCGTGATAACCGAAGGCGGCACTCCAGTCCCCCAGGATCGGCGGCGTGACGGGCATGTCGGAGTCGATCATCTCGGTCAGGAACCCCTGCATCCGGGCGTCGGCCTCGATCCACTCCTGCGGGCCGGCGATGTGCACGATGCCGCGGTGCCCCAGATCGATCAAGTGCCGCGTCGCGGCTCGGGCGCCGGCGACCTGGTCGACGAACAGCTCGTGGGGGTCACCGGAGCCACGCGAGTGCAGCATCACGTAGGGGATGTCGGTGTCCAGCTCGTCCAGGGCGTCCAGGGTCCTGGTCTGCGGGGCGATGATCACGATGCCGGCCACCATGTGGTCCACCTGCAGGGACAGCGCCTCGCGGATGTCGTCGGTGCCGCTCGACGACAGGTTGGTGGTGTTCACCAGGTAGCCCGCGTCCTGGGCTGCTCGTTCGACGCCCTGGATAGCCGCCGACTGGCCGTACTGGGTCCGCTGCCACGCCACCACGCCGATGGTCCGGGAGCGGTTGCTGCCCAGCGCGCGGGCCGCGAGGTTGGGCCGGTAACGCAGCTCGTCGATGACGGCCTGGACCCGCATCCGCGTTTCCGGCCGCAGGCTCGGATGGTGGTTGATCACCCGGGACACCGTCTGGCGGGACACCCCCGCCACGCGGGCAACGTCGCGAATGCTCGCCGGATGCCCAGTGGGCTGCTCGGTCACCGACATGGGTCCCTCACTCACCTGCGAAGACGGCGCCGAGGAGCTCCGGCGCGTTTCGCATGTCAGCGCACACCATACATCGCTGATGGGCATCCACCGGCTCGTTCGGTCGACGGCCCTGGTCGACCGGTCGTCTCGTCAGCCAGCGCCGGTCCGACCGCGCTCGAGGCTCTAGGGTTGCGGTGTGACTTCGCCCGCGCCCGCCTCGACGTACCGCCTGCAGATCCGGCACTCCTTCACCCTGCACGACGCCGCAGCCCTGGTGGACTACCTCGACGAGCTCGGGGTGGACGCGGTCTACCTGTCACCGATCCTCACGGCCTCCCGCGGGTCGGACCACGGGTACGACACCGTTGACGTGTCCCGGATCGACCCCGAGCGCGGCGGCGAAGACGGTTGGCAGGCGCTGCGGGAGCGGGTGCAGGCTGCCGGCCGCAAGATCGTGGTCGACATCGTGCCCAACCATCTGGGGGTGGAGGACGCCAGCCAGAACCCCCAGTGGTGGGACGTGCTCAGACTCGGCCGCGCATCGGAGTTCGCGCACTGGTTCGACATCGACTGGAGCCGCGGCCGGATCCTGCTGCCCGTACTCGGCGACGATGTGCAGCTGAGGGTCGAGGGCGACGAGCTGCACTACTTCGAGCACCGCTTCCCGTTGGCCCCTGGCACCTTCACCGCAGGGGACGACCCGACCGCGGTGCACGACCGGCAGCACTACGAGCTGGTCAGCTGGAAGCGCGGCAACAGCGAGATCAACTACCGGCGCTTCTTCGCCGTGACCACCCTGGCCGGGGTCCGGGTGGAGGAGCCGGACGTCTTCGAGGCGACCCACCAGCAGATCGTGAAGTGGGTGGACGAAGGCATCGCCGGGCTCCGGATCGACCACCCCGACGGACTGGTCGACCCGGGCCACTACCTCGACCGGCTGCGTGACGTCGCCCTGGACCGCTGGATCGTGGTGGAGAAGATCCTGGAGGCGGACGAGGAGATGCCGCGCCAGTGGTCGGTGGAGGGCACCACCGGCTACGACGCCATGCGTGAGGTGAACGGGCTGTTCATCGACCCGGCCGCCGAAGACGCCCTGACCGCGACCTACCAGCGGGTGACCGACGACCGGATGACCATCGCCGACCACATCGGCCGGGGCAAGCGTCAGGTGGCGTCGGTGCTGCTGCGGGCGGAGGTGCGACGGATCGCGGCGCTGCTGGACAGGGGCGGCGAGCCGGGCGCGCGCGAGCGGATCGAGAGGGGGCTGATCGAGACGGCCACGGCCATGGACGTCTACCGGTCCTACCTGCCGTCGGGTCGGAACCACCTCGACCATGCCCTGCTGATGGCCTCGGCCCGGGTACCCGAGCTGAACGACACGCTGTCGGCCATCTCCGACCAGCTGCACAGCCCGACCGACGAAGCCGCACGTCGGTTCCAGCAGCTCAGCGGCGCCACCATGGCCAAGGGTGTCGAGGACACCGCCTACTACCGCTACTCCCGCTTCGTCGCGCTGAACGAGGTCGGTGGCGACCCGAGCCAGTTCGGCATCGGCCTGGCGCAGTTCCACGAGCTGCAGGAGAAGCGGCAGGGCGAACAGCCCTACTCGATGACCGCGCTGTCCACCCACGACACCAAGCGCGGCGAGGACGTCAGGGCCCGGCTGGCGGTGCTCAGCGAGCTCGGCGAGCAGTGGGCGCGGTTCGCCGAGCAGCTCGGGACCGAGGAGTCGGCCGAGACCTTCGCTGCCGACCACCCCGCCTACGCCTCGCTCAGCCGGGCCTATGAGTACCTCATCCGTCAGGTCGTCATCGGGGTCGGTGACGTCGAGCGCGACCGGATGCACGCCTACCTCGAGAAGTCGATCCGCGAAGCCTGGGACGGCACCTCCTGGGACGACCCGAACGCCGAGCTCGAGTCCGCGGCCCACGCCCTCCTCGACCACCTCTACGACGACGAGACGGTCCGGTCCGAGCTGGAGTCGCTGTGGCAGGCCGTCGAGGCGCCGGGCTGGTCCAACGCGCTCGGCCAGAAGCTGGTGCAGCTGACGATGCCCGGCGTGCCTGACGTCTACCAGGGCACCGAACTGTGGGAGGACTCGTTGGTCGACCCCGACAACCGTCGAGCGGTGGACTTCGTCGCCCGGCGGGCGATGCTGAGCTCGCTGTCGTCACCGCCCGCCGTCGACGCCACCGGGGCGGCCAAGCTCTGGGTCACCAGCAGGACGCTACGACTGCGCCGGGCGAACCCGGACGCCTTCAGCGGCTACCGTCCGCTGACCGCCACCGGCCCGGCCGCCGACCACCTCATCGCCTTCGACCGGGGCGGTGCCATCACCGTGGCGACCCGGCTGCCCGTGGCCCTGGCCGCCGCCGGCGGCTGGAACGTGACCACTCTGACTCTTCCTCCCGTCCGGGACGAGCTCACCGGCGCCACCTTCTCCGGCGACACCCCCGTCGCGGACGTCCTGGGTACCTACCCCGTCGCTCTCCTGGTCAAGCTCGCGTAGCCACGCTCCGGACAGCCAGTGGAAAGGGACCAGCCGAGCGCTGATCGAGGTTGAGCCCTATCCACCCCTGCTGAGCCCGCTGCACTCGGCTCAACCTAGCGAACGGGGCTCAGGCGTCTCCTGCCTGCACCCTGCACCCTCAGATCGGCTCCAGCACCCGCTTCAGGAACTGCTGGGTGCGGGAGTGCTGCGGCGCCACCAGCACGTCTCCGGGACGACCGCGCTCCACGATCACCCCGTCGTCCATGAACAGCACCTGGTCGGCCACCGCCTGAGCGAACCGGATCTCGTGGGTGACCACGACCATGGTCCAGCCCTCTGCAGCGAGGTCCTTCATCACCTGCAGCACCTCCCCCACCAGCTCCGGGTCGAGCGCCGAGGTCGGCTCGTCGAAGAGGATCAGCTTCGGTTTCTGGGCCAGCGCCCGGGCGATCCCCACCCGCTGCTGCTGTCCGCCGGACAGCTGGAACGGATACTGGTCGGCCTTCTCGGCCAGCCCGACCCGCTCGAGCAGCTGTCTCGACTCGTCGCGTACCTCAGCCACAGGGCGCCGCTGCACGGTGACGGGGCCTTCCATCAGGTTCTCCAGCACCGTCATGTGGGGAAAGAGGTTGTGGCTCTGGAAGACCATCCCGCTCTCCCCGCGGAGCGCGACATGTTGCCTCTTCGAGGTCGTGGCGCCGAAGTCAACGGTGACGTCGCCGACCCGGATCACGCCCGCATCGGCGATCTCCAGCGCGTTCAGGGTCCGCAGGACGGTGGTCTTGCCCGATCCCGACGGCCCGATCAGGACCGTCACCGAACCTCGGGGCACCTCGAAGTCGATCCCCTTCAGCACGTGGTGGTCCCCGAAGGACTTCTCCACCCCACTGACGGAGACCAGCGTCCTGATGGTCGGATCCTGCACAGCCGGTTCGGTCATCGCGCCACATACCTGTTCAGTCGGGTTTCGAGTCGTCCCTGGACGAACGACAGCACCAGGCAGATCACCCAGTAGTAGATCGCCGCCACCCCGTAGAGGGCGAAGAACTGGAACGTCGGCGCTGCGGCCACCTGGGCGACCCGGAGCAGCTCGGTCACCAGCACCACCGAAGCCAGGGAGGTGTCCTTCACCAGCGAGATCAGCGTGTTGGACAACGGCGGCACCGCGGTCCGGGCCGCCTGGGGCAGGATCACCCGGCGCAGCGTGGTGGCGTAGCTCATGCCGAGGGTCAGGGCCGCCTCACTCTGTCCCTTGGGCACGGACAGGATCGCCGCCCGGATGATCTCCGCGGCGTAGCCTCCCACGTTGAGGCTGAAGGCGATGACCGCTGCCGTGAACGAGTTGAACGTCAGACCCAGCGAGGGCAGCCCGTAGAAGATCAGGTAGAGCTGGACCAGCAGCGGCGTGCCGCGGATCACCGAGATGTAGAAGCGAGCGAGCTGGGAGAGCACCGGCGTCGACGAGAGCCGCATCAGAGCCACCACCAAGGCGATGGCCAGCCCCAGGACGAAGCTGATCAGGGTGAGCGGGATGGTCGCCTTGACCGTCGCCAGGAGCATCGGCCCCGAGGCGTCCTTGATCAGCTGCCAGGTGCTCTTGCTGGCGGCGCTCGCACCGGAGACCTGGCTCTCGGCGGAGCCCCGGGAGACGTCCTGGTTGAAGTACTTCTTCGAGAGGGTGGCCAGGGTGCCGTCCTTGCGCAGGGCCGCCAGCTGGGTGTTGATCTCGTCTCGCAGCGCCGTGTCGTCGGGCCGGAGCGCAAACACCTGCTCGCTCTTGTCCCCGGTCTGCGCGGCCACCTTGATCCCGGTGTCGTTGGTGGTCTTGAAGTACTCGAGCGCCGCGAGGTTGTCGTTGACCGTGGCGTCCACGCGGCCCTGCTTGACCAGCGCCACGGCCTGGGTGAAGCCCTCGACGGCCTCGACCTTGGCGCCGGCCTTCTTGGCCACGCCGGCCCAGTTGCTGGTCGAGCTCTGCGCCGTGGTGAGGCCCTTGAGATCGCTGAGCTTGGTGACCGTGCTGTTGTCGGCCTTGGTGATGATGACACCTTCGGACACCGTGTACGGAGCCGACAGGGCGTACTTCCCCTCGCGCTCCGAGTTCCGGGTGACCTGGTTGGCGATCACGTCGAACCGGTTGGACATCATGGACGCGAAGATGGCGTCGAACGGGGCCTCGGTGAACTGGGGTCTGACCCCCATCTTGTCGGCGACGGCCGTGATGACGTCGATGTCGTAGCCGGTCAGCTCATTGGTGTCGGGATCGTGATAGGTGAACGGCGAGTACGTCCCCTCCGTGCCCACTCGGAGCACACCGTCCTTGCGCACCTGGCTGAGCGTGCCCTGGTCGCCGCCACCGCCGCAGGCCGCCACGGACCCCAGGGCGACCAGCACGACGAGCAGCCGGGAGACAGCCCGCCACCTGACCGATGGTGGGAAGTGATGCATTCTCTCGTGATCCGCCCTTCAGTACCGACGATGCGCTGTCAGCGCTTTCCCCGCAGCCGGTCTGCTGCCCACCGAAGGTACCCGATCCCGAAACGTCACCCGTTCAGCCGTCCGGATCTCAGACTCCGAGCAGAACGGTCGTCTGCGCGCCGATCTCGCGGTAACCCAGCCGCCGCGACAGGGCGAGGGAGCCACGGTGGCCCCGACGACCCCGCCACTGCGGCACCAGTCCCGCGTCCAGCGCGTCGTTGGTGGCGATGGCCGCGGCGAGAGTGCCGTGCCCAGCCCGTCGCAGTGCCGGTGGCACGAGGATCCCCACGTTGGCCAGGATGCCCTGAGACTCCGCGTAACCGGCCGCGGCCGTGGCTCGGTCCTGCTCGTCCACGGTGACGAAGTGCGCCGACATCAGGGACAGCCCCACCTCGGCCACGTCGTCCGGCGGGCGGGACTGCTCCAGCTCGGCCACCGCCTGGGCCTCGTTGGCCACCAGCACGCGCTCCAGCTCAGGATGGCTCACGTAGCCATCGGTGAACCCGAGGGTCGCCTCGCCCAGGATCCGCGCACCCCGACCGGAGGTCAGAGCCAGCAGTTCCGAGGCGTCGGCCAGCACGGAGTTCGCCAGCTCGGAGGCGACGTCGAGGAACCAGGCGGGCGCGATCAGGATCCGATGTTCCCAGAGCGCCACGAACATGATCATCGACTCGTCGACGCGGATGACCCGCTGTTCCGGGGGTTGGAGCAGGGCATCATCGGCCAGGCCCAGGGTGCGCGCCCACGCCAGCCGGATGATCGACTCCGTATTGGTCTCCACCTCATCGATCCTAGGACGCCGCGGCGCCGCCGCCGTTCGGTGACGCGTCCCGGGCAACGGCAGAGCCCCGCCCCACCGAAGTGGGACGGGGCTCTGGCTGGTGCTCTCGGCCGGAGTCGGCTCAGATCACTTGAGGATCTTGGTCACGCGGCCGGCGCCCACGGTCCGTCCACCCTCACGGATGGCGAACTTGAGCTCCTGCTCCATGGCGATCGGCTGGATCAGCTGAACGCTCATGTCGGTGTTGTCACCGGGCATCACCATGTCGGTGCCCTCAGGAAGGTTCACCACGCCGGTCACGTCCGTGGTACGGAAGTAGAACTGCGGGCGGTAGTTGTTGAAGAACGGCGTGTGACGGCCGCCCTCCTCCTTGCTGAGGATGTAGACCCGCGCCTCGAAGTCGGTGTGCGGGGTGGTGGTGCCGGGCTTGATCACGACCATGCCGCGCTCGACGTCCTCGCGCTTGGTGCCACGGAGGAGCAGACCGACGTTCTCGCCCGCCTGG
>JBBRYD010000051.1:0-23488 GCA_038238065.1 Propionibacteriales bacterium | reverse complement strand
GTGGCACGCGAGTCTGCCCCGTGGTGAGCGGATGCACTACGGCACCGTCGGCACCCTGGAACAGATCCTGCTCGGACCGGCCACGGTGGCGGACGGCACGATGAACCTGGTCGGGGCCCTGCGCAAGGCCATGGCGACCACGGGTTATACCGAGGTGAAGGAGTTCCAGCGGGTCGAGGTGCTGGTCGGCTGACCGCCATGGACGGCCGGCTCAGCTCGGAGCTCCGCGCTGAGGCGGTCTCGGAGATGTCCGCCACGGAGCTCGACGTGCTGGTGGTCGGCGGCGGAGTCGTCGGCGCCGGTACCGCTCTTGACGCGGTCACGCGGGGGCTCAGCGTCGGGCTGATCGAGATGCACGACTGGTCGTCGGGCTCCTCGAGCCGGACCAGCACCATCATCAACGGCGGTCTGCGCTATCTGGACACCCTCGACCTCGGCCGGATGCGGACCGGTCTCCGAGAGCGCGGCCTGCTGTTCGACCGCATCGCGCCCCACCTGGTGCGCCGGGTCCCGTTCCTCTTCCCGCTCCGACACTCTGTCTGGGAGCGGGTCTACGTCGGCGTCGGGATGACGATCTTCGACGCCATGGGGCACTCCCTCTCTCCGATCCGTGGACTGCCGGGTCATCGGCAGCTCACCCGACGTTCGGTGCGCCGCATCGCGCCGGGGCTGCGGACCGATCTGACCGGCGCCGTGCAGTACTACGGGGCTCAGGTCGACGACGCCCGCTACGTCATCACCCTGGTCCGCACCGCGGCCGCCTACGGCGCCCTGGTCGCCAGCCGGCTGCGGGCCGTCGCGCCGATCGTGGAGAACGGCCGGGTGGTCGGTGTGCTGACCGAGGACGCCGACACGGGCGAGCGGCACCGGATCCGGGCCAGGGTGGTGGTGGCTGCGGCGGGGGTGTGGACCGACCAGCTCGCCCGGATGTGGGGGACCGAGGACCCGGCGACCCCGAGCGCTGAGACCGACGCGGACACGTTCACCGCCCACAAGGGCGTTCATGTGGTGGTGCCCCGGGACAGGATCCGATCCTCGACCGGCGTGATCAACCGCAGTAGGAGCGGCACCCTGCTGGTGGTCCCGTGGGGACGGCACTGGATCATCGGAACCACTGACACCGCCTGGGACCTCGACCAGCCGGACCCGATCGTGTCGACCGGCGACGTCGACCGGCTGCTGCTCGAGGCCAACGAGGTGCTCAGGTCGCCGCTCACCCGCGACGACGTGCAAGGGGCCTACGCCGGCCGGTGGCCCCAACCGGCCACGACCCGACGGTTTCCGTTGCGGTCGGGTGAGCACCGGGTGACCAGCCCCCGGCCGGGACTCGTGCTGGTGTCGGGCGGGACGTTCTCGGAGTACCGGTTGATGGCCGCCGACGCCGTGGACGCGGTCGCGAGGCGGCTGGGCGGCCTGATCGCGGAGTCGATCACCGAGCAGGTGCCGTTGCTGGGCGGCGACGGCTATCACGCGCGCTGGAACCAACGGCATCTGCTGGCCCGACGCGCTGGCCTGCCGGTGGCTCGGATCGAGCACCTCCTGAACCGCTACGGGTCGATGGCCGACCAGCTGGTCGAGCTGGTGACCGAACAGCCGGCGCTGCGTGCACCGGTGCCCGGTGCCGAGGACTATCTGGGCGCGGAGATCGTCTACGCGGTCACCCACGAGGGAGCGGTCGACCTCGAGGATGCGTTGGGACGGCGGACCCGGATCGCCATGGAGTCCTGGGACCGGGCCGTCCGAGCCGCTCCGTCCGTGGCCGAGCTGATGGGTGGGCTGCTGGGCTGGGACCGGGCCGAGTGCGACCGTCGGGTGAGGGGCTACGTCGAGCGGGTCGAGGCCGAGCGGTCCCGCCAGACGCTGGACGATACCGCTATGAGCGAGTGACCGGAACGACGAAACGACGCTACTTCGACGGTGAAGTAGCGCCGTGCCCGTTCCTGATGCCGTCCACCGAAGACGACGTCAGGCTTTCTGCGTGCGGACGGGGCGCGGCCGGCGATCGTTCCCGCCGGTAACCCCTACACCCCGTCACGCCGCAAGCTCTGGCTAGCCGGCTGGTGTGCTCATCAGCCAGGCCAGCATGTAGGAGCGGCTGTTGCCGTCGTCGATCCACTTGTCGTCCAGCTTGTCGGCCGCCGCGAGCGCGGTGGCCCGCTGGTCGTGCCCCGCCAGGGCGGAGTACATCAGCAGGTAGTCACCGAACTTCTGGTCGAACTTCCCGTGGGAGCCCTCCGCGACGTTGGCGTCGATCCGGGCGGCGTCGCCGGCCAGATACGTCGACACCGGGCTCATCGGGATCAGCTGGATCCCGAGAATGGCGGCCGGCTCCGGGGAGAACCAGGTGGCGTAGTCACGCTTCCCACCCCAGTTGAGCGACACGATCTTGTGGTCGTAGCCGGTGTAGACCGACTGCGTGGTGTCGAAGTTCGTCCAGTAGTCGAGGGCGGACCGAGCCTCTGTGGAGAGCATCCAGGTCGCCTCCGTCTGCAGGCCCGAGTCGCCGCTGGCCTTGGCCCACAGGGCCAACCCGTTCCAGGCGTTGACGGCCTCCGAGCTGGACTCCTGGTTGTTGCCGTCCGCGAAAGGCGACGTGCCCGAGGCCCAGCCGTGGCCGGCGTAGGCGTCGAAGTCGCGGAGGTCGGGGAAGGCGCCGTTGTCGCCCGACGAGGCGATGTCGGCGGCCAGCAGGTTCATCACCGGGGCCAGCTGGGTGACCAGCTCCGGATCCTTGGCGCCCACCACGCCGGCGGCGTACATGAAGTAGCCGTAGTGGAAGTGGTGGTCGTTGAACTCCTCAGAGCCGAAGGACGGCGTCAGCCCGACCAGACCCTTGGCCTGGTCGTCGTAGACGAAGCAGAAGGCGGCGCGTTTGGCGCAGCCCTGCGGCTCGGTCCACATCTTCAGCTGGGTGACGATCTTGGCCTTGACCGCGGCGGCGGGCTCGGCCAGCCCGAGCTGGTCGGCCAGCTGGTACAGCATCGCCGCCCGATAGAGTGCCTTGCCACCGAAGTACGTGTCGGCGGGGAAGGCCGGCAACGCCGCGATGTCCTTGGTCACCGAGGCGGACAGCTGGTCGGTCTGGTCACTAGAGATCTTGCTCAGGTCGAGGGCGCCCGTCGCCTCGGTCACGGGAGCGGAGTAGGTGAGCTCGGACCCCGCGCACAGCTTCATCGTGCCGTAGCTGCTGGGGTAGGTCCCCAGGTCACAGGTGATGCCGGCGCCCAGCGCCCGCTGCTGATGCGGCAGCGTGGCGAAGGCGGTCTTGCCCTTCGTCGCGTAGGACAGAGTGGTGGTGACCGTGTCACCGTTCACCCGGTAGGCCAGGGAACTTCCGGTCACCGGATCTGCCGCGAGCGCGGCGAGCCGGTCGGCAGCCCCGTCCGCCGGGACGGCGAACCAGGTCGCCACCCCTCCCTCATCGAGCTTGACGGTGCTACCGGAGACCGAGCCATCCCTCACCACCAGTCCATAGCTGAGCTCGCCGACCTTGACGGTCCAGAAGTCCCCCGTCTGCGCGAACGGCAGCTTGGTGCTGAGCTGGCCGGCCTTCGCGGCGGTATAGCTCACGAAGGGTGAGCCTTCGGCAATGGTGGTGTGCCCGAGAGCCTGGCCGGCTGCGTCCAGCCCGGCGACCGTGACGGTGGTCGCGTCGTAACCGCTGACCTGCGACGAGACGGCTCCAGCGTCAACCGTCACGTCGGGCTTGTACCCGCCGGCGATGTTCTTGGCCGTGGTCGTGATGGTCGGCTGACCGAAGGCGAAACCAGTGCCGGTCAGGCCGAAGGAGAGCGGCAGGGGGAACACCGGTTGCGGCTGGTCACCGAAGACCAGCCCGGAGAACCACCGGTTGGTCGGCGGCAGCAGACCGTCGGCGAGCCGCGTGGTCGGCAGCTTCTTGACGGTCTTGTGCGCAACCGCAGCGACCAACGGGTCGATCTCTGCGGCCGTGAACACCTCGCCACCGGCCGCCGGCTGGGCCTGGCTGGAGGTCGCGCTCTCGGGCTTCGACGATTCGCTGCCGGTGGTGCCCGGGTTGCATCCGGCCAGGGCCACCAGCAGGGTCAGTGCGGTCACGATGGACCGGGCAGGACCGCCTCCGGTGGAACGGTTGGACGGGCTGAGGCGAAACACGGGGCTCACGTCAGACCGATCGTGCGCAAGAAGTCGAACGCGAGGTCACTGGCGCCGGCCAACGGCCCGTCGTCGCGCAGCTGCAGGCTGGCGACCACCGGCGTGCCGGTCTTGGCCAGGTTGCCGAGCGCGGGGTCCTTCAGGGCCGGGCTGTCGACCCGGACGTCAGTGCGAGCCTTGCCGCTGTCGGTAGCCACCTCGATGGTGGTGACGGTGCTAGGAATGCTCTGGTTGTTGGGCAGCAGGACCGAGACCGCCGCGCCCTCCTGGATCCGCCCGTAGTCGCCCGGCGACAACAGATACTGCGCTTCCACGAACTGGGAGTTGCTGACGGAGATCTTGGCGAAGTCCTGGCCGCTGCCCAGGGAGTTGCCGAGCTTGGCCTTGAGGTCGGAGACCTGGCCCTGGACGGTTGCCTTGTACGTCAGGGTGGCCTTGCTGGTGTTCACGTCGTAGGCGTCGGAGTTGGAGATCTGCAGGCCGTTGGCCAGGTCCTGCTGGAGGGCGACGCTCTGGATCGTGAAGAGCTTGTCGCCCTTGTTGACCACGGCACCCTCCTGCACGTACTGCTTGGTGACGGTGCCGCCGTAGGCCGCTCCGACGATGTACTGGTCGGCGCCCACGGTGGCGGTGAGGCTGGTGGCCTCGGTCTGGCGCTGGTTGAAGATCAGGGTGAGTACGGCGACCACCAGCACGACGCCGAGGACACCGCCGAAAAGTCGAAGTCGGTTGATCCACGTCATGATGAAGCTCCTTCTCTGGTGGCGACGGCGAGATCGGTTCGCGGGGAACCGTGGCCGTTCGTGGGGTCGAGCCGACGATGGGGGGTGTGCTCGCGGATCACCTCGGTGGTGACCGGCTCCGCACCGACGGAGGCCGGGACTGCGCCCCGGAGTCCGAGGGTGCCCTCCAGAGACGGCGGCACGATCACCGTGGTCCGCTGCTCCTTCTCGAGCTCGGCGGCAGCCGGCGCGGTCCGGGGGTGCAAGGCATGCCAGCTCTCCCGGAAGGCGACCACGATGAAGGCACCCAGGATGAACGTGTTGGTGATGCTCCAGGCCGTGGCCAGGCTGAACAGGCTGTTACCGAGGTCCCGCCAGATCGAGACCACTGAGGTGAGGGCCAAGAAGACGAACACCAGCACCTGCGGGATCATGAAGTTGAACGGCGACTCGGCCCGGGTCGTGGTGCCGGTGACGTGCCACTTCTGCTCCTTGCCGGAGATGGCGTTCAGCAGAGCCTTGATGTAGATCGGGAACGACACCGAGGCGAGCATCAAGACCTCGAAGCGGAACGAGCCGAGGGTGTAGAACGCGAGCACGATCTGCATCACGTAGAAGCCGGCGTAGAACAGCAGCCAGGTGGTCCAGTCGATGTGCAGGTTGACGGGTCGGAGGTCGAAGAAGATCTCCAGCGGCGGGACCAACAACAACAGGGCCGGCGCGATGCCGGTGAGGTAGTGCGTCGCGGTGACGAAGTACATGATGCGCTGGTCCATGGTGAGCTTGCGACGCGGGCTCAGCGGGTTGTGGGTGAGCATGATCTCGAACCCGCCGGTGGCCCAGCGCAGCTGCTGCTTGGTGTAGGCCTCGATGGTCTCCGGGGCGTCGCCGACCGCCAGGGTCGTGGGGATGTAGATCGAGCGCCAGCCGTTCTCGTGCAGCTTGAGCGAGGTCCAGACGTCCTCGGACTTCGAGTCGGTGTACATGCCGCCGATGTCGTCGATAGCCGCGCGGCGGAAGATGACGTTGGTCCCGACACAGAAGGCCGCGTTGAAGTGGTTGCGACCGGGCTGGACGAACTTGTAGAAGACGGCCTGCATGTAGCCGGCGCCGCGGGAGACGAGGTTGACCAGGTTGCCGTAGGTCTGGGGCGTCTGCACGAAGGCCACGGTGGTGTTGTTGAAGAACGGCACGGTCTCGACCAGGAAGTCGGGCAAGGGCACGAAGTCGGCGTCGAAGATGCAGAAGAACTCGGCCTTGGCGATCGACAGGGCATAGTTCACGTTGCCGGCCTTGGCGCCGTTGCTGCTGAGGCGGCGGATGTAGAAGCAGCCGAGCTCTCCGGCCAGCTCGCGAACTTCGTCGGAGCGACCGTCGTCGAGGATCCAGGTGCGGTGCAGACCCTTGATGGCCAGCGCCGCCGTGGCGGTCGCCCGGATCTTGGCGATCTCCTCGCCGTAGACGGTGATGAAGACGTCGACCTTCACCTCCTTGCCGTCGACGTGGATCGGCCAGAGGTGCGGGGAGCCCATCAGGCCGGCGGCCTTGTTCTCTTTCTTGACGAAGAGCTTCGTCTTCGTGTCGTGGAAGGCGAAGTCGTGCGGGCTCTTGGCCCCGGACAGGATCGTCCACATCGCCAGCAGTGCGTGCACGACCAGGATCGTCTCGGCGACGATGACGAGCAGCCACGGCAGCCAGTTGCCGCGGTTGGCCGGGTTGAGCAAGAACGAGGCGTAGAACAAGATGCCGAGCGTCGCCAGCAGGGATAGCAGAATCATGACCGGTGAGTACGGGTTGTGAGTCTCTGCCCTTCTGCTCGTCGGCACGTGCTTATCGACGCGTGCGTAGTCGTGGGCCGGTGAGGCCATGGTCGTTCCCCCAAGTTCGGTGTTTTGCAGGAAAAGTCCGCGCAGAGGTGTCCGGCCGGCTGGGAGCGTTCGGCGAGGTGATCGTGCTCCGGGCAAGAGCGCGAGCATCGACGAACGGCAGCGGCCGCTCTACGGTGGACGAAAGAATGGCGACGGTGCCACGAAGGTGGCGTCGCAGAACGTGCGAACCGCCCCCCGGTCGGTCGCGACACATCGGTATGTGGCGACTGTCTCGCGTGAAGAATTGCGAGAGTCATTCCAAGATGAATGACCGCGGTAGCAGTGATCCCTCTCGGTTTGTTAATGCAACGGTAGGCGGCGCTTTGGTCAACGGCAAATGCCGACCTCACGCGTTGGTAACGCGCTGACATTGTCGTGAATGGCTGGGGTCACGGGTGCCCGCAAGACCCACGCACTGGTCTGAGCGGCTGGTCCGTCTCCCGGACTGGGGCGGGGAGCGCTCGGATTGCGGCTCCGGAGCCACCCGTTCGGCCTTGCATCGGCCCTGGTCGGGTGGGCTGGTATGACACCACTGTGGGTAGTGGTTGTGCTCGGCGCGTAGCCGGAGCGCGCTCGTCGGGCGGCATCGGGGTAACGGACATCACAGCCGGACGTCGGGCTCGTGCGACGTCCGGAGCCCGGCGACCTCCGGGTGTCCGGGGGCGCTTTAGTCTGTGCGAGTGACCGACGACGTGATGCCCGAGCTGCTCCGGCTCCGCGACAGCATCGACAACATGGACGCAGCCCTCGTGCATCTGTTGGCCGAGCGCTTCAAGATAACCCAGCAGGTCGGAGTACTCAAGGCGACCCACGGGCTGCCGGCCGCCGACCCGAGCCGCGAGGCGCAGCAGATCGCCCGGCTGCGACAGCTCGCCGTGGAGGCGAAGCTCGACCCGGAGTTCGCGGAGAAGTTTCTCAGCTTTGTCGTGGCGGAGGTTGTCAGGCACCACCTGGCGCTGACCGGCGGTGCGGCCTAGGCCAGTGCTGCGGCCAGGGCGCGGCCGACCGTCCGCCCGGTGAACAGGCAGCCACCGAGAAAAGTGCCCTCCAGCGCTCGGTAGCCGTGAGCTCCGCCACCCCCGAAGCCGGCGGCCTCTCCGGCGGCGTAGACCCCGGGCAGCGGACTACCGTCGAGCTGCAGCACCCGACCGTCGAGGTCGGTCTCCAGGCCACCCAGGGTCTTGCGGGTCAGCACGTGCAGCCGGACGGCGACCAGGGGACCCCGAGAACCGGCCTGGCCGGCGCCGGGCTGGTGGGGGTCGAGCAGCTCGTGCGGGGTGACCACCCGCATCAGCCGGTCGGCGATGAACGCGCGAGCCGCCGCGGTGGCCACCACCTGGGGGTCCTTGCCCAGGCCGGAGCGGACCTGCAGGTCACGGGCCTCGATCAGCTCGCGTAGCGCGCGTGCGTCGATCAGGTTCTCCCCGGTCAGCTCGTTCATCCGCTGGGCCAGCTCGGCCACGTTCGGTGCCGACACGAAGTCGACGCCGCGCTGCTGGAACGCCCGCACCTCCGGCGTCGGCCCGGGCCGGAGCCGACCAGCGAGCAGCCGCACGTCCTTGCCGGTCAGGTCGGCGTTCTGCTCGGATCCCGACAGCGCGATCTCGGCGCCGGCCGTCGCCTGGTCGAGCACGAACCAGGAGTAGTCGTAACCGGTCGAGGTGATGTGGCGCAGCGACCCCAGAGCGTCGAAACCGGGGAACAGCGGAGCCGGGAAGCGGTGCCCGCGGGCGTCCAACCACAGCGACGACGGCCCCGGCAGGATCCTGATGCCGTGATGGCTCCACAGCGGTGAGTGGTTGATGAGGCCCCGCGGGGTAGTGCCACATCCGGTCCACGTTGATCAGCCGGCCGCCGGCCCGTTGCGCCACCTCCAGCATGGACCCGTCGACGAAGTCCGGAACGCCCGCGATGAGTCGGCTCGGCGCTGCTCCCCAGCCCGCCGGCCAGGCCTCCCGGACCCGTTCGAGGTTGCCGCCGATACCGCCGCCGGCCACCACGACGGCCTGGGCGGTGTAGCTGAAGACCCCCACCGGCTCGCGCGTGCTCGCCACCCCACGCGGTACCGCGCTCGCGGCCAGCACATCCCCGGACACCCGGACGCCTCCTCCGTCGACCGCCAAGGCCGAGACCAGGTGGCGGGGACGGACCGTGACTCGTGGGACCGCATGACCGCCCGGAGGAACGGCTCCACCAGAGCCGGTCCGGTGCCCCAGGTGACGTGGAACCTCGGCACGGAGTTGCCGTGACCCGGGACCGTGTATCCGCCGCGCTCGGCCCACTGGACCAGCGGGAACCAGCGGACGCCGAGCTCGTGCAGCCAGGCTCGCTGCTCGCCGGAGGCGAAGTCGACGTACGCCTCGGCCCAGCGGCGCGGCCAGTGGTCCTCGGGTCGGTCGAAACCGGCGCTGCCCAGCCAGTCGGCGAGGGCGATCTCGGCCGAGTCGGTGATGCCCAACCGGCGCTGTTCGGGGGTGTTGACCAGGAACAGCCCGCCCAGGGACCAGTGAGCCTGCCCGCCGAGCGAGTGCTACGGCTCACCGTCCAGCAGCAGAACCGTCCGACCCGTGGCCACCAGCTCGGCGGTCGATACCAGCCCGGCCAGCCCCGCACCCACTACGATGACGTCGGCTTCCATGGCCCTACCTTAGGGCGCGGCGCCCGCGGAAAGCTCGTATCTGACCATCAGTGACGCCGAGGTGGTTATCCTGCAGCCATGGCCACTCACGAGGTGCGGTCAGCGAGCAGCTGGGCTGCGGCCGACCTGGCCCGGATCATCGGCGGGCTCTCAGCCACCGGCCCGACCAGCCCTCTGCTGTCCCCGTTCGACGGCACACTGCTGGCCGAGGTGCCGAGCTCGACGGCCGGCGACGTCCGTGCCGCCGCCGATCGAGCTCGTGCGGCGCAGCCCGGCTGGGCGGCGACCCCGGTCGGGCAGCGGATGCAGGTCCTGCTGCGGTTCCACGACCGGCTGCTGGACCGCTGCAGCGACCTGGCCGACCTGCTGCAACGCGAGTCGGGCAAGCTGCGGCTGACGGCCTTCGAGGAGGTCCTGCACACGGCGCTGACCGCCCGCTACTACGGCACCAGGGCCGCACGCTACCTGCGCTCCGAGCGTGGTGAAGGCATCTTCCCGCTACTGACCCGGATCGACCGCCACTACCGGGCCAAGGGACTTGTGGGCGTGATCGCGCCCTGGAACTACCCGCTCACCATCGCCTTCTCCGATGGACTGGCGGCTCTCGTGGCCGGCAATGCCGTACTGCTGAAGCCGGACGCGCAGACGCCGCTGATTGCGCTCGCGGCGCGGGAGCTGCTCGAGGCGTGCGGACTGCCGGCCGACCTGTGGCAGGTGGTCAACGGTGTCGGGGCCGAGGTCGGTCCCGAGCTGATCGACGTCAGTGACTACGTCTGCTTCACCGGCTCGACGGCCACCGGTCGTCTCGTCGCGGCCCGGTGCGCTGAGCGGCTGATCGGGTGCTCGCTGGAGCTGGGCGGCAAGAACCCCCTGCTGGTCCTCGACGACGCCGACGTCACCGCGGCCGCCGAGGGTGCGGTGCGGGCGAGCTTCTCCAACACCGGGCAGCTGTGCGTGTCGAGCGAGCGCATCTTCGTGGCCGAGGCGGTCTACGACGAGTTCGCCACCGCCTTCGTGGCGCGGACGAAGGCGCTCCGGCTGGGCAACTCGCTGGACTTCGACGCCGACCTGGCGGGGATGATCAACGCCACGATGGTCGAGCGGGTCAGTGCCCAGGTCGCCGACGCCCGCGACAAGGGCGCCACGGTGCTAGCCGGCGGCGAACGTCGCCCCGACCTGGGAGACCTCTTCTTCGAGCCGACCATCCTCGCCGACGTGACTCCGGAGATGGAGGTCTACGCCACCGAGACCTTCGGCCCCGTGGTCAGCCTCTACCGGGTGCGCGACGACGCGGAGGCCATCGCCCGGGCCAACGACTCCTCGTACGGGTTGAACGGCAGCGTGTGGTCCGGCGATGTCCGCCGCGGCCGACGGGTGGCCGAGCAGATCAGCTGCGGGACGGTGAACGTGAACGAGGGGTTCGCCGCGTCGTTCGGCAGCATCGACGCACCGATGGGGGGCATGAAACAGTCAGGGCTGGGCCGGCGGCAGGGCAAGGACGGCATCCGGCGGTTCGTCGAGGTCCAGTCGGTGGCCACCCAGTCGGGGCTGCCGGTCGGCACGACGGGACGGATCGGCCCGCGGACGTACACGACGGCGATGGTCGGTGCGTTACGGCTGCTGCGCAGGCTCGGACGCGCCTGAGCGTGCGACGACCGCAGCCCCAGCGCACCATAGACTCGTCGTTCTGCACCCGGTGAAAGGCAAGAGGCAGTCATGAGCCAGCACGAGCGCGACCTGGTCATCGTCATCGACTTCGGCGCCCAGTATGCGCAGCTGATCGCCCGCCGGGTCCGCGAGGCGCACGTCTACTCCGAGATCATACCGCACACCGCGAGCGTGGCCGAGATCATGGCTCGCTCACCCAAGGCGATCATCCTGTCCGGAGGTCCGCAGTCGGTCTACGCGGTGGGCGCTCCCCAGGTCGACGCCGCCCTGTTCGAGTCCCGGGTGCCCACGTTCGGCATCTGCTACGGCTTCCAGGCCATGGCCCGGGCGCTCGGCGGCGATGTGGCCCGGACCGGGCTGAGCGAGTTCGGCCGGACCACCGCGACCGTCGACACCGGCGGCACGCTGCTGGCGGGGCTGCCGTCCACCCTCAACGTGTGGATGAGCCACGGTGACTCCGTGGCTGCCGCCCCCGCGGGGTTCACCGCCCTGGCCAGCAGCGCGGGAGCTCCGATCGCGGCGTTCGAGAACCCCGAGCTCGGCTTCGCCGGCGTCCAGTGGCACCCCGAGGTGCTGCACAGCCAAGGCGGCCAGCTGGTGCTCGAGCACTTCCTCTACGACCTCGCCGGCTGTTCGCCCGACTGGACCGCGGCCAGCATCGTCGACGACTCGATCACCGCCATCCAGCAGCAGGTGGGGGACAAGCACATCATCTGCGGTCTGTCCGGCGGCGTGGACTCCGCCGTGGCTGCGGCCCTGGTCCAGCGCGCCGTGGGGGACCAGCTGACCTGTGTGTTCGTGGACCACGGGCTGCTCCGCAAGGGCGAGGCCGAGCAAGTCGAGCGTGACTTCGTGGCCGCGACCGGGGTCGACCTCAAGGTGGTCTCGGTCGCTGAGCAGTTCCTGGACGCCCTCGCCGGGGTCACCGACCCGGAGGAGAAGCGCAAGATCATCGGTCGGGAGTTCATCCGCACCTTCGAGGCGGCCGCCCGCGAGGTGGTCGGCGAACACGGCGACGAGGTCGAGTTCCTCGTCCAGGGGACCCTCTACCCCGACGTGGTGGAGTCCGGTGGGGGCGAGGGCGCGGCCAACATCAAGAGTCACCACAACGTGGGTGGGCTGCCCGACGACCTGCAGTTCCGGCTGGTGGAGCCGTTGCGGGCCCTGTTCAAGGACGAGGTGCGGGCGGTCGGTGAGCAGCTGGGGCTGCCCGCCGAGATCGTCTGGCGCCAGCCCTTCCCGGGCCCGGGACTCGGCATCCGGATCATCGGGGAGGTGACCCGCGAGCGGCTGGCCATATTGCGGGAGGCTGACGCGATCGCTCGAGCCGAGCTGACCGCAGCCGGTCTCGACCGGGAGATCTGGCAGTTCCCGGTGGTGCTGCTGGCCGACGTCCGCTCCGTCGGCGTGCAGGGCGACGGTCGGACGTACGGGCACCCGATCGTGCTGCGCCCGGTCACCAGTGAGGACGCGATGACCGCCGACTGGGGTCGGCTGCCGTACGACGTGCTGGAGAAGATCAGCACCCGGATCACCAACGAGGTCCGCGAGGTCAACCGGGTCGCCGTCGACATCACCAGCAAGCCGCCCGGCACCATCGAGTGGGAATAGGAGCGCAATCCGGCGAGCGGAGCGAGCAGAGGGTGTAACAGGATTGCGCGCCGCCGGTTGGAGGAGCGAGGAGCGGAACACGTTTTTCGTTCCGTGAGGAGTGACGACATCGGCGGGGGGAAGAGCAATCCGGCGAGCGGAGCGAGCAGAGGGTAAGGCAGGATTGCGCGCCGCCGGTTGGAGGAGCGAGGAGCGGAACATGTTTTTCGTTCCGTTAGGAGTGACGACATCGGCGGGGGGAAGCGCAATCCGGCGAGCGGAGCGAGCAGAGGGTGGAGCAGCATTGCGCGCCGCCGACGTCACTCAGCTGCTGGGCGCCGGCTGACGGCTGGCTTGTCGGCGCGCGTCCATTCCCCGGGCCCGTCCCATCATCACCGCGCCGACGGCCATGATGATCCCCGCCAGGAGCAGGGCGTAGGCGCCGCCGAAGTGCAACGTGACCCCCGCAGAGGCCAGCGCCCCCAGGCCCATGGTGAGGATCGCGCCCAGGCGTCTCGACCACGAGGTCCCGCGACCGCCGGCGAGCCGGCTGTCGGTCGAGAGGTTGACCATGGTCATGGTGACCACCGCCGTGGACAGATCGCGGATGCCGATGTGCTTGACCGCTGCGGCCTGGGCGCCCAGCAGCAGGGCCAACAGGCCGGTGATCACGATCATGATCGGGGTGTCGAGCCGACCCACCTGGATCCAGACCACCGACAGCGCCAGCGTCAGCAGGGTGCCGATCATCAGCAGCACCACTGATGACGCCGGCAGCCGGAGCCGGCCGCCGCCGGCCCGGGTGATCCGGGAGGCCAGCACGGCGCCGATCATGAAGGTCAGCAGGGCGATCAGATTGTTGACCACCGGGATGCCCTGGATCCCGACCAGCCCGAAGCCGATGAACAAGACGTTGCCGGTCATGTTGCCGGTGAACACGCGGTCCAGCGCGAGATAGCTGACCCCGTCGACGGCTCCGGTCGAGGCGGTCAGGATGAGCAGGGCGGTGGTGTACTGGCGTTCCGGCCAGCTCTGGTCAGCCATCAGCGTCTCCCTGTCACTCGATGCACGAACTTCGTCGTGGCGACGGAGTTGGCTGATCATATTCACGCTGCTCGCACCCGCGGAGACCGGACCGGCCCCTGACGTCGTGCCTGACCGGGACGAGCGAACGAGGAGCTGCGTGGGGGCCCGCTGGTACAGGACTGGACCGGCATCACCCCACGACATCCCGTCAGGGCATCATGTTGTCCGAAGCACGGCGACGTCCTGCGGGACGCCCTCGACCCGACGACCTCGAGCAGGAACCGATGTTCACCCCACCGCCTGACTCCCTCACCCGTCCCGACCTCCGCGGTACGTTCGGCATGGCCGCCACCACCCACTGGGTAGCCAGCGCCACGGCCCAGGCCGTGCTGGAGCGCGACGGCAACGCCTTTGACGCCGCAGTGGCCGCCGCCTTCGTGCTGCACCTGGTGGAGCCGCACCTCAACGGGGCCGGTGGCGACATGACCGCCATCGTGGTGACCGCCGAGGACCCGTCGCCCCGGGTGCTGGTCGGCCAGGGGCCGGCTCCTGGCGGGGCGACGATCCAGCACTACCGGTCGGCCGGGCTGACCCTGGTGCCGGGCGCGGGCGGGCTGGCCGCGGCGGTACCCGGTGCCGTCGACGCCTGGCTGCTGCTGCTCCGTGACCACGGCACCTGGGAGCTGGCCGACGTCTGGTCGTTCGTGCTGTCCTACGCCGAGCACGGATACCCGCTGGTGCCCCGGGTCGCGGCCACGGTGCGCTCGGTGCATGAGCTTTTCCTGGACCACTGGCCCTCTTCGGCCGACTTCTGGCTGGTGCACGGTGAGCCGCGGCCGAGCGCGCAGCTGATGACCAACCCCGCGTACGCCGCGGTGCTGCGGGGGTTGCTGGCCGCGGGCGACGACGCCGTGAGCCGCGAGGGGCGGATCGAGGCGGCGCGGGTGGAGTGGAGCACCGGGTTGGTGGCGCAGACGGCCAGCGCCTTTCTGGCCCAGCCGCACCGGCACTCGTCCGGCACCGACCACGCCGCCGTTCTCACCGTTGACGACTTCGCGGCTCACCGGGCCAGCTGGGAACCGGCCACCACCGCCGACTTCCGTGGGCACACGGTAGCCAAGATCGGCGCCTGGGGGCAGGGGCCGGTGCTGCTCCAGGCTCTACTGATCCTGGAGGGCTACGACGACTCCGAGCTCGACCCGCAGACGGTGGTCGGCGCGCACCACCTGCTGGAGGCCCTCAAGCTGGCCTTCGCCGACCGCGACGCCTACTACGGTGACCCCGATCTGGCGGCCGGGGAGATGCCCGTGCCGCTCGACGTGCTGCTCTCGGCGGACTACGCAGCGCAGCGCCGGGCCCTGATCACGGACCGCGCGTCGACGGAGGTGCGTCCGGGCACGGTGGACGGTTACCAGCCGTATCGCGCCCCGCTGGAGCAGGAGCCACCGGCCGAGCCCGCGGCAGGGACCGGCGAGCCGACCGTCTCCCAGGCCGGTGAGACCAGAGGCGACACCTGCCACCTGGACGTGGTCGACCGCTGGGGGAACATGATCTCGGCCACCCCGTCCGGTGGCTGGCTGCAGTCGTCGCCGCACATTCCCGAGCTCGGGTTCTGCCTCGGGTCCCGGTTGCAGATGAGCTGGCTGGACCCGGAATCACCGTCACGGCTGCGTCCGGGCCGCCGGCCGCGGACCACCCTGACGCCGACCATCCTGCTGAAGGACGGCGTGCCGGTTTCAGCGTTGGGCACTCCCGGTGGCGACCAGCAGGACCAGTGGCAGCTGGTCTACCTGCTGCGGACCCTGGTCGGCGGCTACACGGCCCAGCAGGCGATCGACGCGCCGACCCTGCACACCACCTCGATGGCGGGATCCTTCTGGCCGCGGCTGTGGACTCCGGCCGGCGCTGTGGTCGAGGACCGGCTCGGCGACCAGGTGATCGAGGGGCTCGAGGCCCGGGGTCACCGGATCACCCGGGCGGGCGACTGGTCGCTGGGGCGGCTGTCCTCGGTCTCCCGCAACCCCGACACCGGCGAGCTGACGGCGGCGGCCAACAGCCGTGGCGAACAGGGTTACGCGGTGGGCCGATGACCGCCCGAGCTGCGTCGGGACTGCCGGTTCCCCAGGTAAACCTGGGGATCCGTCGCCTCACCCAGGAAGCTTCCTGGGCAGAGTGACAGTTTTGCGCGTACAGCTGACGCCGGCCGGCTCGCCATCGCGCCGAGGGTCGCGGAGGTCGGAACGGAACAAATGACCCCTCATCGGCCAGATCGGTCGGGGACTGCGCTCACCCCGATGACTGGTCGAGAATGACTGGTCGAAATTTCCGTTCTCACCTGCGGCACCCCATGACGCCGCCCGCGCATGCCTGGTCCGATCACTCCGCTGGCGTTGGTCTCTAGACTGGCGGTGTACGTCGATCCCGAGCTCGCCCCCCTCCCGCACCCCCAAGGACTGACCGTGTCTGAGAGCAGCATCCCCAACCCTTCCACCGGCGAGACCGGGACCGCCCGCGTCAAGCGCGGGATGGCCGAGATGCTGAAGGGCGGCGTGATCATGGACGTGGTCACCGCCGAGCAGGCGAAGATCGCCGAAGATGCGGGGGCGGTCGCGGTGATGGCCCTCGAACGGGTCCCTGCAGACATCCGCGCCCAGGGCGGCGTCTCGCGGATGAGCGACCCCGACATGATCGACTCCATCATCGCCGCGGTGTCGATCCCGGTGATGGCGAAGGCGCGGATCGGGCATTTCGTGGAGGCTCGGGTGCTGCAGTCCCTCGGGGTCGATTACGTGGATGAGTCCGAGGTGCTGACCCCCGCCGACTACGCCAACCACATCGACAAGTGGCAGTTCACCGTGCCCTTCGTCTGCGGCGCGACCAACCTGGGCGAGGCCCTGCGCCGGATCACCGAGGGGGCGGCGATGATCCGGTCCAAGGGTGAGGCCGGCACCGGGGACGTGTCCAACGCGACCACCCACATGCGCCAGATCGGCGGCGAGATCCGTCGTCTGACGTCGATGTCGCCCGACGAGCTCTACGTCGCGGCCAAAGAGCTCCAAGCCCCGTACGACCTGGTGGTCGAGGTCGCCACCCGCGGCAAGCTGCCCGTGGTGCTGTTCACCGCCGGCGGCATCGCCACACCGTCGGACGCGGCCATGATGATGCACCTCGGCGCCGAAGGTGTCTTCGTCGGCTCCGGCATCTTCAAGTCCGGCAACCCGGCCGAGCGGGCTGCGGCCATCGTCAAGGCCACCACCTTCTACGACGACCCCGACGTGATCGCCAAGGTGTCACGGGGGCTCGGCGAGGCGATGGTCGGCATCAACGTCGACGACATCCCGGTCCCGCACCGCCTCGCCACCCGCGGTTGGTGAGCCGCGACGAGGGCGCAGCGGGTGGACCGACCGTCGGGGTGCTGGCCCTGCAGGGTGACGTCCGTGAGCACCTGGCGGCTCTGAGCCGCTGTGGTGCCCGGGTCCGGACGGTCCGCCGCCCCAACGAGCTCGAGGGTCTGGACGGGATCGTGCTGCCGGGCGGCGAGTCCACCACCATCGACAAGCTGGCCCGGATCTTCGAGCTGCGCGACCCGCTCGTCGCCGCGCTCCGCTCAGGACTGCCGGCCTACGGTTCCTGCGCCGGGATGATCTTGTTGGCCGACGAGGTGATTGACGGTACAGCCGACCAGCAGACGTTCGGCGGACTGGACATCACCGTGCGCCGGAACGCCTTCGGTAGGCAGACCGAATCCTTCGAGACCGACGTGTTCCTGGACGGTATCGACGGCGGTCCGATGCACGCCGTGTTCATCCGAGCACCCTGGGTGGAACGCTTCGGTCCCGCCACCCAGGTGCTGGCCACGGTCGGCATCCCCGGCCTGCCCGAACCCAAGATCGTCGCAGTGCAGCAAGGACCGTTGCTGGCTACGTCCTTCCATCCGGAGGTCACCGACGACCTGCGGCTCCACCAGTACTTCCTCGACCTCGTCAGGTCCGCCTGACCGGCCTCGCTATCGCGGCGGTCAAACTCGCTTGTCGTCCGTCGACTCGGGAGCGGTGCCCTGGTCGGTGGCCGTGGGGTCCTCCGGGGCAGCCGGCTCGGTCTCGGGCTCTGCAGCGGTGGGTGGCTGACGCTGTTCCCAGGGTGCACCCTCCTGACCCCAGACGGCGTCACCCGAGCCAGCTGTCGGTGCGTACGACGGCTGGTTCGGCGGCACGGTGCCGGCCTGCGTAGGGTCCTGGGGATAGCTGCCGTAGGTCCACTGCGGACCGTTCACCGGCGGGCTGATGGACGAACCGGAGTCGCGGCCCTCCTCGGGGATCACGAACAGCGCGATCAGGTAGAGGATGATCGGGACACCGGTGAACAACGAGATGACCACCGTCAGCACGCGGACCAGGGTGGGGTCCATGTTGGCGTAGTTGGCCAGGCCGCCGCAGACACCGCCCAGCACCTTGTTGCTGCGGCTCCGTTCGAGCTTGCGTGGCGGCTGGTAGGGAGGATAGGGGTTCGTCATGGTAGAGACTCGCTTTCTGGGTGATGGGATAAAGGCATGGTTCAGGTGATCGCGGAGAACCGGCCGGTCTAGGGGCTGCGGTTGCGGGACAGGGCCAGTCCGACCACGCCGACGACGACCAGCACCAGGGGAGCGGCCACCCGCACCAGCGCCCAGTCGATGGAGCCGGTGAAGGTGAACCAGAGCGCGCCGGCGGCGACCCCGGTCAGCAGTAGGCCGAAGATGAGTGCCACCACGTCGACACGCTTCATCTCCTCACCTGCACGACACCCGCATCGACCGACAAGTTCAGGGTCAGCGTGCGCTTCTTCGGGTCGATGGGCGCGATCGGGACGGTGCTGCTGAGCTCGGTGCCGTACTCGGCCTTCTGACCGCTGATGACGACGCCGCCGACGTCGACCTGGCTGTTGACCACGACGTTCATGGAGGTCGGCGCCTCGACCTGGAGCGAGCCGACGTCCATCTTCGCGGTGTAGGAGACGTCGGCGGTGGCGTCGAGCTGGGTCAGGTCCACCGTCAGCCGGCCACCGTCCTTGGCGTCTCCCACGGCCAGCTGGGCAGCCGTCGTATGGACCACCTCTTCCGCCCCCCAGCCCTGGTGCTGCACCACCGGACCGCTCAGGGAGGTGCCGAGCGTCGTGATCAGGACGAGCATCGCCAGCCCGAGAATCCCGCGGGCGCGGCCGAACCACGTGGCAGCGACCAGGGTCAGACCGAGCACCAGCAGAGCCGACGCGAAGTAGGCCGCCAGCGGGATGTGGACGCCGTGCGTATCGGCGAACCCGAGACCGGACAGGGTCAGCCCGAGTGCCACCAACGAGATCAGCCGGAGCCGTTTCGCGGACGTGCGCACACCGGGCCGGGTGGGAGCCAAGGCCGTGCTGACGGTTCCGTCGACCGGCTCCGTGTAGAGACCGACGGGGTCGGGCGTGGCCAGGAAGGCGTTGTACGCCACGGACTCAGCACCGAGCGGCTGTGCCAGGGGGAGCGTGGCGGCCGGACCCAGGGGTTCGTGGAGATCCTCCTCGACCAGCGGAACGGTCGCCCGATAGTCCCGCGATGCCGCCGCCGGCGTCGCCGGTTGCCCCACCGGCGGACCGGGGTCGGAGACGTGCTGCCGCTGGGCCTGTTCGACCCGCTCCCGCCAGGCGTCGGCGGCCTCGGTGAACGGGGTGGCCGGGCCGGGGTACTCGAAGAATCTCGCCGGCGGCGGTTGCTGCGCCTCGACGGGCGGGATGACCTGGCTCGGGCCGGGACCGCTGGCTCGGTTCTTGTAGTACCCGAAGTACCAGACCAAGGCCAAGATGACCGCCGGCCAGAAGCTGAAGGGGGTGAGCGGGGAGAGCACCGTGAAGGCGATCACGCAGCTGACGGCAACGATCGCGATCCACGCCTCCCGCGGCCACGAGCGCGCCTGACCACCGATCAGGTCGTCGATCTGAGCCTTGGTCTTTCCTTCGACCGGGATGAGCAGCCAGCCGGCGAGGTAGAGCACCAGGCCGATGCCACCGCTGAGCGCGAGCAGCACGCAGCCCACCCGGACCAGCAGCGGGTCGACGCCCCAGTGTCGGGCGACGCCGCCGCACAGGCCGGTGAGCTTGGTGTCGGTCGCGCTGCGCCGAATCGTCCAGATCGAACTCATGACGCCCATCCTGCCCAGCCCGGCACCACCTGACCATCAGGGACTCCCCCGAGACGTCCCGGCAATCGACGCGGAGGGGCCGTGTCCGGCCTCGCCCAGCGGCCCCTACGTTCCGGGTCATCTCCGGGCAGACCCTGCTGGTGATCCGTCAGTCTGCGTGTGACGCTAGGTACACCATGTCCACCGACTCCAGCCCCGTCCAGTCAACGTCTACCGACGGCGACGCGTACGGGAGCGCGCGAGACCTGACCGGCGCCCCCGCCGGGGGAGTCCGCCCTCCGGAGGCCGGTGCACCGCCCGCCGCTCAACCCGGTCCGGTGGACGCCGAGTCACCAGTGGCCGCCGGCGTCTCGTCGACCCCAGGTCCGACACGACCTGGCTCGGCCACCGAGGACGACCACGAACGCCGGCCCCGTGCCACCCGGATCGTAGAGGGTTCCATGCTGGGCGGGGTCAGCACCGGCCTGGCCCGCCATCTCGGCTGGCCGGTGATGGTGATCCGGGTCGGCTTCGTCGTCTTGCTCATGTGTCAGTTCCTGGGCGCCTTCGCGTACGGCGTCCTCTGGCTGCTGCTGCCGCCCGAGCCGGTCGTCGCCGCTCCTGGTCTCGAGTCAGCCAGCCGCAACGGCATGCGGACCACCGTCAAGCCGAAGCGTCGGATGGACTGGGGCATGCTAGTCGCGCTCGGCGCGCTGGGCAGCGGACTGCTCTGGATCGCGAACCTCAGCAACATGGGCATCAGCAAGCAGCTGTTCTGGCCTCTCGCCTTTGCCTGTGCCGGCGCCGCGCTGGTCTGGCGCCAGGCCGACTCGGTCCGCCAGAAGCAGTGGAAGGCCGAAGCCGGCGGCCGAGCCTGGCTCGCCCCCTTCGTGGCCCGCGGCGGCTGGCCGGCCCTGATCCGGGTGATCGTCGGGCTCGCCCTGGTCGGGGCGGCTTTCGGCATCGTGCTGGCTCAGGCCAACCAGCTGCAGGAGCTGCCCGGGATAGCGGCGATGACCACCCTGGCGCTGGCCGGACTGGTGATCGTGCTGGCCCCCTGGCTGTACCGCTCCCGGACCGCGCTCAACGAGGCCCGTGCGGCCAAGGTGCGGGCCGATGCCCGGGCCGACATGGCCGCTCACCTGCACGACTCCGTGCTCCAGACGCTCGCGCTGATCCAACGGCAGTCCGAGGATCCCAAGGCCGTCCAGCAGCTGGCGCGTCGGCAGGAGCGCGAGCTGCGGACCTGGCTCTACGGCGATGAGCTGTCCGAGCTGACGCTGAAGGCCGCTCTCACCGCTGCGGCCGTCGAGGTCGAGGACGAGCGGGGGATCCCGGTCGAGATCATCGTGGTCGGCGACTGCGAGACGTCGGACTCGGTCCAGGCCCTGGTCCGCGCCGCGCGGGAGGCCATGGTGAACGCCGCCAAGCACTCCGGTGCTGACAAGATCGACGTCTACGCCGAGGTGGACGAGGACTCCGTCGAGGTCTTCGTCCGAGACCGTGGCAAGGGGTTCGACCCCGATGCGGTCAGCGAGGACCGGATGGGCGTCCGCGGCAGCATCATCGACAGGATGGCCCGCCACGGCGGTAGCGCACAGATCCGATCCACCCCCGGCGACGGGGCCGAAGTACGACTGGAGATCAGCAGATGACCGAACCGCACCCCCCCTCCTCGCCGCAGGTGCCGCCCACCGCTGTCCCGCAGCCAGGCCCACCGGCCCTGCGTCGGGTGGTGGTCGTGGACGACCACGCGATGTTCAGGACCGGGGTCAAGGCCGAGATCGGCAAAGCGGTGAACGTGGTCGGTGAAGCCGCCGACGTCGCCACTGCGGTCAACGTCATCCTGGCCACCGAGCCGGACGTGGTGCTGCTGGACGTGCACCTGCCCGGCGGCGGCGGCGTGGAGGTACTGCGGAAGGTGCACGAGAAGATCCCGGACCAGAAGTTTCTGGCTCTCTCGGTGTCGGATGCGGCCGAGGACGTGATCGGCGTCATCCGCGGTGGCGCGCGCGGCTACGTGACCAAGTCGATCAACGGCGTCGAGCTGGTGGACGCCATTCGTCGGGTCGCCGAGGGTGACGCGGTGTTCTCGCCTCGCCTGGCCGGCTTCGTGCTGGACGCCTTCTCCGGGGCCATCGACATCGCCAGCGTGGACGAGGACCTCGACCGGCTGTCTCAGCGGGAGCGTGAGGTGCTCCGGCTGATCGCCCGGGGGTATGCGTACAAGGAGGTGGCCAAGGAGCTGTTCATCTCGATCAAGACCGTCGAGACCCACGTCAGCAGTGTGCTCCGCAAGCTGCAGCTCTCCAACCGGCATCAGCTCACCCGCTGGGCGACCGACCGCCGCCTCGTCTGAGGCCGGCCCCGTCGTACGGCGGGGGAGCGGTGTGGCCCTCCCCGCCGCAGCGGCGCGGGCCGCGACGTTCCCGCACGCCGACCGGTGCCGATGTTAGGTTTCGCGCATGGAGATCGTCGGTCAGCTGCTGGTGCTCGTGCACCTGATCGGGTTCGCCGCTCTGTTCGGTGGAGTGCTGGTCCAGAGCCGGGAGCTGCACCCAGAGGTGAACGCAGCGATGCTCTGGGGGGCCTGGATCGAGCTCGCCACCGGTGCTGCGCTGGTGGCTCGTCTGGTCCTGGCGAACCAGCCGTTGCCCTACGCGCCATTGTCCATCAAGCTGGCCGTGACCGTGTTTCTGGTGCTGGTGGTGGCCAAGAACCGTAAGTTCGAGTCCATTCCCCGGGGCCTGTGGGTGATCATCGGCCTGGGCACGTTGATCAATGCCGGCCTCGCTGTGCTCTGGCAGTAAAGTCGGCGCTGAGATGAGCCACTGACCATGACGCCCCCGCTGCGATGAGACTGTCAGCTCGGGTCGACTATGCCCTGCGTGCCGTGTCCGAGCTGGCTGCGGCCAATGCGCCACGCACCGTCGACCAGCTGTCGACGGCGCAGAAGATCCCCAACAAGTATCTGGAGAGCATTCTCGGCGAGCTGCGGCGAGGCGGCCTGTTGCGGAGCCAACGGGGCCCGGACGGCGGTTACCGGCTGGCCCGTCCCGCGGGGGAGATCAGCATCGCGGACGTGATTCGGGCCCTCGACGGCGAGCTGGCGAACGTCCGCGGCAGCCGGCCGGAGAACCTGGAGTACGAAGGGGCGGCTGCGCCGTTGCAGGAGGTCTGGATCGCGCTCCGTGCCTCGGAGCGGGTCATCCTGGAGGGAGTCACCCTGGCACACGTGGTCGAGGGCAAGATGCCCCGGTCCGTCGAGGTCCTGGTGGCCAACCCATCAGCGTGGACCTGAACCGTCTGCCCTCACGTGCCTGGTTGCGGGGGCGCCGTCGGGGTGCTCGCCTCGGGTGCTAGTAACCCCTCAGCTCCGTGGTCCAGCCGAAGCCGTCCCAGCGGCGCTCAAGGCCGGCGGTGACGGGATCGGCGTACCACCCGCGAGGCGGTGACAGTCTCGCCTCGGGAAAGCTGCCGCGCGGCAACGACGGAGGCGTGAGGGTCAGAGGCGTTGAGTGCGCCGACTGGCGCGGCTTGGCGTGCGTTCGCGGAGCGCGAGCCCTGGTCCGGTCCTGCTCGACCCGAGCAGTGATCAATCCCAGGATGCTGACGGAGGTGGGGCGGTTGAGAATGCTCATGGCGTCGGACCTTTGGCTCATCCCCGAGCTTCTCTTATTGTGCGCCTAGGTTGGAATAAACCAAAAT
>JBBRYD010000050.1:0-23744 GCA_038238065.1 Propionibacteriales bacterium | reverse complement strand
GAGTGATCCCGCGGCGCGACGCGACGTACGGGTCCACCACGAAGAGCAGGAACTGGGCTAGGTTGAGACCAGCTCGACAGCCGGGGACGGTCCACACCAGGAGCCCACCATGATGGATAGAAACGCTCGCCTGGTTCTCGGAGCGCTGACCGGACTGGTCGGTCTGATCGCCATGGTGCGACTGGTGCTCGACGCCTTCGCGGGTTCGGTATCCACCATCGCGTGGTTCTTCATCCTGGTGGCCATGATCCCCTGGGTCGGGTACACGGCGTGGCGCGCGCGCCACAGCCAGCTCAGCGGACGGTCGGCCCGGGCGGTGTTGGCCCTGTGCGTCGCGGGCCTCCTCGTCGTCTGGCTCTCCACGCTGGGTCCCGTTACCGCGCTGCTCATCTCGTTGGCCGCCTTCGTGGTCATCTGGGTGCACGACTGGCCGCCCCGCCGGGCACGGAACGAGGACCGTTTCGTCAGGATCGAGGAGCTGACGGTCGAGGAGCCCGAGCAGAGGGTCTGAAGACGGCACCCGAGCGAGCAGGGGGAGCCGCTGAGTGCGCTCAGCGGCTGGTGTGATCTCCGAACGCCAGCGCCGCCGCACCGAGCAGGCCGGCGTTCTCCAGCACGGCGGGGCGGATCTCCACGTCGGCGACGTAGTCCAAGGTGGCGAAGTCACGCAGGTGCCGTCGTAGCGGGTCGAAGATCACGTCCCCAGCCTTGGAAACGCCTCCGCCGAGCACGAACATCGACACGTCGAGCTGAGTGGCCGTGCTGGCGATTCCCGCGGCGAGGGCCCGCATCCCGAAGTCGATCACGCTGATGGCGATCTCGTTGCCCTCACGGGCGTCAGCGGTCAGCGCCTTCGCGTCCTCGCCGGTCCATCCTCGCAACCGGGCGGCAGCCACCAGGGCGGGACCGCGCGCATACATCTCGACGCAGCCGTGGCACCCGCAGACGCATTCCGGGCCCCAGGCGTTGATGCTGATGTGGCCGAGGTGGACCGAGTTCCCGGTGCTGCCGGCGAACAGCCGGTTGTCGAGGACGGCGCCGCCACCGACCCCCGTCGACAGCACCAACCCGACCATCGACTCCACATCGCGACCGGCGCCCAGCCAGTGCTCGCCCAGGGCGAAGCAGTGGCCGTCACCGGCCAGAGCGACCTGGGAGTCGACTCCGAACTGTTCGGTCAAGACCGTGGCCACGCGGGCGGAGACCTCGAAGTCGCGCCAGGCGCCGATGTTGACCGGCGAGATCGTGCCGGCCGGTGCGTTGATCGGGCCGGCCGAGCTGATACCCACGCGAAGTGCAGCACCGGTCGCATCGAACGACGACACGACGGTGGCGATGGCCTCCGCCGCAGGTGCGAAGACCTCTTCCGGGTCGGCCGACTTGACGGTCGGTGACACCGTCTCGGCGTGGAGACGGCCGTCGGGGTCCACCAGAGCGACCGCGATCTTCGTGCCCCCGATGTCGATGGCCAGGACCTGCTCGCTCATGGATGACCCTCCTCGCCTCGTACTCCGACGAGATCCTAGTGCGCCACGTTCTTCCGGGGCCGTTCGGGCGAACCGGCGTCGGTCGCCGCGGTTGTAGAGTGCTCGATTGTGGCTGGTCCTGACTTCAACGCGTCCATCACCGACCTCGACACGGCGTTGAGCTCGATCGAGGCCGTGATCGACCCTGCCAGGAAGCGGGCGGAGATCGACGATCTGGGCGAGCAGGTTGCCGCGCCCGATCTGTGGGACGACCAGCAGAATGCCCAGCGGGTGACCTCCCGGCTGTCGTTCCTGCAGTCCGAGCTGGAGCGGGTCGAGAACCTGCGCTCGCGGCTGGACGATCTTTCCATCCTGGTGCAGCTCGCGGTGGAGGAGTCTGATGCCGCCGGCATGGCCGAGGCCGTCAACGAGCTGACCTCGCTCGAAGCCGACATCCAGGTGCTCGAGGTGCGGACGCTGCTGTCCGGTGACTACGACCAGCGCGAAGCCCTGGTCACCATCCGCTCCGAAGCCGGCGGCATCGATGCCGCCGACTTCGCCGCCATGCTGCTGCGCATGTACCTCCGCTGGGCCGAGCGACACGGTTACGGCACCGAGGTGTACGACACGTCCTACGCCGAAGAGGCTGGCATCAAATCAGCCACCTTCACCGTCAAGACCCAGTACGCCTACGGCACCCTGTCCGTCGAGCAAGGTACCCACCGGCTGGTCCGGATCTCGCCGTTCGACAACCAGGGCCGGCGGCAGACCTCGTTCGCCGGCGTGGAGGTGCTTCCGGTCACCGAGGAGGCCGACCACATCGAGATCCCTGAAGGAGACCTGCGGGTCGACGTCTTCCGCTCGTCGGGGCCAGGCGGTCAGAGCGTCAACACGACCGACTCAGCCGTCCGGATCACCCACCTCCCGACGGGCATCGTCGTGTCGTGCCAGAACGAGAAGTCCCAGCTGCAGAACAAGGCAGCGGCGATGCGGGTCCTGCAGTCACGGCTGCTGGAACGCGCGCGCCTCGATCGCGAGGCGGAGATGAACGCGCTCAAGAGCGATGGCGGCAACAGCTGGGGATCCCAGATGCGTTCGTACGTGCTGCACCCGTACCAGATGGTCAAGGACCTCCGGACGGAGTACGAGGTGTCCAACCCGGATGCGGTCTTCGACGGTGAGATCGACGGCTTCATCGACGCGGGCATTCGTTGGCGGCGGACCAGCGAAGCCGTGGCCGGCTAGCGTCGAGCCCGGAATCGCCGCGCGGCAGGCGTAGCAATGAGGAGTGATCTCAGCCTGGTCGCCTAGAATCGGCCCTGGCCGTTTCGGCGCAGGCCTGCGCCCATCCACGTTGTCTACTCCGGCTGGGGCCTCATTGTGATTCGTTTCGAAGGTGTGACCAAGAGCTATGACCCGGCCCGCCGGGCGGCGCTGGCTCATGTGGACGTCGAGATCGAGAAAGGCGAGTTCGTCTTCCTCGTCGGCGCCTCGGGTTCGGGTAAGTCGACCTTCCTGCGGTTGATCCTCCGCGAGCTGCGCCCCACCCGTGGCAAGGTCTTCGTGGCCGGTCGAGAGCTCGACAAGATCCACAGCTGGAAGATTCCGACCATGCGGCGCCAGATCGGCACGGTGTTCCAGGACTTCCGGCTGCTGCCCAACAAGACGGTGACCGAGAACGTGGCCTTCGCTCTGCAGGTCATCGGCAAGCCGACCTCGACCATCAAGCGGGTGGTGCCGGAGGTGCTGGAGCTGGTCGGCCTGGACGGCAAGGGCTCACGGTTGCCCGAGGAGCTCTCCGGTGGCGAGCAGCAGCGGGTAGCGATCGCCCGGGCCTTCGTCAACCGACCGATGATCCTGATCGCCGATGAGCCCACCGGCAACCTGGACCCAGCCACCAGTGTGGGGATCATGAAGCTGCTCGACCGGATCAACCGCTCCGACACCACGGTGTTGATGGCCACCCATGACTCGACCATCGTCGACCAGATGCGCAAGCGCGTGATCGAGCTCGACGACGGCGAGGTCGTCCGCGACCAGAGCCGCGGCGTCTACGGCTACCAGTGATCGACCCACCAGAACACAGAAACGTCGCGGGGACTGACCTGTCTGCCACCACACGCACTCTGCATAGTTGAGGACCCTGAATGCGCTTCCGTCACATCTTCTCCGAGACCGGCAGCGGTCTGCGTCAGAACCTGACCATGACGCTCGCCGTCATCATGACCATGTGGGTGTCGTTGTCGCTGTTCGGCGCCGGCCTGTTGGCGAGCCAGCAGGTCGACCTGATGAAGGGCCGCTGGTACGACAAGATCGAGATCTCGATCTTCCTGTGCACCGCTGACACGCGTGGCGACCAGTGCGACCCGGGCCAGGACGCCACTCAGGCGCAGAAGGACCTCATCCAGCAGACGCTCGCCAGCAACCCTGAGGTGGCCGCTGACGGGGTTTACTTCGAAAGCAAGGCCGAGGCCTACTCGGAGTTCCAGAAGGCCTACGAAGGCAACCCCATTCAGGACTCCCTGACCGTCGACCAGATGCAGGAGTCGTTCCGGGTCAAGCTGAAGAATCCGGAGACTTATGAGGGGGTGGTCAGCGCGGTCGTCGGGCTCAAAGGTGTCCAGACCGTGCAGGACCTGCGGAAGTATCTGGACCCCTTCTTCAGCTGGCTCAATCTGCTCCAGTGGGGAACCATCATCGCTTCCGCGCTGTTGCTGCTCGCTGCGGCGCTCCAGATCGCCAACACCATCCGGCTCGCCACCTTCGCCCGACGGCGGGAGATCGGCATCATGCGGCTGGTGGGAGCGAGCAACCTTTACATCACTCTGCCTTTCCTCTTCGAAGCCATCTTTTCGGCATTCGTGGGCGCAGCTCTCGCATGCGTCACATTGGCCTCAGGGGTTTACTTCATCATCATGAGAAAGGCTGAAGTCTCAATTCAGTCTTTACCTTGGATTGGCTGGCATCAAGCGTTCCTAGCCATGGCGGGGGTTGCCATAGTGGGTCTGCTGCTGTCTATCATCCCGACACTGATAACAACCAGGAAGTACTTGAGAGTGTGAGCTGAGCCCAAACCTCAATCACACCTCGAGACCCGCAGCCTTCGGAGGCGGGTTCGGGATTGAACTGATTGGGGTTGCTGTGCCGGATCTTCCCTACGCCCTCACGGGCGTTCCGGGCACCAGCGGGGCCACACGTACCTGTGGACGCTTCGCGAAGCTGAAGCGGAGCCTGTCGGCTGCGCTCCGGTTCCATACTTCAGACCGCGGTGTGATGGTCACGGCACGTCGCGGAGCTGCCCTGCGTGCCGTCCGTGACCACGTCCGCACCGTCGTCTGTATCGCCGTGGCGTCCGCGGTCGGGTTCACACTGGCTCCCTCCGGAGCCTCCGCCGACGAGCTGACCGATCAGCGTCAGCAGGTCCAGGCCCAGCTGGCCCAGAGCCAGCAGTCGCTGGGCGAGTCCACGACTCAGCTGAACAGCGCGGCCATTGCCGTACAGTCCGCCCAGAGCGAGCTGGCCGCGGCGCAGGCTGAGCTGGCGGCGACCCGGGTCGAGCTTCGCTCCGCCCAGGTCAAGGACAAGGCCATAGCGGCCAAGCTCGAGGTGGCCCAGGCAGCACTGGCCAAGGCGAAGGCTGCCGTCGCGGCGGGACAGGAGAAGCTCAACGCCGAGCACGACATGGCGGGTGCGATGGTGCGAGACCAGTACCAGCAGCAGACGAATCTGTTGCCGGTGGCGATCCTCGTTTCCAGTCAGTCCAGCGCGGACCTCGGCACCAGGCTCCAGTGGTCGACCACCATGTTCGACACCACCCAGGCCTACATCGAGCGACTGACGACCCTGCAGGCTGCCCTGAAGGTCGAGCGGGCGAAGCAGGTGGAACTGGAGACGCAGATGGCGGCGGACCGCAAAGACGCCGCCGACAACCTTCTCACCCAGAGGCGGCTGGAGCGCCGTGCGGCGTCAGAGACCGCCGGCGTGGCCTACCTCGTCCAGCAACGAACTGAAGCGCGGGCGGCAGCCGCTCGGGCGGTGGTCGCCGACCAGCAGCAGGTCAAGGAGCTGAACCGCGAGCAGGCCTCGGTCGAGCATCGCATCGCGGTCCGGATCGCCAAGGCCAAGGCGGCGGCAGCACGTAAGGCCGCTGCTGCCAAGGCCGCCAAGCTGAGGGCGGCCAGGGCGGCAGCCCAAGCAGCGGCCAGGGAGCGGGCACACCAGCGGGCCGTCGCTGAGAAGGCACGAAGGGCCGCTGCAGCCGAAGACGCTCGGATCAAGGCTGCTGAGCGAGCGAGCCGAAACGCGTCGAAGAAGCAGCGCGCCGCGGCACTGAAGCAGATCAAGATCGACAAACGCGTGGCCAGAGCCAAGAGGGCACAGGCCGCGAGGGCCGCCACGAAAGCCGAGAGCAAGAAGACCACCAAGCGTTCCCAGAGCACCAATCCGAAGAAGCGGACAAGGGTCTCCTCCGGCGGCGGATCCTCCAGTGGCGCCCATCACGGCTTCATCTACCCGGTCAACGGGCCGATCACGTCGCCGTACGGCCGTCGCTTCCACCCCATCCTGCACGTCTGGAAGCTGCATGACGGCACCGACTTCGGCGCCGGCTGCGGCACCCCCATCCGGGCTGCACACGCGGGTCGGGTCGCCGAGAAGTACTACAACAGGGCCTACGGCAACCGGCTGATGATCGACCACGGCACCATCAACGGTCGCTACGTGACTACCGGTTACAACCACGCACAGCGCTACCGCGTGAGCGTCGGCGACCACGTCCGCGAAGGCGAGGTCATCGGCTACGTCGGCGCCACCGGCTACGCCACGGGTTGCCATCTGCACCTGATGGTCTGGCTGGACGGCAGCCGCGTCAACCCAATGGGCTGGCTCTACTGACCCACCGGCGGATCGCCTGTCGGATCCCCACCTAAACCGGGGGGATCGCCCTGTCGGATCCCCACGTAAACCTGGGGAACTGGTGCTCTACCCACGAAACTTCCTGGGTAGGGTGCCAGTTTTCTGGGTAGACCCGGCGCCCTTCGTTGTCCACAGAGGATCGACCGGCCTGCCGTCATCCCCAGGTGAGGCCAAGCACGGGCGCCACGCCCTGTCCGTTTGCACACTGTCGCCATGGACATCTCCCTGGAAGCCGTCACGATCCGTAACGGCGGGTTCTTCACCCGACGCGAAGCGTTGGAATGCGGTTGGTTGGATCGAGATCTGGCCCGCGCCCTGAGGAGCGGCTCGATACGCCGCTTGCGCCAAGGCGCATACAGCCCCGTCGAGATCTATGACTCCGCCGATGATGTCGGCCGCCATCTCCTGGTCGCCCGGGCTGCGCTGGCGAGGCAACGTGGAAAGGTGGCCCTCACCAGTATCTCCGCGGCAACAGCTCATGGGTTGGACGTATACGGCCAAGACCTCGCGACCGTCCACCTCGTCAGACTCGACGCCGGGTCGGCTCGGCACGAGATCGGGACGAGACACCACTGCATCGCCGCGGATCTTGCCGAAGAGATCCATCTGGTGGCGGGATGTCTCAGCGTCGGCGTAGCCCGTGCGGTGTGGGAGGTTGCCACCAGTTCGACTCTTGAGTCTGGAGTGGTGACCGCAGACTCCGCGCTCCGGGCCCACCCCGACTTGCGCTCTGACCTTCGGCGCCTGGCGGCCACGTTCGATCATCGACCCGGCTCGCGACGGGCCCGGATGTTAATCGGTCTGGCCGACGGACGGTCAGACAGTCCGGGAGAGTCGCTCAGCAGGGTCCTCTTCTTCCGCAAGGGCATTCCGTACCCTGAACTACAGCATGAGGTTCGTGATGACGAAGGGCGCCTGATCGGAATCGCCGACTTCTACTGGCCCGACTATCACCATCTGGGGGAGTTCGACGGGAGGGTGAAGTACGAACGGCTCTTGAAGCCGGGCGAGACCGCCGGCGACGCAGTCTTTCGAGAGAAGCGGCGCGAGGACGCCATGCGCGGACTGGCGTACGGGATGACTCGCTGGACGTGGCAGGACCTCATGCCTGCACACGCGTCCACGTTCACGGGAAGGCTGGCGGCCGACTTGGAGCGCTCGCGGCAGCTCTACGGTCGACGCGCCGCCTAGTTACGCCGAACGACGCCGGCTCTACCCAGAAAACTGTCACTTGTGACCCGAAGTTTCCTGGGTCAGGTGAGGGTTTCCCATGTTCACCTGGGGAACCGACAGCGGGGTCGGGCGAGACCCGTCCGGAATGGGGTTGTCATCGACAGGGATGATGGAGCCATGGCAAAGGAGAAGGGGCGCAAGCTGGTCGCGCAGAACCGCAAGGCTCGGCACGACTACACGATCCACGACACGTACGAGGCGGGCATCGTCCTGGGCGGTACCGAGGTCAAGTCGTTGCGCGAGGGCCGGGCGAACCTGACCGACGCCTTTGCCACCGTGGACGAGGGGGAAGTGTGGCTGCGGTCGGCCCACATCCCGGAGTACAGCCATGGCACCTGGACCAACCACACGGCCCGTCGGACCCGCAAGCTGCTGCTGAATCGGCGGGAGATATCACGCATCGAGCGCGACTTGGCCTCAACAGGGACCACACTCGTGCCGTTGTCGATCTACTTCTCCGACGGCTACGCCAAGGTCGAGATCGCCGTGGCGTCCGGCAAGCGGGAATACGACAAGCGACAGTCGTTGGCCGAGCGCGAAGGCAAACGTGAAGCAGAACGGGCTCTGGCCGCCCGCAACAGAGGTGAGTGAACAGATGACCCAGATCCGAGTCGCCGTCCTGAGTCCGACGAAGCGTTGGTCTCATCCGGTGCGCCTCGCGCTGGCGCTGCTGTTCGCGGCCGCTCTGGCGCTTGGTTTCGCGATGACGACCCCCACGCGTGCCGACGCAGCGGTCAGCGACCAGATCGACTCGTTCGCGGTGAAGTACGACGTGCAGGCCAGCGGCGTCGTGAAAGTGCAGGAGACGATCACCTGGCGCTTCGGTGACAGCTCCGGCCGACACGGAATCAAGCGCGTCCTGATCACCCGTGAGCCGTTCGACGACAAGCAGGACGCGGTCTACGGGATCGACAACGTCAGGGTGTCCAGTCCGGACAACGTATCCACCGATCTCAGCACCTCGACCACCACCTCGGCCGGGGGGCGGGAAGAACAGGAGACCCTGCAGATCGGTAGCGCCAACCAGACGGTCTCCGAGGCGACCGCGACCTACGTCATCGCCTACGACGTCACGGGAGCGGTACGCACCTCGGGCAGCTACGACGAGTTCTATTGGGATGCGACCGGCTTCGGCAACCCCGCCATCACCCGGTTCTCGGCCACCGCCACCGTGCCGGGAGGGGCCCAGGGCGTGACCTGTACCTACGGCGTGGTCAAGAGCGCGACACCGTGTTCGAACAATACGTTCACCCAGGGGAGTACGGCCACCTTTGCCCAGGCCGGAATCCCCGCCCAGCAGAACGTCAGTCTGAGCGTCAAGGTTTCCCCGAACCTGATCACCAACAATAAACCTCAACTCGAGAATGATGGTTCGAAGACGTCCGCCGGGACCAAGGTGCTGGTGGGCGTGGTGGGCTTCCTCACCCTCGGGTTGGGAGTCCTCTCCCCGATCCTCGGTGTCTCCTGGTGGCGTAAGCACGGGCGCGACCGACGCTATGCGGGCCTGGCCCCCGGAACGGTGCCGCTTCCGGGACAGACGGCCGACGTCGTGGCCAACGACCCGGACATCCCCATCCCGGTGTCCTTCTCACCACCGAAGATCCCCGTGGCCGAAGCGGGCCTGCTCGTGGACGGTCAGGTCGACACCCGGGAGACGGCGGCCACGATCATCGATCTTGCCGTGCGCAGGGCGCTGACCGTGGAGAGCTCGTCCAAGGACGACTTCTCGGTCACGCTGGTCGACCCCAGCAAAGCCACCGCGCCGCACGAGATGGTGCTGCTCAACACGCTGTTCGGGGGTCAGCCACCTGGTGCTGTCGCCGACCTGTCCCAGCCCGGCAGCCTGACCGATGCACACAACGCGATGCGGACCTCGGTGGTGACGCAGGTGGAGTCGCGTGGCTGGTTCACCAAGGTTCCGTCCGCCGCCGCCACCCGCACCCTGGGCTTCGGCGGCATCATCGTCATCGGCGTCGTGCTGTTCCAGATCGGCGCGGCCCTGCTCTGGGTGCTCGTCCCGTTGCTGCCCATCATCATCACCATCGCGGTCATCCGGGCCAAGATGAAACGTGGCCAGCGGACCGCTGACGGACGCGCGGTGTGCGACCAGGTGGAAGGCTTCAAGACCTACCTGGCCACGGCCGAGGCCGAACAGCTGCAGTTCGAGGAGGGCGAGGACATCTTCTCGCGCTACCTGCCTTGGGCGATCGCCTTCGAGCTCGCAGACCGCTGGGCCAAGATCTGCGGCGACCTGGTGGCCATGGGCCGGCTACCCGACACCACGCCTTACTGGTATTACGGCAGCTACAACATGGCCGCCTTCAACATGGGCTTTCTCACCGGCAGCCTGATGACGGCGGCCAGTCCGGGGCCCGTGTCCGGCGGCAGCATCGGTACCGGCTTCGGTGGCGGTAGCTCCTTCTCGGGTGGCGGCGGGTTCTCCGGCGGCGGCGGTGGTGGTGGAGGCAGCAGCAGCTGGTGACTCCGCGGACCGCGGTCGCCTCCATGGACACGTGTGAACAGACGCCAGGCCCGCCCCCTTCGGACGAGGGGCGAGCCCGTTGGGTGGATGGCTGCGTCGGTTAGCTGACGTCCACCAGATCCACCACGAAGATCAGCGTCTCGCCCGGCTTGATCACGCCGCCGGCCCCCCGGTCGCCGTAGCCCAGGTGTGGTGGGATGACGAGCCGGCGGCGCCCACCGACCTTCATCCCGGCCACCCCCTGGTCCCAGCCCTGGATGACGCGCCCCGCACCGAGTGGGAAGTCCAGCGGTGCGCCACGGTTGTAGGACGCATCGAACTCCTCGCCGGAGCTGTGGGTGACGCCGACGTAGTGGACACGCACCTGGGTGCCCGGTGTGGCTTCGGCGCCGTCTCCGACGGTGATGTCGGTGATCTCGAGATCGGTGGGCGGCGGGCCGTCGGGAAAGTCGACTTCTGGTTTTTCGGTCATGTGTCCAACCTAGAGCCGTCAGCAAGGTCGACCAGCCGGCGTCCAGACATCGAACCTGCACCGTCCGGGGTCTTCGTGCCTCAGACTCGGGGTCGAGACCGGGGATCGCCGGATGGTGGACGATCGAGTGACGAGCCATGCTTGCCTTATGAGCAGCACATTCGAGCACCCGAGTCTGAAGATGTACGTCACCCCGGAACAGCGTGACCGCGCGGAGCACTGGTTGCAGGAGGCCTACGCCGACCGGCGAATCAGCGAGGACGAGTTCGACCGTCGTATCGGTCTCGTCATCTCCTCCTCCACCCGCAAGGACCTGAACGAGGCGTTCTACGGCCTGGTCCAGGTCCCGATGCCGTCCCAGGCGATGGGGCTGCACCCGGCCTACCAGCCGATGGTGCGCCCGGAGACGAAGCAGCAGGTAGGTCGTGGCGCCGCCGGGTTCGCTCACTTCTCGGTGTTCTTCGTCTGGATTCTCGGTCCCGGGCTGTTGTACGCGCTATCCAGCTCCGGCTCTTACGCCCGGAGGGAGGCGGCCAAGGCGTTCAACTTCCAGGTGATCTCGGCCATCTCGTTCGCCGTGGTCGGCATCGTGAACGGGATCGCCCACCTCAGCGTGGACTGGCTCTTCCCGCTGATGGGTCTGGCGTGGCTGGTGCTGACCATCGTGGGCGGGGCGAAGGCTCTGCAGGGTGAGGACTGGCGCAACCCGGTCAAGAAGGTACTCAAGCTGGAGGTCCTGCCCGAGAAGTGAGCTGAGTCGCCGGCGAGGACCATTTCCGGTGCTCGAAGCGCTGCATCAGGTAGAGTGTGAACCCGTGGCCCGCAGCGCGTCTGCTGGGCACGGGAGTACAACTTCATAGGGGGTGATCGGTTTCGACTTGGGTCGATAGTCCCAGGAGAAGCGGGCCGAGAATCCAAGGTCAACTCGTTAATGTCCCTTGGAAACCAATAAGTGCCAAAGAACAACGCACTAACTTCGCTCTCGCTGCTTAAGTAGCGATCGAAGGGTCAGACCGGGTGCGCCTCCGCCCCGGAGCCTGGCCTCATCTAGGAGGCTTACCTGTTGACAATGGCCCCAGGGGTCAGCGGGAACATCAACTGAGGCTGGGCCTGTCTACCACTTGCTGATGAGAGGGTAGGGGCCAAGTAGAACGACTAACCAGCTGCGCCCGGAGAAGTCCTGTTTCGTCGCTCGAGGACGCGGGTTCGATTCCCGCCACCTCCACCCCTGCAAGTCCCGTCAAGGGTCGTGCGCCATCCCGTCAGGGTGGGTGCTCGGCCCTTTTCGCTTGCCGTCAGCGGAGATGGACTGGGTGTACGTGACACCGCCGTCGGGCTCGGAGGTCTCGCCGCCGGGGGCTCAGTCGGCGGCGCGGCCGGCCAGTTCGCTGGTCACGGGAGACTGGTCCGCCATCGACCCACAACTGGGTGTTTGACGTGGAATCGACGACCGCGTGAATTGCGGTCCCGGCGCCAACGGGCTGGGGGAGCCAGCCGATCTCGGTCGCGCGCGCGAACCGTCAGCCGAGCGCCGGCTGGAGGGCTGCTGGTGGCTGCAGGCCCATCAGGGCGCCCGTATCGGCGAGCACGGTGGCCAGCCCGTCGACGATGTCGTCCAGCAGCTCCCGGGTGCTGACCAGCGGCGGAGCAATCTGCATCACAGCGTCGCCGCGGTCGTCACAACGAGCGATGATGCCGGCCTCCCGCAGCCGTCGGGGGAGGATGCCCCGGAGCAGCCGATCGCGTTCAGCCTGGTCGAAGCGGGTGTTGGCCTCGTCCTTCACCAGCTCGATAGCCCAGAAGAAACCGGCCCCGCGAACGTCACCCACGATGGGCAGCACCCGCAGCTCGTCGAGCCGCGCGTGCAGGTAACCCTCCAGCGCCCGGACGTTCTCCAGCACGGAGTCGCGCTCGAAGATCTCGATACTCTTCAGCGCGATCGCGGCACTGAGCGGATGCCCGGCGAACGTGATGCCGTGCCGGAAGACCTTGCCGCCGTCGATCAGTGGCCGCACCACGTGGGACCCGGCCAACAGCGCACCCATCGGCGCGTAGGCCGACGTCAGCCCCTTGGCCACACTGATTAGGTCGGGGATCACGTCCTCGCGGGAGACGCCGAACCACTCACCGAGGCGGCCGAAACCGGTGATGACCTCGTCGGCCATCAGCAGGGCGCCGTACTGGTCAGCCAGCCGGCGGAGCCCCGCCCAGTAGCCGGGAGGCGGGACGTAGCAGCCCCCGGCGTTCTGCACGGGCTCGGCGATGATCAGGGCGACCTCGTCGGCGCCGGCGTCCAGGATCGCGGCCTCCACCTCGTCGAGCAGGCTCTGGCAGTATGCGGCGGGGTCGGCGCCGAGAGGTGACCGGAAGGCGTTGGTGTTCGACACGTGCGTGACGTCGATCGGCGGCCTGCCGAAGTCATCCTTGAACTTCGCCACACCCGTGAAGGCGAGGGCGCCGAGGGTGACCCCGTGGTAGGCCGTCTTCCGAGCGATCGCCTTGGTGCGCTGCGGCTGGCCGATGGCCAGGAAGTGCTCGCGGGTGAGCTTCCACGCCGACTCCACCGACTCGGAGCCGCCGCCGGTGAAGAACACCCGGAAGTCACCACCCGGAGCCAGGCCGGCGATCTTGTCGGCGAGCCGGATGGCGGCCGGGTGAGCCGTCGCCCAGTTGGTGTTGAAGGGCAGCCGCTCCAGCTGCTGGGTGGCCGCCTCTGCCATCTCGTGCCCGTAGCCGTAGCCCAGCTGGGCGCAGAACAGGCTCGACAGGGCGTCGATGTAGCGCTTGCCGTGGGTGTCGTAGACGTAGCAGCCTTCGCCGCGGTCCAGCACCAGCAGGTCGTCGATCTCCTGCTTGGCGAAGTGCATCATCAGGTGGTCACGGGCCGAGGCCTGGAGCTGGTCGTGGCTGCTCGCCGCAGCCTCCGGATGCTGCTCGGCTCGATCGTTGGTCGTCATGTCTGCTCACTCACGTGGTCGCCACCGCTGAACGTCTGGGTCCGCTCAGCATAATGGCCCGTCTCGTGGGGCGGAACGACTTGCGGGCTCGAGGATCGCGTAGACATCCACGTCGGACCACGCTCCCTTGACCAGCTCGCTGCTGCGGTGACGACCTTCCCGCCGCATCCCCAACCGGGTGGCCAGACGTCGTGAGGCCTCGTTGCGAGGGTCCATCCGGGCGCTGACCCGGTGCAGCCCCAGGTCGCCGAAGGCGAGGTCCAGCACCGCGGTACAGGCCTCGGTCGCGTACCCCTGACCGGCCACGTCGGGATGGAAGACGTAGCCGATCTCGCCGGCGGCGTGCTCGGCCGAGTGGAAGAACAGCACGACGTCTCCGACCAGCCGGCCGGTCGTGGCCAGCTCGGCGCCCAGCGTCAGCGCCTGCCCTTCACCCACGATCTCCCGCCGTCCCAGGTCCCCGCCCAGCCGCCTGGCCAGGACCTCCGCGTCCATCGGCGCGAACGGTAGGTAGCGACACACCACGGGGTCGCCGCGGTAGGCGAGGAGGTCGGTCAGGTCGTCGCCGTCGAGAGGTCGCAGCCGCAGCCGCCGGGTGACGAGGGGATAGCTGGGACGAAGGTCCATAGCCTGATTCTGCTCTCCCGGCTGCCGGGCGTAACCGTCTGCGTCGGGTACCGGCTGCGCACCGGGTCTGGCGTCGATAGAGTCAGGCAGGAGGTGAGCCGATGGACGTCTCGGATCTGGTTCGGCAGCACTACGGTGGGGACGACCTCGAGACCGCCATCCTGGCTGGGCTCGCCGCGGCCGGAGTCGACACCGACCACGTCACCGTCGAGGACCTGGCTGCGGTCGACCAGCTGCACGCCGGCTTCTCGCCCGCGACCCGCTACCTGCTGGAGCAGCTGGACCTGGAACGTGACTCACGGCTGCTCGATGTGGGTTGTGGGATCGGGGGACCTGCGCGGATGGCGGCGTCCTGGTACGGGTGTTCGGTGACGGGCGTCGACCTCTCGCCGCGGTTCGTCGAGGTGGCCCGAAGCCTGACTGCTCGGGTCGGGCTGTCGGAGCTGGTCGACCACCAGGTCTCGGCGGGTGACCGGCTCAGCGTCGCCGACGGATCCTTCGACCGGGCGATGATGGTGCACGTGGGGATGAACATCCCCGACAAGGCGGCGGTCTTCACCGAGGTACAGCGCGTGCTGCGGCCCGGCGGGCTGTTCGTGCTGTTCGAGCAGATGCTGATCCGCGAGGCACAGCTCAGCTATCCGCTGCCCTGGGCCGAAGACGAGCGGTCCTCGTTCGTCGTCTCGCCGGCGGCCTACGAAAGCGCCCTGCTGCGTGCCGGCTTCACCGTTGCGCGTACCGAAGACCGCACGGCGGCCACCGCGGGTGGTCCGGGACCGCAACCGCGGCTCAGCCCGGCCGCCGTCTTCGGCCCCCCGTTCATGGAGCGCATCGCCAACAACATCGCCGACACCCGCGCGGGAACGCTGGCGCCGGTGCTCCTGGTTGCTCGCCGGGACTGACGGTTGGGCAGTGCCGGCGAGCGGGAAGCGGAAAAAGGGTCCGACGGGCCGGCTCGGCCTTCACCCGGCCGTCATGCGCTGACACACTACTGAAACGCGCAGGACGTTCAATGCCTCTCGGGTACCGAGGCTGGTGACGGGTCGGCGACACAGACGTCGGGCAGCGACGCGAACAGAGGGGGGAGACGCACGTGACGGTCATCAAGGCAGCAATCACCCAGACCACGTGGACGGGCGACAAGGAGTCCATGCTCGACCTGCACGAACAGTTCGCCCGGGACGCGAGAGCCGCGGGAGCTCAGGTCATCTGCTTCCAGGAGCTGTTCTACGGCCCCTACTTCGGGATCACCGAGGACGCCAAGTACTACGACTACGCCGAGCCCGCGGACGGACCCGTGGTGCAGCGGTTCGCTGCCCTGGCCGCCGAGCTGGGTCTGGTCATGGTGCTGCCGATCTACGAGGAGGAGCAGCCGGGTGTCTACTACAACACCGCGGTGGTGGTCGACGCTGACGGCAGCATCCTCGGCAAGTACCGCAAGCACCACATCCCCAACCTCGACAAGTTCTGGGAGAAGTTCTACTTCCGGCCCGGCAACCTGGGCTATCCCGTGTTCCGAACCGCGGTCGGACCGATCGGGGTCTACATCTGCTACGACCGGCACTTCCCGGAGGGTTGGCGCGAGCTCGGGCTCAACGGGGCGCAGATCGTCTTCAACCCCAACGCCACCAAGCCTGGCCTGTCCAACCGGCTGTGGGAGATCGAGCAGCCCGCCGCCGCCGCCGCCAACGGGTACTTCGTGGCGGCACCCAACCGGGTCGGCACCGAGGACAACGAGTACGGCGACCTGGCCGTGACGTTCTACGGTTCCAGCCAGTTCGTGGACCCCCAGGGCAACCTCGTCGGCGAGATGGGCAGCCCCGAGAAGGAGGAGATCGTCATCCGAGACCTCGACCTGGACATGATCCGCCAGGTGCGCAACAGCTGGCAGTTCTACCGCGACCGCCGCCCCGAGTCCTACACCTCGATCCCGAAGCCATGATCTCCCTGATCAAGAACGGGACCGTGGTGAACGCCACCGGGACCGCCACGGCCGACGTGCTGATCGACGGCGAGACCATCGCTGCGGTGCTGGCGCCCGGGTCGAACCTGCTCGGCTTCGACCTGGAGGCAAACGTCGACGCGGTGATCGACGCCGCCGGGAAGTACGTCATCCCGGGCGGCATCGACGCCCACACCCACATGGAGATGCCGTTCGGCGGCACGTTCGCCTCCGACACCTATCTGACCGGCACCCGGGCGGCGGCGTGGGGTGGCACCACGTCGATCGTGGATTTCGTGGTCCAGTACGCCGGTGAGAACGTGCTCGACCAGTACGCGCTCTGGCACGAGAAGGCGGCGGGCAACTGCGCCATCGACTACGGCTTCCACCAGATCCTGTCCGACGTCCAGGACTCCTCCCTGACCGCGATGGACGAGCTGATCGCCGAGGGCGTGAGCAGCTTCAAGCTCTTCATGGCCTACAAGGGGGTCTTCCTGTCCGACGACGGCCAGATCTTGCGGGCCATGCAGAAGGCGGCCAGCAACGGCAGCATGATCATGATGCACGCGGAGAACGGCGGCGTGATCGACGTCCTGGTCTCGCAGCTGGTGGCCGAGGGGAAGACCGACCCGTACTGGCACGGCATCTCCCGCCCGTGGCAGGCGGAGGAGGAGGCCACCCATCGCGCGATCATGATCGCCGACCTGACCGGAGCGCCGCTCTACGTGGTGCACGTATCCGCCAAGCAGGCGGTCGAGCAGATCGCCACGGCACGTGACCGCGGCCAGAACGTGTTCGGCGAGACCTGCCCGCAGTACCTGTACCTGTCGTTGGAGGAGCAGCTCGGCGCGAGCGGTCCCGAGTGGGGCAGCTTCGAGGGCGCCAAATGGGTCTGCTCGACGCCGCTGCGCTCCCGCGCGGAGGGCCATCAGCACCACATGTGGCAGAGCCTGCGGACCAACGACATCCAGATGGTCTCCACGGACCACTGCCCGTTCTGCATGAAGGACCAGAAGGACATGGGGATCGGCAACTTCTCCAAGATCCCGAACGGCATCGGGTCGGTCGAGCACCGGATGGACCTGATGTACCAGGGCGTGGTCACCGGTGAGATCAGCCTGCCGCGCTGGGTCGAGCTGACCTCGACCACTCCGGCGCGGATGTTCGGGATGTACGGCAAGAAGGGCGTCATCCAGCCGGGCGCCGACGGAGATGTGGTGATCTACGACCCCAACGGTCACACCTCCATCGGCCTCGCACAGGATCCGTCCGGACGGCCCACCGGCCGAGCACACCACATGAACATGGACTACTCAGCCTGGGAGGGTTACGAGATCGACGGTCACGTCGACACCGTGCTGTCCCGCGGCACGGTGGTGGTGGACCACGGTGAGTATGTCGGCACCAAGGGCCACGGCCAGTACGTCAAGCGCGGTCTCAGTCAGTATCTTCTATGAGATCGATCCTGCGTACCGTCGAGGTGGCCTGATGGATTTTGGCGTCGTGTTGCAGACGAATCCGCCGGCATGGCGGACCGTCCAGCTGGCGGAGCTCTCGGAGGCGCACGGGTTCGACTACCTGTGGACGTTCGACAGTCATCTGCTCTGGCAGGAGCCCTACGTCATCTACAGCGCCATCCTGGACCGGACCCAGCGGATCAAGGTCGGCCCGATGGTCACGAACCCGGCCACCCGCGACTGGACGGTGACGGCATCGGTCTTCGCCACCCTGAACGAGATGTACGGCAACCGCACGGTCTGCGGGATCGGGCGCGGGGACTCCGCGGTCCGGGTGACCAACGGGAAGCCGTCGACGCTCAAGGAGGTCCGGGAGGCGACCCATGTCATCCGCGAGCTGGCCAACTGCCGACCGGTGGACTACAAGGGCACCACCCTGCAGTTCCCCTGGGCGCGGACGTCGTCGCTGGAGGTCTGGGTGGCGGCCTACGGCCCGCTCGCCCTCAAGACCGCCGGGGAGGTGGGCGACGGGTTCATCCTGCAGCTCGCCGACGTGGACATCGCCGCCTGGATGATCGAGGCGGTGCGGACCGCGGCGTCCAACGCCGGGCGTGACCCGACCGCCATCACGTTCTGTGTCGCAGCGCCGATGTACGTCCTGGACGAGCACGACGGCGACGACTGGGCTCATATGCGCGACCAGTGCCGTTGGTTCGGCGGCATGGTGGGCAACCACGTGGCCGACATCGTGGCCAAGTACGGCGACGCCGGCCCGGACGGCGGTTCGGAGGGTCCAGGGGGGTCGTCCCCGTTAGTGACGAACAGCACCAGCGGGGTGCCCCAGGCGTTGACCGACTACATCAAGGGTCGGACGGGCTACGACTACAACGAGCACGGACGGGCGGGCAACACCCACACCGACTTCGTCCCCGACGAGATCATCGACCGGTTCTGCATCCTCGGCACGGCGTCCGACCACATCGCCAAGCTCGAGCAGCTGAAGGCGATCGGGGTCGACCAGTTCGCCGGCTATCTGCAGCACGACAACAAGGAGGAGACCCTGCGCGTCTACGGTGAGACGATCATCCCCGCTCTCCGCGACCACATCACGGCTGTCTCTTGATCGGCCGCTGGGCGCCGATGATGCGCCTCCGCCACCTCGCGCTCGGCCTGGTGGGCGTGCTGCTCCTCGCGGCCGTGTGGGAGCTCTACAAGGCGGTCGGTCCGGCCGAGGGCGTCCTGGTGGCCGGGCGCGCCGTGCTGCCGCGGACCGGCGACCGGGCCATGCCGCACATCTGGGACATGGTCACCCGTCTCGTCGACCCGGCGGTCGGGCGACGCGGCGACCCGCTCTGGCTGGTGGTGGTGCAGGCGTGCCTCTTCTCCTTGCGGATCGCCGCGGCCGGGTGGGTCATCGGTGTCGTGGTGGGGATGGCGCTGGCCCTGCTGATGCAGCGCTTCCGGCTGGCCGAGACCGCCGTGCTGCCCTGGATCGTGCTGAGCCAGACCGTCCCGCTGATCGCCATCGCGCCGCTGGTCCGCCGCTGGGGATCCCAGATCACCATCGGAAGCCTCCAGTGGAGCAGCGAGAACTCCGTGGCCGTCATCGCGGCCTACCTCGCGTTCTTCCCGGTGTCGGTCGGGCTGCTCCGCGGGCTCAAGTCGCCCGACGCCACCCACGAGGACCTGATGCGGACCTACGGCATCGGTTGGTGGCAAACGTTGGTCAGCCTCCGGCTGCCGGCGAGCGTGCCCTACCTGCTGCCCGCGCTGAGGTTGGCGGCCGCCTCGGCGGTGATCGGGACGGTCGTCGCCGAGGTGTCGATCGGGCTTCGCGGGGGTATCGGTCGGCTCGTCATCGAATACGCACAGTCGGCCGGTGGTGACCCGGCGAAGCCGTGGGCGCCGATCTTCGGCGCGGTGGCGGTCGGCCTGGTGGCCGCGGGTTTCGTGGCCCTCATCGGGCTGGTGCTCGGCCCCTACCGCCGATCGGAGGTGCCCGCGTGAGCTCGGCTGCCCGCCCTTCGACAGACTCAGGGAACGTGGCGACAGGCTCAGGGAACTTCGTGGGGGCAGGGGATGAGGCGGTCCGGATCCGCGGGCTGGATCGGGTGTTCGCCGGCCGCAAGGGTCCGTCGGTCACCGCGTTGACGGGCGTGGACCTGAGCGTGGCGCCGGGGGAGTTCGTCTCGCTGATCGGCCCGAGCGGCTGCGGCAAGAGCACGTTACTGCGGTTGATCGCCGACCTCGACACCCCGACCTCGGGCGACCTCACCGTCTTCGGCAAGACCGCCCGGCAGGCGCGGCTCGACCAGGACTACGGGATCGCCTTCCAGCAGGCCGGACTGCTGCCCTGGCGTACGGTCTCCGGCAACATCGAGCTGCCGCTGAAGCTGCACGGGGCCGACCAGCAGCACCGCCGACGACGGACCGCCGAGCTGATCGAGCTGATCGGCCTGCAGGAGTTCGCCGGCGCCTACCCCGACCAGCTGTCCGGCGGCATGCAACAGCGGGTAGCCATCGCCCGGGCCCTGGCGGAGAGTCCGCGGCTGCTGTTGATGGACGAGCCGTTCGGCGCGCTGGACGAGATGACCCGCGAGCGGATGCAGAACGAGCTGGTCAGGATCTGCTCCGAGACGTCGGCGGCCGTGGTCTTCGTCACCCACTCGATCCCCGAAGCGGTGTTCCTGTCCGATCGGGTGGTGGTGATGTCACCCCGGCCCGGCCAGATCTGCGACACGATCGCCGTCTCGATTCCCGGGGTGGAGCGCGACGACGCTCTGCGGGAGAACGACGCCTTCTTCCACTCCGTCGCCCGGGTCCGTGAGGCGCTGCACGGCTCCCCGGTCAGCGGCGGCCGCGGGGTGGACACCCGATGACCACAGCCAGTGAGCAGGTCGGCGCCCAGGCCGTCTCGATACCGCGCCGGCTGCTAGCCCGCGGGTCGGGCTGGGCGACCAGGTGGGCGCCGATCCTGTTCGGCGTGGTCTTCCTCGGCATGTGGCAGCTGTTGGTCACCGTGCTGCACGTCGCCGAATACGTCGTGCCGTCGCCGGTAGCCATCGGGGGTCAGTTCCTGGCCAACCTCGACACGGTGGTCGCCGGATCGCTGCGGACCGGGGGTAACGCTGTGGTCGGGCTGGTGCTGGGCGCCATCGTCGGCGTGCTGGCCGCGATCCTGGCCAGCCTCTGGCGAGTCGTCGACACACTGGGTGCCCCGCTGGTCGCCGCACTGTCGGTGATGCCCATCGTGGCCCTCGCCCCGGTGCTCTACGCCATGTACGGCGCCGGAGTGGAGACGGCCCGACAGCTCGTCGCCGCCCTCGCGGTGCTGATCCCGGTCTACCTCAACACGCTGCGCGGGCTGCGGCAGGTGCGGCCCGTGCACCGCGACCTGATGCGGGTCTTCGCCGCGACCCCGCGTCAGCAACAGCTTGCGGTCACCCTCCCGACCGCGGCCCCGTACCTGTTCACCGGCCTGCGGATCGCGTCTTCGCTGGCGGTCATCTCCGCGCTGGTCGCGGAGTACTTCGGTGGCCCGGTGGGTGGCCTCGGCAAGTCCATCACGTCGGCCGCCGCGAGCAGCAACTACAGCCTGGCCTGGGCGTACGTGCTGGGAGCCATCCTGCTCGGGCTCGTCTTCTACTGCGTCGCCCTCGGCGTCGAGGCCTGGTTCACCCGGCATCGTCGTGCCTGACCGCCACCCAACCCGAACACGAGGAGAACCATGACCCTGAACCCCATCGTCACCCGCCGGACCGCGATCGGCCTGGCGGCAACCGCGGTGGTGGCCACGGCCGCCGCCTGTGGCACCGACTCGGCCACCCAGCCGGCGGCCGGCAGCAGTGCGACCGGACCACTCACGTCGGTCAGCCTTCAGCTGCAGTGGTTCGCCCAGGCCCAGTTCGCCGGCTACTACGCCGCCGTCGACCAGGGCTACTACCAGGCGGCGGGCCTCGACGTCAAGATCGTCGAGGGTTCGGCCGACATCGTCCCGCAGGACGTCCTGTCGGCCGGGGACGTGGACTACGCCATCTCCTGGGTCCCCAAGGTGCTCGGATCCATCGAGAAGGGCGCCAAGATCACCAACGTGGCGCAGATCTTCGAGCGCAGCGCAACCACCCAGATCTCCATGAAGGACCAGGGCATCACCTCGCCGGCCCAGTTCACCGGCAAGAACATCGGCAGCTGGGGCTTCGGCAACGAGTGGGAGCTGTTCGCCGGTATGCAGAAGGCAGGCGTGGACCTCAAGAACATCAAGCTCATCACCCAGGCGTTCGACATGAACGGCTTCCTCGACGGCGACATCGACGCCGCCCAGGCGATGACCTACAACGAGTACGCCCAGGTGCTGGAGACCAAGAATCCGAAGACGGGCACGCTCTACCAACCGGCCGACCTCAACGTCATCAACTGGAACGACGTCGGCACCGCCATGCTGCAGGACGCCATCTGGGCCAACTCCGACAAGCTGGCCGACAGCGCCTACGCCGACCAGACCACCAAGTTCATCGCCGCCTCGATCAAGGGGTGGGTCTACGCCCGGGACCATCCCGTGGAGGCGGCCAAGATCGTCACCGCCGCAGGCTCCCAGCTCGGGGAGAGCCATCAGCTGTGGATGACCAACGAGGTCAACAAGCTCATCTGGCCGTCGACAGCCGGCGCGGGAATGATCAGCGACACCGCCTGGAAGCAGACCGTGGACATCGCCCTCGGCACCAAGAACGAGACCGGGGCGACCATCATCACGCGTGAGCCACCGGAGTCGGCGAAGTCGACCACCTACGTCGAGGCGGCGCTGAAACAGCTCAAGGACGAGGGGGTCGACGTGGAGGACAAGGCCTTCGCCCCGACCACGGTGGAGCTCAAGGAGGGTGGCAGCTGAAGGGCGCTGCCGGCTCAGCGACCGCGCCGCCGGGTCGTGGTGGGGCGTCGGCGGGGCGTCCGGGCCGCGTCGGGAGTCGTCTTCGCCTCCGATGCCGGGGTGGGGCGAGGCGATCGTGAGCTGTTCGGTGTGCGACCTCGGATGATGCCGATGAAGTCCTCGATCAGCTCGTTCGGATGATCCACCCGCCAGGCCAACGCGATCTGGGTCGGCACCGCGTCGGTCACGGTGCGGTAGACCAGGTCGCGTCGGCTGTGCGAGCGGGCGATCGAGTGCGGTGCCAGCAGCACGCCCGCACCTCCGGCGACCAGGTCGATGGCGTCCACGGTGTGCGTGGGGTCGAGGACGTTCTCACCGAACAGGTCGGCCAGGCTGACCTCGTCGTACAGGGACAGCGGATGCTCGGTGCTCACGATCACCACGGGCACCTCCTGGTACAGGCCGATCAGGTGCAGGTCGGCTTCGGCGATGGGGAGCCTGACGAAGCACATGTCCACGCGGTCCTCGTCGAGCGCGAGGCGCGCGTCGGTCTCGGTCACCTCGACCATCTCCAGCGAGATGCGCGGCAGGCGTTCGGCCCAGATCCGCGTCCACTTGGTCACCGTCACCCCGGGGACGACGCCGACCCGCAGCCCACGGCCCGACGTCGGGCGCCGGGAGCTGGGTCGCTGGTCGTCGCTCATCCCTGCAGGCTATTCCCCGATGCCGCCTGAGCCGTCCTCCAGCGCGCTCGGCGGCTAGGCTGAGTTGGTGAGCCAGACCCTGAAACCCCTGACCGCGGCGAACAAGCTCGGTGTCCACCTGCCGTCCACCCCGGAGGAGTTCCAGCGCACGCCGATCACCCGCGAGGCGCTCGAGGACCTGCGGGCCGACCCTCCGCCGTGGCTGGTCGAGCTGCGTCGGACCGGCCCGTTCCCGCGTGACGTGGTGGCGCAGAAGCTCGGCATCTCCCGGTCGGGGCTAGTTCGCGGTGGCTCCGAGGACGCGTTGAACAGCGACCAGATCGGCGCGCTGCTGGCCGACCCACCGCCATGGCTGGTCCGCGAGCGCGAGATCCATGCGGACGTGGTCGCCGAGATGGAACGTGTCCGCGACCAGCACGAGTCGGCGTGACGGCCGGGCCGTCAGCCACCGATGACCCAGCTCCGCGACGTCCCTGACGCTCTCTCCGCCGGCGCCGACCAGCGCAACGCGGGCGAGACGGCCGGAGCCGACGTGCTGGTGCTCGGCCCCGGCCGACCGCTCTGGAGCCCGCGGCGACGGCGTCGCCTCGGTCTGGCCATGATCGCGGTGGCCGTGGCGATGGCGG
>JBBRYD010000049.1:0-24577 GCA_038238065.1 Propionibacteriales bacterium | reverse complement strand
CAGGGTGACCACCAGCTCGACCGCCTGCAGCACCAGCTCCATGTCGTCGCCGATGTCCTCGGCGACCTTGGTGGCACTCTCGGGAGCCACGGAGACGTCATCGCGGTAGTTGGGCTTCAGCTGCTCCGTCACGTGGCCGACCACGTGGCGAACCTCGTTCTCGGTGACCCACGCGCCCTGGATCCGGACCGGCTTGCTCACCCCCATCGGCAGGAACAGCCCGTCGCCCTGGCCGACCAGCTTCTCCGCGCCCGGCTGGTCCAGGATCACCCGGGAGTCGGTCATGGAGGAGGTGGCGAAGGCGAGGCGGCTGGGCACATTGGCCTTGATCAGCCCGGTGACCACGTCGGTGCTCGGCCGTTGGGTGGCCAGCACCAGGTGGATGCCGGCGGCCCGGGCCAGCTGGGTGATCCGGACGATGGAGTCCTCCACGTCGCGCGGCGCGACCATCATCAGGTCGGCCAGCTCGTCGATGATGACCAGCAGATACGGATAAGGCGTCAGGACGCGGTCCGAACCCACCAGCGGTTTGAGGGTGCCGGACCGGACGGCCTTGTTGAAGTCGTCCACGTGGCGGAAGTTGAAGGCGGCCAGGTCGTCGTAGCGCAGGTCCATCTCGCGGACCACCCACTGCAGCGCCTCGGCTGCTTTCTTGGGGTTGGTGATGATGGGGGTGACCAGGTGCGGGATGCCCTCGTACGCGGTGAGCTCCACCCGCTTGGGGTCGACCAGCAGCATCCGGACCTCATCAGGCGTGGCCCGCATCATCACCGAGGTGATCATCGAGTTCACGAAGCTCGACTTGCCGGATCCGGTCGCGCCGGCCACCAGCAGGTGCGGCATCTTCGCCAGGTTGGCCACCACGAAGCCGCCCTCGACGTCCTTGCCGAGCGCGACGGTCATCGGATGGTGGTCGTTGCGGGCCTTGTTCGAGCGCAGCACGTCGCCGAGCGAGACGACCTCCTTGTCGGTGTTGGGGATCTCGATGCCGATCGCCGACTTGCCGGGGATCGGGGACAGGATGCGCACCTCGTTGCTGGCCACGGCGTAGGAGATGTTGCGACTGAGCGCGGTGACCTTCTCCACCTTGACCGCGGGACCGAGCTCGACCTCGTAGCGGGTGACCGTCGGGCCCCGGGTGTAGCCGACGACCCGTGCGTCGATCTCGAACTGGTTCAGCACCTCGGTCAGGCGGTGGACCACGGCGTCCGAGGCCTCGGTGCGTGACTTGTGCACGCTCCCCTGCTTGAGCTTCTCGGCATCGGGGAGCAGGTACTGCACGTCACCGGACAGCTGGAGCTGCTCCACCCGCTGGGGGATCGGGGTATGGGGTGGTGCCTCCAACCCCTCCTTCTCCTCGACCGGCTCGTGTACCCGAACGCCGGGCGGCAGGCCGGCCTTGACCGGGGCCCTGGACGCGGGCCCGTCGTCGTCCTGGTCCTCGTCGCTGCCCCCGTCGGCGGACGCGTCGAGATCCGCGACCGGGTCCTTGGCCTTGCCGAGGCTGAGTCGGGGCTTGCGAGGCCTGTCCTCGATGATCGGCGACACGTACGCCTCGTCCAGGCCGTACTGGTCATCCACCACCTCGCCCTCGATCACCTCCTGGCGACGACGCAGCGCGGGCGTCGCCTCGCCGACCCGCTCGCGGGCCGCGCGAGCACGTTCGGGGATCTGGTGCAGCGGGATGCCGAGCACGACGAGCACTCCGAACAGCAGCAGCAGGACCAGCAGCGGTACAGCAACGTAGATCGACAGCAGATCGCTGAGCAGGCTGGACGAGATGTAGCCGAGCACACCGCCGGCTTCGCGGAGCCGCTCGGGCTCGTTGGTCCGGGGGAGGCCGTCGGCGATGTTGATGAGGCCGAGGAGGCCGAGGGCGACGGCGATCCAGCCGACAGCCTGCCGGCCGCCGGGGCCGTTGCGATCCGGATGACGAAGCGTCCGCCAGGCCATCAGGGCCAAGAAGATCGGGGCGGCGTAACCCAGGGTGCCGATCAGGCTGGAGACACCGAACTTGATGCCCGCACCGACCCGGCCCGGAAGACCCCACCAGAACTCAGCGGCGATGACGATCGCGCAGCCGACCAGGAACAGACCCGCTCCGTCGCGGCGGAGCGCCGGGTCCACGGACTGGGCACCGGAACCCGCCTTGCGAGCGGCGCCGCCGAGCGAGTGCGCCAGGCCCAGCCAGACCGCACGCAGACCACGACCGACGTGGCTGAGGGCCGACCTCCGCCGACGGGTCCTGCTGCGGGAGCGGGACTGCGGCGCTCGACTCGAGCCGTTTCGCTTCGCCGGCTGCGTGCCCCGGCCGGCCGGACGGGGCGGACCGGAGCGCGGCGTGGGCTGGGATGGACTGGAGTTCTTGCTTCCGGACGACCGCGGATTCGAGCCGGTACCTGTGGCACCTGAGCTGGTTCGAGTCCGCGGTGGGGAAGACGCGCGGGTCGCCATGCTGTGAGGTTACGCGATCACCCGCCCGTCGTGTCCGTGCACACGCCATCCCCGACCAGAACCTGCCGGGACCCGGGAGGCGGCCGAAAGGTGGGGCGGTTGCGCCGCAGCCAGCTCAGCCCGGGTCGAGACGCAGCCGGTCCAGGGCCGGCCGCAGCTGCCACAGGTGGTCGGTCGGGCCGATCCCGCCCCCGAGCGCGAACCCGGTCCGGACGGCTCCGGTGACGTAGCGCTTCGCCGCCTCCATGGCCGCCGGGACGGTGCGACCGCTGGCCAGCTCGCTGGCCAGCGCCGAGGCCAGCGTGCAGCCCGTCCCGTGCGTGTGCCGGTTGTCGGCCCGTTGCGCGACGTAGTCGTACTCGGAGTCGTCCCGGCCCCGCAGGTAGTCGATGGGGGCGCCCTCACTGTGTCCCCCCTTGATCAGCACCCATTCCGGGCCGAGCTCGAGCAGCCTTGCCGCCAGCTCGCGCGGTGGCAGTCCGTACGGGGTCTTCGCCAGCAACGCCGCCTCGCTCAGGTTCGGCGTCACCACCGTGGCCATCGGGAGCAGCCGACGCCGCAGCGCCTCAACCGCGTCGTCATCGATCAGCGGGTCGCCGTGCTTGCTCGCACACACCGGGTCGACCACGATCGGGACCGAGTCGAGGTCGGCCAGGAGATCGGCCACGCACTCGACCACCACGCGGGAGCCGAGCATGCCGGTCTTGACGGCGTCGACGCCGATGTCGTCGACCACACTGCGGAACTGCGCCCGGATCCCCGCCACGGGCAGCGGCCAGATCCCCTGCACGCCGAGGGAGTTCTGGGCGGTCACGGCGGTGATCACGCTCATGCCGTGCACTCCGTGGGCGAGCATGGTCTTCAGGTCGGCCTGGATACCGGCGCCGCCCCCGGAGTCCGAGCCGGCGATGGTCAGCACTCGGGCCGTGGGTAGCGCGCGCCCCCCGACCGGCATCAGCGCTTTCCACCCCGGAAGTGCTGGAAGCCGGTCGCCCCGGCCCAGACGGCGCCGTCGACCAGCACGGCCCCCGCCCCCTCGACCCCAACCGCTCGGACGGAGCCGATCGGCCGCCAGCCCGGGGGCAGCTCGGCTCCGGCCGGGAACGTCGCGGCCAGCGCATGGTCCTCTCCTCCGGTCAGCATCAGGGCCAGCGGATCCGTCCCGGTGGCCGACGCCACCACCTGCAGGGGCTCGGGGGCCTCGAACGCGTCCGAGCGCACGTCAACCACCACCGCAGACGCGTCGGCGATGTGGCCGAGGTCGGCCAGCAGCCCGTCCGAGACGTCGATCATCGCCGTCGCACCGGCCGATGCCGCGACCGCGCCGGCTCCGTACGGCACCGCCGGTACCCGCTGGGCCTCGACCACCGCCCGCGGTGACCGGAACCCGCGACCCAGCACGACCAGCCCGGCGGCGGCCCAACCCGTCCGGCCGACCAGGGCCACCACGTCTCCCGGCCGGGCACCGCCGCGTCGCACCGGTTGGCGTCCATCCAGCGCGCCGAGCACCGTGACGGAGATGGTGATGTCGCGGGAGCGGGTGGTGTCGCCCCCGAGCAGATACACCCCGGCCGCGTCGCACTCGTCCCGTAGACCGGCGGCGAAGTCGAGGACCCAGCCTGCGGACAGGTCCGACGGCGCCGAGAATCCGACCACGATCCCCAGCGCCCGGCCACCCATCGCCTCGATGTCGGCCACGTTGACCGCGACGGCCTTGCGTCCCACGTCGCGGGCCTCGGACCAGTCGCGGCGGAAGTGCACGCCCTCGACCAGCACGTCCACCGACGTGACCACCGGGCCGCCGACGTCGAGCAGGGCGGCGTCGTCGCCCGGTCCGATGAGCACGTCGGCAGCTGCGGGCAGGTCGGCCGTGATGGCCTGGATGAGCGCAAACTCACCGACCTCGCCGAGGGTCCGTTGGCGGATCTGGCTGGTCACGGACATCCCTGCTCCCCGTCTGCCCAAAGAGTGGCCGACCCTGTAGCGTGACGCACAACCGCGAGAGTACGCGGTCGTCACTTCAGGCGAGAGTCGTCTTGGTCGTGCACCTGATGGAGGAGGATCCACCCGATGGTCGTTCAGGCATACATCTTGGTGCAGACCAATGTGGGCAAAGCAGCCGAGGTGGCCAACGCGATCGGCGCCATCTCCGGCGTCACCCTGGCCGAGGATGTCACCGGCCCCTACGACGTCATCGTCAGGGCCGAGGCCTCGAGCGTCGACGAGCTCGGCCAGCTGGTGGTGGCCCGGGTGCAGACCGTACCTGGCATCACCCGCACCGTGACCTGTCCAGTCGTCCACATCTGAGCCGCCGCCTGGGGCTGGGTCTGCTCTGGGTGCTGCTGGCCTGCAGCTGCTCGGGAACCGTGTCCCTGACCGACCCCGCCCCGACGGGTGCTGCCCGAACCAGCTGCACCCAGCTGATGGGTGATCTCCCCGTCCGGGTCCTCGACCTGGACCGACGCACCGTGCAGCCCGGCAGGTTCAGTGCCGCCTGGGGCAAGCCCGTGGTCACGCTCCGTTGCGGAGTGGCCAAGCCGGCCGCGCTCAACGACGCCAGCCAGTGCTTCGAGGTGAACGGGGTCGGCTGGTTCGCCGAGCAGGCGAAGGGCGGCTATCTGTTCACCACCATCGGGCGGACGGCCTACGTCGAGGTCGGCGTCCCGTCCGAGTATGCGCCCGAGGGCAACGCCCTGGTGGATGTGGCCGCGGCGGTCAGCGCTCACGACCCCCTGGTCAAACCTTGCGTCTAGGCCCACTCGTCGAGGCGGTCCGAGCTCCTCGGCAGGGCTGCCCAGACCTCAGCGCAGGCCGACCGAGCGCTCCAGGCCGAGCCGGATCAACCGCTCCACCAGATCCGGGTAGGCCACCCCGCTGGCCGCCCACATCCGCGGGAACATCGAGTGCTCGGTGAAGCCCGGCATGGTGTTGATCTCGTTGATCACGACCTTCAGGTCCCGGGTCACGAAGACGTCGACCCGAGCCAGTCCCTCACAGCCGATGGCCTGGAAGGCGCGGACCGCCCCCTGCTGCACCAGCGCCGCGATATCGGGCGACACCCTGGCCGGGACGTCGAGCTCGACCTGCTCTTCCGGGAGGTACTTGGCCTCGAAGTCGTAGAAGCCCGATTCCGTCTTCATCCGGATCTCGGCCACCTCGCTGGCCACCGGTGGCCCGCCGGCCACCCCGCCCAGCACGCCGCACTCGAGCTCTCGAGCGCCGACGAATCCCTGTTCGATGATCACCTTGGGGTCATACCCGCGGGCGAACTCGATGGCCTGGGTCAGGCCGGACTCGTCCTCGACCTTGTTGATGCCCAGACTCGAACCGCCGCGGGCAGGCTTGACGAACAGCGGGTACTCCAAGGCGGCCACCGCGTCGAGGCAGGCCGTCTTGTCCTGCTCCCACTCGGCCGGCGTGATCGTGACGAAGGGGCCGACGGGCAGGCCGGAGGCGGAGAAGACGAGCTTCATGTAGTGCTTGTCCATGCCGACCGCGCTGGCCAGCACCCCGGCGCCCACGTAGCGGGTGCCCATCATCTCGAACAGCCCCTGGATGGTGCCGTCCTCGCCGAACGGACCGTGCAGCAGCGAGAAGGCCAGGTCGACGGGTCCGAGCTGGGCGAGGGTCGACTGCGGCGGCAGCGCAGCCTGCTGGTCCACGGGGGCCGGCTGCCGCACAGCCAGCTCGCTGCCGAGGGCTGAGCGAACCAGCACGGCATCCGCGGCCCGCTCATCGAGCTCGGGCAGCCGCCCCTCGACCACCACCAGCCGGGCCATGGTGTCGGGGTCGGCGATGACCCAGCGTCCGGACCGGGTGATGCCGATGCCGACCACGTCGTAGTGGGCCGGATCGATCACCCGGATGACGCTGGCCGCCGTCAGGCACGAGACGCCGTGCTCGCTGCTCGTGCCGCCGAAGATGACGGCGATCCGGGCGCGACCGTCGACGGTGGCGCCGAGGGGCTGGTCGTCAGGGTCCGTCGAGTAACCGTCGCTCATCGCCCATCCTCCGATTCTCACTCGGCCTACCCGATCCGTGGCGTCCCTGCTGTCCCCGTCGGATGCTGACCCTACCCGGGCGAGTGACGCCCGATCCCGACGACGCGCAAGACTGGTCGCCATGAACTCCGCCTCCCAGACTGCTGCCACGAGCGCCGCTCCCGCGAGCGAGAAGGTGCGTCCCGAGACGCTGACCGTGACCAGCGGACGCCCCGAGAAGGTGGTCGACGCCCCGCTGAACCAGGCACCGGTCTTCGCGTCGACCTACGTCGGCACACCGTACGTGGGCGGTGGCGAGATGGGTTACGGCCGCTACGGCAACCCGACCTGGCTCGCGCTCGAGGCAGCGATCGGCGCCCTGGAAGGCGGTCGCGCCCTCACCTTCGCCACCGGGATGGCGGCCGTGCACGCTGTGCTCGAGCTGCTCCCTCCCCAAGGCACCCTGGTGATCCCCTCCAGCTGCTACCTCGGGGTGTCGTCCGCCGCGCAGGAGCGGGCGCACAAGTACGGGCTGACCGTCCGGTCGGTGGACGTGGCCGACACGGCGGCGGTCCTGGCGGCGGCCGAGGGCGCGGACATGGTCTGGCTCGAGTCCCCGACGAACCCGGTGATCGAGGTCGCCGACCTGCCCGCCATCGGTGCCGCACTGGCCGGCGTCACGCCCCTCGTGGTGGACAACACCTTCGCCACCCCGCTGCTGCAGCGACCGCTCGAGGTGGGTGCTGACATCGTGCTGCACTCGGCCACGAAGTTCATGTCCGGGCACTCCGACGCGCTGATGGGCGCCGTGGTCCTGCGCGAGACCGACACCGACACCTTCGCGACCCTGGCCGGCACCCGTTCCCTGCACGGCGCCACGCCAGGCACGCTGGAGGCCTTTCTGGTTCTCCGGGGAATCCGGACGCTGGCCCTTCGGCTGGCTCGGGCGCAGTCCAACGCCGGAGTCCTGGCCGAGCGGCTGGCCAACCACCCAGCCGTCAGCCGGGTCCGCTACCCAGGTCTGGCCGACGACCCCGGCCACGAGGTTGCCGCCCGGACCATGGACGGTTTCGGGTCCCTGCTGTCGATCGAGCTCGCCGACGCGGAGGCGGCCGAGGAGTTCATCGCGGCCGCCCGGATCTGGGTCTTCGCCACCAGTCTCGGCGGCGTCGAGTCCACCTTCGAACGACGGCGGCGCTGGCCCGGCGAGCTCCAGAGCGTGCCCGAAGGTCTCGTCCGCCTGTCGGTCGGCATCGAGCACGTGGAAGATCTGTGGTCCGACCTGGAGCAGGCGCTCGTCGGTCTGGGCTGATCGCTCAGCCCTCAGTAGCGCTCCGGCTTGGCCGAGCGGGACATCAATGCGGTGATCATGTCACGTGGCGACAGCTCACCGGCGATGACCTCGGCGACGTGCTCCACGATCGGCATCTCGACGCCGTGCTCGTCGGCGAGGGCCTGGATCGACGCGCAGGACTTGACCCCCTCGGCCACCTGCCGGGTGGAGGCGGTGATCTCGGCGACCGTGCGCCCGAGGCCCAGCTCGGCGCCGAAGGTGCGGTTACGCGACAGCGGTGACGAGCAGGTGGCGACCAGGTCACCCAGCCCGGCCAGGCCGGAGAACGTGTACGGGTCGGCCCCCAGGACGAGGCCGAGCCGGGTCGTCTCGGCCAACCCACGGGTGATCACCGACGCTGTCGCGTTGTCGCCCAGCCCGATGCCCACCCCCATCCCGACAGCCAGCGCGATCACGTTCTTGGTGGCGCCGCACAGCTCGGTGCCGATCACGTCGGTGTTGGTGTACGGCCGGAAGTTGGGGGTGTGGCAGATGGCCTGCAACGCGTCCGCGGTGTCGGCCGACACACTGGCCACCACGCTGGCCGATGGCCGGCGCTCGGCGATCTCCCGGGACAGGTTCGGTCCTGACACCACGGCGATCCGCTCGGCGGCGATACCCGCCGTCTGGGCGATCACCTGGCTCATCCGCAGGCCGGTGCCCTGCTCGATGCCTTTCGCCAGGCTGACCACCACCGCGCGGTCCGGGATCTGCCAGGCGTACAGGTTGGCCCGGAGGGTTTGTGAGGGAACCGCGAGCACCACGAAGTCGGCATCGGCCATCGCCTCGTCGGGTTCGGTCACCGCGACCAGAGACTCCGGCAGCTCGATGGCCGGGAAGTAGTCGACGTTGCGGTGGGTGGTGTTGATCGCTGCGGCCACCTCGGGTCGGCGAGCCCACATGGTCACCTGGCTGCCGGCGTCGCACAGGATCAGGGCGAAAGCCGTGCCCCAGGAACCCGACCCCATCACCGCGATGCGGCTCAACGGATGTCCCGCTCGCGGGCGGCTCGGGGGTCGTAGCGCTCAGGCGGCGGCTCGGCTCCCCGCAGCTCGGCCACCAAGGCGGTGATGGCGGCCATGATCCGGTCCGTCGCCTCGTGCAACACCGCCGGCGTGACCGGTGAGCCGCGCAGATCATCGAGGTCGACGGGGTCGCCCGCGATGACCCGCAACGTGCGTCGCGGGATGATGCGCGGGAACGTGATCTTCTTGGCGCCCAGCACGTCCTGTGCCCCCCAGGTGCCGATCGGGACGACCGGAACGTCGGCCTCCAGGGCGATCCTCGCGGCGCCGGTCTTGCCGGTCATCGGCCACAGATCGGGGTCTTCGGTGATGGTGCCTTCGGGATAGACGGTCACCGAGCGGCCGTCCCGGACGGCACGGATGGCGGATCCGAGCGCCTGGACCGCGTTCGAGGTGCCCCGCTCGACCGGGATCTGGCCGCACGCGCTGATGATCCGACCCATGATCGGGACCTTGAAGACCGACGCCTTGGCCAGGTAGTGCGGGTAGCGGCCCGCGTGGGCCAGGTACTGCCCGAAGACGATCGGGTCGAGGTTGGAGGTGTGGTTGACCACGAACACCACCCCGCCGGTGCGTGGCACCTTGGCCTGCCCACGCCAGTCCCGCCGCGTCACTCGCTTGAGCACCTCGTTGAGGATCCAGACCACCCGGACCAGCGTGGGCTCAGCGGGTTCGGAGTTCACCTGCGAGATCGGCCGTAGCCGTTGGTTGACCCCAGCTGGTAGCTCAGGCACGCCGATCCCCTTCCCGGGTCAGGTCCCGCCCACCGGAGGGACCGAGGATGACCAGGGTCGGACGAGGTGGCTTCACCCTAAGGGATGCTCGACGGCCGACCGTGAAACCATCACCTGTGGACCTGCGCGGCGCGACCTCGACCGTGGGGGCTGTGGTGGCGCTCAAACCGACCGAGTTCGCCAAGTCACGACTGGGCACGGTCCCCGACCCGCTTCGGCGCCGGATCGCCTGGACCATGGCCGTGGACACGCTGGCGGCCCTGAACGCCGCCGTGGACCATGTGGTGGTGGTCAGCAACCAACCGTCGCTGGAGGCGCGGCTGCGTCGGTACGGACTCTCGGTCTCCGTGGTGGCCGAACCGGGGCGGGTGGGGATGAACGGGGCCCTCGGTCACGGGGATGCGGTGCTCCGGGCCGACGGCTGCACCTCGGTGCTGGCCTGCGTGGGAGACGTACCGGCTCTGAGGCCGAGCTCGGTCAGTCTCGTCCTCGAGGCCTCGCGGACGTACCCGCGCTCGTTCCTGGCCGACGCCTCCGGCGTGGGTACCACGATGCTGGTGGCCCATGGCGTGCCACTCGACCCACACTTCCAGGGCCGATCCGCCGCAGCGCACCAAGCCTCGGGAGCCGAACCGTTGAACCTCGCCGTGACCCTCTCCGACGCCCGACGTGACGTGGACACCGAAGTCGACCTGGCTGACGCCATCCGGCTGGGCCTCGGTCCGGTGACGGCGCCGCTGGTGGACCCGACTACAGGAGCGCTCGGGCGCTACCAGGTGGTGACCGTCTCCGACCAACGCGGACCCGAGGGCCACCGACTGGCCATCACGTCGGACGGCTACCGGATCACGTTCCCCGACGCGTCCCTGCAGGACGCGTGGCGCAGCGTGCACACCGGCCAGCGACTGCACGCCGTGGCCACCCGGGACCGGGTCCTGGCCGCCTGGCTGTGAGCACTCGCAGCCGAGTACGCACCACGACGGCTCAGAGACCGGCCTCCACCTTTGCGGGTAGCGTCTTGGGCAAGAAGCTCGGACGGGCAGCCTCGAACGCCTCCACCAGGTCGCCCAGCCGCAGCGTCAGCCCGATGTCGTCGAGGCCCTCCAACAGCCGCCACTTGGTGTAGGGGTCGATCTGGAACTCGGCCTGGAACCCGGCGGCGGTGATCTCCTGAGCCTTGAGGTCAACGGTGATCGGGGCAGCCGGGTGCTCCTCGATGTAGTTCCAGAGGTCCTCGACCACTTTCTGCTCCACCACCGCGACCAGCAGCCCGGACTTGCCCGAGTTGCCGCGGAAGATGTCGCCGAAGCGGGAGCCGATGACGACCTTGAAGCCGTAGTTCTGCAGCGCCCAGACGGCGTGCTCGCGCGACGACCCGGTGCCGAAGTCCGGGCCCGGCACCAAGATGGTGGCGCCCGCGTACTGCGGCTGGTTGAGCACGAAGGTCGGATCGTTGCGCCAGGCTGCGAAGAGTCCGTCCTCGAACCCTGTCTTGGTCACCCGCTTGAGGTAGACGGCCGGGATGATCTGGTCGGTGTCGACATTGCTGCGGCGCAGCGGGAGGGCGGTGCCGGTATGGGTGCTGAAGCTGTCCATCAGATTCTCCTGGTGATCCGTGCGGGTCAGAGGTCGGAGGGCGCGCTCAGCGTGCCCCGGATCGCCGTCGCGGCAGCAACCGGGGGCGACACCAGATGGGTGCGTCCGCCCTTGCCCTGGCGGCCCTCGAAGTTGCGGTTGGAGGTCGAGGCCGCCCGCTCACCGGGAGCGAGCTGGTCGGGGTTCATCCCCAGACACATCGAGCACCCGGCCTCACGCCACTCAGCACCCGCCTCCTTGAAGATGATGTCCAGACCTTCGGCCTGAGCCTGCAGCCTGACCCGGGCAGATCCGGGCACGACCAGCATCCGCACGGAATCGGCGACCCGATGACCCTGGATCACCTCAGCGGCGATCCGCAGGTCCTCGATCCGGCCGTTCGTGCAGGAACCGAGGAAGACCGTGTCCACCGCGATGTCCCGCATCCGCTGGCCTGGGCTCAGCGCCATGTACTCCAGCGCCTTGGACGCCGAGGTGCGGTCGGACTCCGAGATGAACTCCTCCGGATCGGGGACGCTGCCGCCGAGCGGCACGCCCTGGCCCGGGTTGGTCCCCCAGGTCACGAACGGGGTCAGCAATGCAGCGTCCAGATCCACCTCCGCGTCGAACGTCGCGTCGGGGTCGGACCTGAGGGTGTCCCACCACGCCACCGCCGCGTCCCAGTCGTTGCCCTCCGGTGCGTGCGGACGGCCCTTGAGGTAGCCGTAGGTGGTCTCGTCCGGAGCGATCATGCCGGCCTTGGCGCCCCACTCGATGCTCATGTTGCAGATGGTCATCCGGCCCTCCATCGAGAGCGCCTCGATGGTGTCGCCGCGGTACTCCACCACGTAGCCCTGGCCGCCGCCGGTGCCGACCTTGGCGATCAGGGTGAGCACGATGTCCTTGGCGGTGGTGCCGGGCGGCAGTGCGCCGTTGACGTTGACGGCCATCGTCTTGGGCTTGGCCTGCGACAGTGTCTGGGTGGCGAGCACGTGCTCGACCTCGGAGGTGCCGATCCCGAACGCCAGCGCACCGAAGGCACCGTGGGTGGACGTATGGGAGTCGCCGCAGACCACGGTCAGCCCGGGCTGGGTCAGACCGAGCTGCGGGCCGATGATGTGCACGATGCCCTGGTCGAGGTCGCCCAGGCTGTGGATCCGGACGCCGAAGTCGGCAGCGTTCTTGCGCAACGTGTCGACCTGGGTCCGTGACACCGGGTCGGCGATCGGCAGGTTGATGTCGATCGTGGGCGTGTTGTGGTCTTCGGTGGCCAGCGTGAGGTCCGGCCGCCGGACCGGCCGCCCGGCCTGGCGGAGGCCGTCGAACGCCTGCGGGCTGGTGACCTCGTGCACGAGGTGCAGATCGATGTAGAGCAGGTCCGGCTCCGAATCGGCCGAACGAACCACGTGAGCGTCCCAGACCTTCTCACTGAGTGTCTTGCCCATCACCATCTTCTTTCTGTCGCGTCGGTTGAGCTGACTGTCTTGGGCTCCACGCTGCACCGAACCGGCCGGTCAGCACGCTCAATCCCGGTTTGCATTCCAGCATCCGAGACGGCAGTATCAAGACATGGACAACTCTAGCGGTGTCGGCGTTCTCGACAAAGCCGCCCTGGTGCTGGGCGCCTTGGAGACGGGACCGACCACCCTGGCCGGTCTGGTGGCCGCCACCGGCCTGGCTCGACCGACGGCTCACCGGCTCGCCGTCGCCCTCGAACATCATCGTCTGGTCAGCCGAGACCTGCAGGGACGCTTCATCCTGGGACCCCGGTTGGGCGAGCTCGCCTCCGCCGCCGGTGAGGACCGACTGCTGGCCACCGCCGGCCCCGTGCTCGCCCGGTTGCGCGACATCACCGGAGAGTCGGCGCAGATGTTCCGCCGCCAGGGTGACTACCGGATCTGTGTGGCCACCGCCGAGCGGATGTCCGGTCTGCGCGACAGCGTCCCGGTCGGCACCCAGCTCACCATGACCGCCGGCTCAGCGGCCCAGATCCTGCTGGCGTGGGAGGAGCCGGACCGGATGCAACGCGGTCTCCGCGGCAGCCGCTACTCCGCCGTCGCCCTGGCCGCCGTCCGTCGCCGTGGGTGGGCCCACTCCGTCGGCGAGCGCGAGCCCGGAGTCGCCTCGGTGTCGGCTCCGGTGAGGTCTCCCTCCGGCAAGGTGATCGCCGCGGTTAGCGTGTCCGGTCCCATCGAGCGCCTCTCTCGCCAGCCCGGTCGGCTGCACGCTCCGGCGGTGATCGCGGCCGCAGAGCGGCTGAGCGAGGTCCTCCGTCGCACCGGAGGCGAGTGAATCCCGTGTCAGAATCTTCGGTCGGCCCGACCCTCGACGAAGTGCTGCACCGACCCGCTCGCGTCGACCATGCGATCTTGCGCTGGCGGGCCCGCCGCGCCCGAGCCAGTGGATACCGCGCCACGGTGATCCCGTACACCGGTTACGGCAGTACCGAATGGATCCGGGTGCTGGGGCGGTCGCTGCTGAGCCGTGACCCCGAGGGCCGGAGTCGTTCGGGTGAGCCCGCCGGAGCACGGGGCTGGCGGAGCTTCACCAGTGTGCCGGTCGAGAAGGCGGCGGTCCGCGTCGACGTGGGCGGCGGCTCCCATCAGGTCACCGCCGACCGGAGCGGCATCATCGACGCCGTGGTCCCGGTCGCGCTGACGCCGGGCTGGCACACCATCGGCCTGAGCGCCGAAGGCTCCGCCGTGGTCGAGTCGGCAGTCTTCATCGTCGATCCGGCCACCCGCTTCGGCATCGTCTCCGACATCGACGACACCGTGATGATCACCGCACTCCCCCGCCCGCTGCTCGCTGCCTGGCACACCTTCGTGGTCAACGAGCACGCCAGGACCGCCACGCCCGGCATGCCGGTGCTGTACGAACGTCTGAGCGACAGCTACACCTCATCACCGATGGTGTATCTCAGCACGGGGGCCTGGAACGTGGCCCCCACGCTCACCCGGTTCCTGTCCCGCAACCTCTATCCCCCCGGGACCCTGCTGCTCACCGACTGGGGCCCCACCACCGACCGGTGGTTCCGCAGCGGCCAGCAGCACAAGCACGACAGCCTCGCCCGGCTGGTGCAGGAGTTCCCAGACGTCCGGTGGCTGCTGTTCGGCGACGACGGCCAGCACGACGAGGCCATCTACGGGGCCTTTGCGGCCGAGCACCCGAGCCACGTCCGCGCCGTCTGCATCCGCCAGCTCAGCCCGGGTGAGGCCGTGCTGGCCGGGAGCTCTCGGCGTCCGCACGGCGGCGGCGACGCGACCTCCGTGCCCTGGATCTACGCCGCCGACGGGGCAGGGTTGGCCGCGGAGCTGGACCGGCTCGGCCTGCTGACCCCGGAACCGCAACAGCCCGAGGTGCCCTGACCGGGCTCGCCCAGCCCTCCTCGCTCGCTGGACAATGGGCGTCATGGCGCCACCAGTCATCGCGTGGTCTCATCGTGAGATGGCCGGAAGAATCTCTGTCAAGAGGGACGGCGGCGACTCCACAATGGTGCGAAATCGTCGAAGAGGCACCCAGGGTCGACGATTGTGTGCCCAGTGGTCGACGGAAAGGTTTGTCCTATGGCGGTTCCAGACGGTCCCCTGTTCCTGATCGTCAGTATCAGGCCGAAACTTGACCAGCGGGCGGAAGCGAAGGCCCAGCTGAAGTCGATGATCGAGAACAACCTCAAAGAAGAGGGCTGCCTCTCGATGCATCTGGTGCACTCAGATGATGATGAGCCCAACACCTGGACCATGATCGAATATTTCGCCTCCCGGGCCGCCTGGGACGAGCACATGGCGTCGGACCACAACAAGCACGGCAACACTCTGCTGGATCCGTTGTTGCGCGAACCCTCCACCCTGCGCCTCTGTACCGAGGTCTGACCTGGCTCGTGCCCGTCGTCTGATCGTGACCATCAAAGTGCTGCTCGGGGTCTCGCGTCCTGCTGTCGACCGGGTTTAGGTTGTTATCAGCTGAGTCATTCCTTTCGTGGAAGACAGATCCTGAGGAAGCGGTGCCATGACCACAGAAAACCGCCAGTCGCTGCGGGTGGACGAACAGCAGTCACCGCAGCAGCTGGTTTATCCCAACCTCAAGATTCCCTTCATCCTGCTCATCACGTGCTTCGCGGCATGGGGATCGGCCGCCAACTTGAGCGACGTCCTCGTCGGGGTGTTCAAGAAGATCTTCGTGATGAGCAACTTCCAGTCGGCGCTCGTGCAGTTCGCCTACTACGGCGCCTACTTCCTGCTGGCCATTCCGGCCGCCTTCATCAACAAGCGCTGGGGATACAAGACCGGCGTCCTGACCGGACTCGGTCTGGCGGCCATCGGCGGGGTGCTGTTCCTGCCCGCCAGTCGCTTGCTGACGTACGGGATCTTCCTGATCGCGCTTTTCGTGCTGGCGGCCGGGCTGTCCATCCTGGAGACCTCGGCCAACCCGTTCGCGATCGCCATGGGTCCCGACGAGACGGCAACCCGCCGGCTCAATCTGGCGCAGTCGTTCAACCCGGTCGGTGCCAACATCGGCGTGCTCCTCGGTGCGGCGCTGATCCTGCCGAGGCTGACGCCGGAGGCGGCCAAGAAGGGACAGAGCGGCGCAGCCCTTGAGACGCTGCAACGTCACGACCTCGGGCTGGTGCTGGGTCCTTACCTGGGCATCGCCGCTGTCCTGGTCGTCATCTGGATCCTGATCTTCTTCCGCAAGAACATGCACAACCCGCTCGAGGACCATGAGCGCGAAGTGGACGGCGGGGTGCCGCACGTGCACAAGGGTGTGGTCGGACGACTCTTTCGCAACGGTCACTATCGCTGGGGAGTCCTGGCCCAGTTCTTCAACGTCGGAGCCCAGGTATGTGCCTGGTCGTTCACCATCCAGTACGCGGAGTTCGTCGTCGGTTACGCTCCGCGTGCGGCCGGCTGGTTTCTCCAGGCCAGCCTGCTGTTGTTCCTGGTGTCCCGCTTCCTGATGTTCTATCTCCTGGGGAAGATCCGCCCCAGCAAGCTGCTGTTCACCATGGCCGCCCTGGGCGTGCTCTTTGCCCTGATCGGGTTGTTGTCACCGAACATCGTGGGCCTGATCGCCGTGGTGGCCATCTCGCTGTCGCTGTCACTGATGTTCCCGACCATCTACGGTCTGGCGCTGCAAGGCCTCGGGGAGGACACCAAATTCGGTGCGGCCGGTCTGGTCATGGCCATCCTCGGCGGGGCCCTGCTGCCCCCGCTGCAAGGCCGGGTCGCCGACGTCACGGGCAACAACCAGGCCATCGGCTTCATCATCCCGGCTATCTGCCTGGCCATGGTGGCCGGCTACGCCCTGTTCGACCTGAGGAGCAGCCGGCACGGGGAGGCGCTGGTGGGCGAGGGCGGTCACTGACCCACCGCAACACGAAACGCTGCGCCGGACGTTGGTCCGACGCAGCGTTTTCCGCGTAGCTCTGAGACGGGGACGTAAGGAACTTACTCGTCACTCCTGGCCGCATTGTCGACTCCAGCAGCTCCCGCATCGATCTCTTCCGAGGTCAGGACATGACCTGGCTTGTTGTCGTGCGTCTCCAGGGTCGGCGGCACGTCTACCCCCGCTGCGACGGGCACGCTGTCCGAGGGTGTGGTGTCGGCGTGGACAACGGGAGAGGCCTTCTCAGCCGCCCCTTGCGCTGCGGTGGCAGCTGCTACGCCGGCAACCGCCGCGGCCAGACCGACACCGGCCGCCACCGCCTTGCCCGACACGCCAGCCTTGCCGCTGTCACCGCGGGACGAGTCCGCGTCCTCCACACCAGGAGTGCCGGCCGGGACGCCGTGACCCACTGATCCGCGCCACGCCCCGGTGGCGTATCCCTCCGCTTCGATGAAAGCCTTGAAACGGTCCAGATCGGCTTCGGCCTGGTTCTCCACCACGTTCAGCTTGTCGCCGACCTTCTCGACCAGTCCCTCGGGCTCGTACTCCAACGACAGGTGCACCGACGTCTGGCCGCCGCCGACATCCTCGAAGGTGACCGATCCAGCGTTCGTCGCCCCCTCGGTTGCCGCCCAGGAAACTCTGCGGTCCGGCACCTGCTCCAGCACCTTGGCCTCCCACCGCCGCTTCACCCCGGCGATCTCGGCCACCCACTCCAGGCGGTCCTCACCGAGCTGGGTCACGCTCGTGATCCCCCCCATGAACTGGGGAAACTCCTCAAACTGCGTCCACTGGTTGTATGCCGTGCTGATCGGCACATTCACCAAGATCGACTTTTCGACCTGCGTCGTCATGACAGCTCCTCACTGAGATCGTCACAGACGAAGCAGGACAGCTCCGCCTGTTGTCCTAGACATGCCCGCCACGCCCTGCCAGTGTCACTACCGGGCCTCGATCGGTGACACGATGAGCCTAGCGTTTTACATCGTAAACTGTATCCCAGGCCCCGCACACCGCGGGTTGGTCTGACCAAACGGCACGGAGGCGCAGGGGTGGGAATTTCAGCCAGGATCTGGGAGCGGCTGGTCGAGCGGCGTGATGCTCAGACCGCCCCACCCCTGACCGCCGGTTCCGTGGCATCGCTCACCACCACGGAGGGTGACGATGCGCAGGGCGTTCAGCACAGGCGCGCCGCCGCTGACGGATCAGTGACGCCACCGGGAACTGCAGCCGGGCATGGGCCCAGCAACGGCGAGCCGCCCGCCGCCCCGATCATCCCGGCCGTTCCGGCCGCGTCCCGCTCCGTTCCGGACGGTCTTGACGCGGCCGCGTCCTGGTCGTGGCGGTTGATCCTGGTCGGTGCTCTGGTGTATCTCCTGGGGCGACTGCTCGGGCACCTGGCCGAGGTGGTGGTACCGCTGGCCATCGCGGTCCTGTTGGCCGCGATGCTGTCGCCGGTGGCGGACCGCCTCCGCCGCTGGGGACTCCCGCGAGGAGCCGCCACCGCGCTGACGGTCCTCGGCGGCCTGGCTCTGATCGCCGGGGCCCTGACGCTGATCACCTCTCAGATCGTCTCCCAGGCGGCGGTGCTGTCCACCAACGTGGGAGCCGGGATCGACCAGCTGGCGCGTTATCTCCAGAATGGACCCCTGCACCTCGGGACGCAGTACTTCACCGGTGAAGCCTGGCTGGCACGGATCAAGTCGTTCCTCGCTGAGAGCCAGAGCAGCGTGGCCGGCTACGCAGCGGCCGTGACCGCCCAGGTCGGACACTTCGTCGCCGGGTTCGCCATCACCATGTTCGCGCTCTTCTACTTCCTCTACGACGGCCGCGGCATCTTCGAGTTCCTGCTCAAGTTCTTCCCGTCACACGTCCAGGCCCGTGTTGACCTGGCCGCCGGCAAGGGTTGGCGCTCACTGTCCCACTACGTCCGGGCCACCATCCTGGTCGCCCTGTCCGACGCCGTCGGCATCCTGATCGCAGCCCTGATCCTCCAGGTGCCGGTCGCGCCGGCCCTGGCCGCTCTCGTCTTCATCGGGGCATTCGTGCCCCTCGTCGGCGGGTTCGTCTCGGGATTCGTCGCCGTGGTCGTGGCGTTGGTGGCCCTCGGCTGGGTGCAGGCGTTGATCATGTTCGGCGCCATCATCCTCGTCATGCAGATCGAGGGTCACATCCTCCAGCCCTTCCTGCTCGGCCGGGCCGTGAAGCTCCATCCGTTGGCGGTCCTGCTCGCCATCGCCATCGGCATCATCGGCGCGGGCATCGTCGGGGCGCTGGTGGCAGTGCCGATTCTCGCGTTCACCAAGTCCTTCGTCCAGTACCTGAGAGGGGCTACCGAGCCCGCCGCGGTCCGGCTCCGCTGGACGAGCAGCGGCCCCCGTCGCTAGCCGCCTCCCGGATGGCCTGGTGCAGCTCACCAAGGATGCCTGACTGACCCTGGCAGGCAAAAAGCCGCCGTCCGGCCCTCCAAAGTGAGAGCGCGGACGGCGGCCGTTGTTGGCGCTATCAGGCGTCGAAGGCCTCGCGGCTGCCCGACTTCGCCAGACCGCGGGCGACCATGTACCCAATGGTCAACCAGACGATGTAGCGCATCGCGGTGGTGGCGCCGAACGGGTCGCCGTCACCGTTCCCGGTGCCGTCGTACAGGTTCGCCGTGATGACGACGGCAACCACCATGGCGACGAACGCCAGGAACTCGGTGGTCTTGGTCGAAGCCTTGGTCTCGGTGGTCAGGCGCCGACGCGGCTGGTCCACGCTGCCGTTGTAGTCAACCTGGGAACCGGTGGTCGTGCTCATATGAATCTCCTATCTGTGCCGACCCTGCGGTCGCGCTTCGGTGGCTAACAAAGCAGCTGACGAACCCGCCAGCGCTTACGGTGTAAACATACGACGTATGTTTACGATGTAAACGATACACTATGATCGGGTCGTGCAGCACAATCCCGCAGCAGAGCACTTGTCGTGACCAGCGAAGGCATCAACCCCCCGGTGGACGTCGTCGACCCCCACGACCCGCTCATCCCCGCTCCCGAACGACTGAGCACCGAGCGCGTTCTGGCCGTGGCCCTGCACCTCGTCGACGCGGAGGGCCTCCATGCCCTGACGATGCGGCGGCTCGGTCAAACACTCAAGCGGAACCCGATGTCGCTGTACCGATACTTCTCCAACCGTGCAGCCCTGCTCGACGGCTTGGTCGAATACGTCCTCGAACAGCTCCCCGCGCCCCGCGCAGACGACGAGCAGGACTGGCAGGCCCAACTGCGGGCCAGCGGCCACCACCTGCGTGCGCTGGCTGTCGCCCATCCGAACGTCGTGACGCTGCTCGCCGCGCAGCCACTGACCACGCCACTTGCGCTACGCCCCGAGGGCACCCTCAGACTCCTCGAGCAGCTGCTGACGCTCCTCACCGCCGCCGGACTCACCGTCGACGACGCCCTCCACGTCGCCCGCACCTACATCGGCTGCCTGCTCACCGAGCTTCAACAACTGAACGTCAACCCGAACGAGACCGACCCCGTTCTCCGCTTCGGCTTCCACCGGCTCTCCGGCTCCCAGTTCCCCCGACTGCGAAGCCTCGCGCCCCAGCTCGCCCACGACGACGGGGCGACCCAACTCGACTTCACCCTCGACGTCCTCTTTGCCGGACTCACCGCCCGACTCACGCTTTCTCCCCGCCCAGCTCCGTGATCGTGTGGACCCGCCCCTTGGTGGCCGATGATGCGGTCGAGAAACCCTCCTGACCACCGTGGCAAACGTCCTCGGCTGTTCCCCCGCGGTTCACGCGCGGTTCATGCGGCCTCGACACACTCAGGCCCATTGATATGCCAGGTTCTCGAACCTGGCACCTAGCGAACGGGGTTTTCATGTCAGTCACCAGACGTCAGCTACTCAACCGCGGTGCGGTCACCGGGGTGGGGATCGTTGCCGCCGGCACGGGCCTTGCCTTGGAGCCGACCGCCGCGCATGCTGCACCATCGGCGAACCACGACTTCGCCCGAGAGTTGAGTGCGCTGTTTCCTCCGTTGCAGTCCTCGCCCGGGGACCTGCTTGCCCTGCCACCAGGGTTCACCTACCAGGTGGTCGCCGAGTCTGGGGCGACGGACCTTCAGGACGGCCGCGGCAAGACGATCGGCAAGACTCCGGAACGGCCCGACGGCACCGGCGTGGTTCACACCTCGCACGGCTTGCGTCTACTGCAGAATCACGAAGCCGGTCCGGGAAGTGCGCTGCCGGTGCCGCTCGTGCGCGGCACCGTCTACGACCACGGCGCACTGGGTGGCGGCGTGACGGTCATCGACACCACCAGCCTCGGTCACCGCAACTCTGAATGGGTGGGTCTGTCCGGGACGATCAGCAACTGCGCGGGCGGAATCACGCCGTGGGGGACGTGGCTCACGTGTGAGGAGACCGAGGCCAAGGCGGGCTCCACAGTCGGGACCGCCACCCTGGAAAAGGACCACGGCTACATCTTCGAGGTCTTTCCCGACAAACCCGACAAGCAGTCGCCCAAACCGATCCGGGCGTGGGGACGGGCCCCCCACGAAGCGGTCGTGATCGACCCGTCTCGCACGCGGGCCTACATCACCGAGGATGCGAGCAAGCCGACCGGCCTCCTGTATCGGTGGACCGCCCCCGACGGCCACCGTCTTGGGCCCTACATCGCTGAGTCGTTGAAACCGAACGATGGGCGGCTCCAGGCCATGGTCGTCCACACCCAGGACGGCAGTGTGCTCCCTGACCTGGCCTACGTCACGTCTGCGCAGATAGGACGCCCGTTCAAGACGTCGTGGAAGAACGTCCCGGACCGTCATGCCCAGACAAAGTCGATGCGTGATCAGTTCGCGGCCGGCGAGGTGACCCATTCCAAGAAGCTGGAAGGAGCGTGGGGGGACCGGCACGGTCTGTACTTCGCCGCCAGCTTCGCCTTCGCCGCAGGTGACCTGCCCACTGACGCAACCAAGCACGACGGTCAGATCTGGTACTACCAGTACCGTTCCCAGACGCTCACCCTGATGGCGTACTTCCCGTACAACGAGCTGCTGCACAGTGAGACGGTGGATCCTGAGACCGGCCTCGGACTCAGCCGGGACCTGGCGTTCGACGGTCCGGACAACGTCCACGTCTCGCCCTACGGAAGTCTGATCCTGGCCGAGGACGGCAACACGGCAAACCATCTCCTCAGCTGGTCTCGGGAGACCGGCGCCCAGGCGATTGCCCGGAACCTGATCGTGCTGGAGCAGACCACCTCGGGAGCCAACGTCTACAGCGAGATGACCGGACCCACGTTCTCGCCGAACGGCAAGGTGCTCTTCGGCAACGTTCAGGAACCCGGACACACCTTCGCCATCCGTGGTCCGTGGGAGAAGTACCTCGGACACAAGTCCTAGTCACACTGCTGTGAAGCCGTTGAGGGACTTCGTGCTCCGTTGACGCGGTACGCGAGCTGAGACCCGGCCGAGGGTGGCGCAGGCGCCGTCCTCGGCCGGGTTTCTCGCACGCCTGCGGATAGGTACTGCGCTGCTCGTGCTCGGACTTGCTCGCGCCCTGATCGCCGGCCTGGCGGCCAGCCGCCGCGCCATATGTGGTCGCTGACCCACCCCTCGCTGGCGTGGTCATCTGGATCCCGGGCTCAACCAGTCGAACCGAGAGGTGCACAGATGACCGACCAACACACTCGTCAACCCCACCTGTTACCGTCGCCCGCTACCCGGACCTGGCCGGGAGGGTCGCCGTCGTCACCGGCGGGTCCCGCGGCATCGGCGCCGCCACCGCCCCCTTGGGGCCGGTCGACGTCGCGGGCGGCAAGATCATGGTCTGACCGACCTCCCGCGTACCCCATCTCGCACACCACCCAGCGGGCGTCGCGAAGTCGCTGACGCTGAGTTGCCCGAGGGGGCGCCTACGGTCTGGCCTCCAAGATCATGTGGAACGGGGTCTCTGTGGCCCGACGCACGTGGCTGAACCCGGCATCGCGCAGCAGCATCGCCAGCTGGCGCTCGCCGGCCTGTGCGCCGAGCCCGAGACCGACGTCCTGGGCCAACGAGCCGGGAGTACAGACGACCGTGGACAGGCCGTATTAGGTCCGTGCGACAGGGTTGAGGTTGTGCTCGAGGGCGTCATGGGCGTTGGGTTCGACCAGGAGCAGAGTGCCATCCGGTGCCATGGCCCGACGGATACGGCGAGCGGCGCCGACGGGGTCGCCCATGTCGTGCAGGGCGTCGAACAGACAGACGAAGTCGTAACCGTCGCCGGGGAGGTCCTTGGCCGTCGCGAGGTCGAAGGTTGCTCGTCGGTCCACGCCGGCCTGGGCGGCTGCCGCCCGGGCGGACTGGATCGACGGCTGGTGGCTGTCGAAGCCGGCGAACGTCGAGTGCTCGAAGGCCTGCGCCATGATGATGGTGGACACGCCGTATCCGCAGCCGATGTCGGCCACCTTGGCACCGGCTCGGAGCTTGTCGACCACACCGTCGAGTGCAGGAAGCCACTCGTGAACGAGGTGGGCGGCGTAGCTGGGACGAAAGAGCCGCACAACGCCGGAGAACAGCCGCTCGTCGTGGGTGTGCCAGCCGATTCCTGCGCCGGTGCGGAACGCGTCGACCACGAGATCGTGGTCGGCGTAGCAGGAGGCGATGGTCTCGAACGCGCCGGCAAGGAAGACCGGGCTGTCCTCGTCGGCCAGGACCATGGCCTGCTCTGCGGGTAACTCATAGGTGGCGCCGGTCGGGTCGTACACGACGTACTCACCGGCGGTCTGGTTGGCGAGCCACTCGCGGACGTAGCGCTCCGCAGTGCCGGTCCGCTGCGCCAACGTTTCCGAGGTGATCGGACCGGCGCCCGCCATCGCCTTGTACAGGCCCAGCCGGTCGCCGAGGTGTAACAGCAGCCCTGAGATGGCCGCCCCCATGTCGACCACCGCCCGCCCGACGAAAGCCTCGAGTTTCGCCTCGTCCAGGGTCTGGATGTTCGTCATCGTCATTGGTGTCTCCGCTCGTCGGTACAGGTCCACGATGGACCTGATGAATGCCTTCACCCGAGGATGCGGGACCGTCGGCCATGGCCACCAGTGACCATGTCGTACCAGTGCCGATCGCCCTCAACGGCGCGCGAAGGGGATGTAGTCGACCGATCGCTGGTGGCGGCCCGCTGTGCGGTGGGACCTCGGCAGTACAGAACTCGTACTACCGGATCGTTCGTCGGGGGAGCACGATGACGAGATGAACCGCAGGGACTACTGCCCGATCGCCGCAGGGGTCGAGGTGCTCGGAGACCGCTGGACGCCCTTGATCATCCGCGAGCTGATGGTCGGCGCTCGCGGCTTCAACGAGATCCATCGTGGGATCCCCCGAGCCAGTCGAACCCTGCTAGCGCAGCGGCTGCGCGAGCTTCAGCGCCGAGGGCTGATGACCCATGAAGCCAGCCGACCGGGATACCCGGGCACCTATGCGCTCACTCCGGCGGGTCAGGCGCTGACACCGATCGTGTGGGCCATGGGCGCCTGGGCGGCGGAATGGATGTTCGGCGACCCGATCGACGAAGAATGCGACGGCCTGACGCTGATCTGGCGTTTGCACCAAATGGCCATCCCCACCCAGCTACCCCAGACCCGCACCGTGGTGCACCTCGTGCTCACCGGGGCAGGCGGTGCCCAAGGCTGGGTCGATATCCAGCGCTCGGGAATCACGGTCTGCAAGGACGACCAAGGCATGCCTGTTGATCTCGCCCTCGAGGCCGACACCGCACAGATGCACCCCTGGCTCGTCGGGCTCGTACCCTTCCGCGACCTCGTCGCCAACAAGCACGCCCGCTTCCTGGGGCCGAGCCGGCTGGCCAAGGCCTTCCCTACCTGGTTCGACACCACCCTGTTCTCCCACGGCCTGCAGCAGGCAGAACAACGTCGAAACCGCGACGCACTGCCGGCATGAGCAACCGCCGCATACGGCCAATCGAACGAAGTAGTTCTGTTGCTCGAGTTGGCCGGACAATGCGTCGAGGAGCTCAGGTACGGCCTCGGGCCGGCGCCGTGGTGACGCCACCTGCGCCTCCCTTCCGCCGTTGAGAGACGCACCGGTTCACGCTTGTTTGCCCGGCTTG